>LJUP01000300.1 GCA_001303955.1 Bacteroides sp. SM23_62 | reverse complement strand
GACATGAATGATCTGGGAAGGCTTTATTACGAGGATCCGGAAGACGATGCTTTTGCATGGGGAGCCGTGTACAATGCTGCCATGGCACTGGCTTTGTTCCCCGGTTCCACCATTGAATCTGTCATTGAAGGTGCGCTCAAGTATGCGACGCCTGAAATTGAAGCGGAAATCAGACATGCACTGGCGATAACAGATAAATATGAGGATCCCATGAACCGTGATTTATGGAAGGAATTGTCTGATATGTACGTGGAACCTGACAGTAAATACTATGCATTCGACAGAATTGATAAATATATAAATTCAAGTGTATATGAAAACGTAAGCTATGCTTTTGCCCTGTTTAAGGCCACCCATGCAGATGTGGTACAAAGTGTGATTATTGCTACCAACAGAGGGTATGATACAGACTGTACAGCAGCGAGTGCCGGTGCGCTTTGCGGAGCATTGTCCGGGGCTAAATCCATTCCACAAGATTGGATTGAAACACTTGATGCGGGTATTGCCAATAATCCTTATACAAATGCACATTTCACCAATAAAGCTACTGCTGATGGGCTTTACAGAGCCCTGCAAAGCAAGGTGTACAGAATGCAGGCTGAGGGAGAAATGAAGACGTATGTTGATCTGATGAAAAAATCCGGCGTAATTGATTAGGTTTTTCACTATGCTGCATTCTAATTGCCACCGGAATTTGCAAATGAACTACCCCGCCGCAAGCAGCGGGGAACAAATCTCCAAGTGATTAGATCTCAGAATTAAAATCGGTTTTACCCCTGTTATTTTATTCCAACAGACCGTCCTTGCCTTAACTGAGGGAGACTCAACTGCGGCAATAGGAAATTATTCAATTTGACATTGGTGTACAATTACTGTAAATTTATTAACCCCTAATCCACCTACCTCAGGCCAATGACCCACAAACCTGACAATCCTACAACCTTCTGGCAGGAGCTTAAGCGAAGAAAGGTCGTCAGGGTGATAGCCCTGTATGCTGCTGCCGCTTATGTCATCATTGAGCTCAGTAATAATGTGGTGCAGCCTTTGAACCTTCCTGAATGGACTCCGACTTTAATTATTGTATTGATTGTAATTGGATTCCCATTTGCAGTGATCTTCTCATGGATATTTGATGTTACCCCTGAAGGGATCAAGAAAACAGCATCAGCAAAAGTTGCCGGGCAGAAAAAAACAGGTTCAATTCCCAGAAAACGAAAGCTAAGGGTAAGTGATGCGCTCATTGCAGGGCTGGTAATCCTTGTAGTAATACTGGCTTATCCGAAAGTATTTCCAAAGGACAGAATGGACCAGATGAAAGCTGCGGATGGAAAAATAACGCTGGCGGTAATGCCGTTTCAGAACATGACCAACGATACCTTATGGGATGTATGGGAGCTGGGTATCCAGAACGAACTCATTGTCTATCTGTCAAACTCCCCAATATTATCTGTCAGGCAACTGGAATCGGTCAGCAGTATCATGCAACTTACCGCTGATTTCCAATATACTGCACTGACACCATCTGTGGCCAGCAGCATATCTCAGAAACTCAATGCCAATGTGTTTATTTTTGGTAATATTATCGAGGCAGGTGAGAAAATCCGCCTAAACGCGCAATTGATGGATGCCAAAACAGAAGAGATCTTTCAATCGTTTCAACTTGAATGTAAATCTGAGGAAGGACTGCTCGATGTAGTGGATTCACTTTCTTTGCTGGTTAGCAATTTTCTCGAAGTTTCAAGTATTGATAGAGACCTTACTCATGCGAAAACAGTTTCTTCGACAACCAAATCTCCCCAGGCTTATCGATATTGGGTTCATGGATGGAATGCTTTCGTCAAAAGGGATTTTCCCGGTGCGTGTGGATGGCTTTTACAATCCTTTGAGATAGATTCCAGTTATTTCGGTGCCTTGTGGCTTCTTTCAATGGCTTATCTTAACCAGGGGATGTATGAAGAAGGCAAGAAATGGTGCTTAAAAATCCAGGATCTAAAGGATCATCTGCCACTTTCAATGAAGCAGGAATTACTCACAAAATGGACTTATTCGTTATATTTTGAAACTCCCAAGGAAGGAATAAAATGGCTCAGGCAGGCTATTGAATTAGATGACCAATCAACAGGGTCCTATTTTCTTTTGGGAGTAAGTTACATTGAACTGTTGCAATATCATTATGCCATCCCTGCACTCGAAAAAGCTCTGGAAATCTATCAAAACTGGGACACCAAACCGATGTGGGTTTACAACTATACCGATCTTGGATATGCGTATCATCAAACAGGACAATACAAAAAGGAAAAACAACTCTACAGGAAAGCCATAGTTGATTTTCCGAATGACCCGGCTATCTTATACCAACAGGCCATCCTTGCCTTAACCGAAGGAGACTCAATTGTAGCGGAAGGATTTATTCATGATTATACGACTATACAAAGCGACGTTTATGGTTGGTCAGAAATCAGGATTCACAATGCATTAGGAAGGTTATTTTCCGAGGCAAAGTACTTCGTTCAGGCCGAAAAAGAATTTCGCAAAGCCCTCACGCTGGCACCTGAGAATACCACTATATTGAATAGCTTGGCCTGGATGCTTATTGATCATGATATTGATTTGAATGAGGGTTTGAAGCTCATAGACCATGCTCTTGAAATCGATCCTGCCAACTATTCTTATCTCGATACCAAAGGCTGGGGACTGTACAAACAGGGAAAATACAATGAGGCTCTGAAAATCCTACAGAAAGCCTGGGAACTCCGGCCTGTATATGATCATGATGTTTACATGCACATCCAGGAAGCAGAACAAACCCTTGCCAGTCAAGATCATTGATATTGAGCTTTATAACCGCTGGACATGATTGAAAGTGTTGAATTTATTGCTCATAAATTGCTTGGACTGATCTGTCATCAGGATCCATCCATCGTACTAGTCGTTCAGGGCCATCCTTTGCCTCTGTGTCCCCGGTGTACCAGTATGCATACTGGTTTTTTCATTTTCATTTTAAGCATGTGTCTTATTTCAGATGAATTTCGGCTTAAACTGGCCAGGATAAATCCATTTGTCGTGCTATTACTGATTTCAGTTACGGGCATCGAGTGGATACTGGCAAATTATCATCTCTTTTCGTCAAGTACAGTTAGCAGATTGCTGACGGGTTTTTGTACTGGCACAGGCATTGGGCTTTTACTGATTATTTATCAGGCACGTCAGAGCATATATTTTATGACAACCCTGACTCGAAGAATAGTGATCCTTTCCGGCATCTGTCTTTTGTTCATATTATTTATGCTTGTTGATCCGATTCAGTACTTCTGGTTAAACCTGACCCTTCTTCTCTCTAATATAGTATTTATTAATTTTTTAATCGTTGTAACAACATTCATTCTTCGCGCTCAAGGGATGATTCGAAACCTTACATACACATTGCAATGAAAAAACAATTTCAATTTAACAAGCTGGACCTTTTATTCATCTGCGCAGTGGCCATCTTATTTCTCAGTTGCATAGCCACAACCTACCATACTGCTGAAACATTGCATCCCGGTCAAGGCTCCCTAAGTCCGGGATATATGCAGGCACGAAGCACCGAGGAATTCACAGAAACACCGGTACAGTTACTGGGAACATCGGGCCGGATCGGCATATCTAAGCGGTTCGAGTTTGGTGCGGAACATGTATTGGATATTTCCAAAGATAATGATCATCTTTTCAGCAGTGTTTGGGGTGATTTAAAGGTACAGCTGTCCAATAAAGATAAGCTAATCAGAAAGCCCATCATATCAACCGGATTCATGAAAGGTTATGCATACCATGAAGAGGCCGGTGTACATTTCACAACAATACCCATCCTATTCAGCATAAAACCAACAGCCCGTTTCGCTCCAACTTTCCAGTACCGTTTGGAATTCTTGAGTGATGGTTTTATTCCGGCGGAACTGGAAGATCCACGCCATACCTTTGCACTGGGATTTGAGTACAGTTTACGGGAGCTCTCTCCCGAGAAATGGGATCCAAGAATTGCCTTCAGTATTGGTACGCTGAATTCCTTATCCGGGAGTTCCGATGATCCGGGTATCCTGTTGTTTAACTTCGGATTTAAAATCAATACACCATATAAAATCAAATAAGAGATACTGATTACAAAAATACCCGGTGAGCCAGATTATAGATTAGTTCATGCGCAGGGTCTTACCGGCGAGTTTACCATTATATTCCCCGTGTTCGATCACAGCCTCACCGTTGACAAACAGGAAAACAATGCCTTCGCTGTAATGATGTGGATCCGTAAAGGTGGCCTTATCCCGAATGTTTTGGGGATCGAAAACCACCAGGTCAGCGGCAAATCCTTTTTTTATCTTACCCCTGTCGGTTAATCCCAGCATTTCGGCAGGGAGCGAGGTAGCGGCCCGTATGGCATGCTCCATGGTGACGATCTGATCATCAAGCACATATTTGCGGATTTTCCGGGTAAAGGCGCCATAATTCCGCGGATGGGGCATGCCCTCACCCGGCAGCACAACATGACCGTCACTGCTGGTCATCACATAATCCTTCTGCATGAAATGGAGCACATCGGATTCATTCATATTAAAGGATATGACACTTGAACCCCCATTCAGTATCAGGTTGATAGCAGTTTCGACCACATCCTGGCCCAGAAGCTCACTGATCTCTGCAAGGTTTTTCCCGTTGAAAGTACTGTCCCTGGAATAGGAAATCAAGACAAGTGATTCAGGTCCTCCCCTGTTTTCAATGTTCCGGGCAATCTCTTTCCTGATCCCTGGCAGAAGGTCCGGATCCGTCAGCCTGGTTTCCGCAGCTCCGCCGGCCTGTACCCACCGGGGTAAAACCGCAGCCGAAAAAGAAGTGTTTGAAGCAATATAGGGATATTGGTCGGCCATTACGATGATCCCTCTGTCCCTGGCATCTTCAATCATTCCGGTTACCTCATCCGACAGTCCCCACACAGGTTTGCCCAGGGCTTTGAGATGAGAGATCTGAACCGGAATCCCTGCAGCTTCTCCAATGGATATTGCCTCTTCAATGGAAGGGATCAGTCCCGTGGTAAAACTGCCCTCATCGCGGATATGGGTAGCATAGATCCCCTGAAATGTGCTTACTTCTTTGCCCAGTTCTATGATCTCACTTGTTTCGGCATAGCTGCCGGGAGCATAGAAAAGTCCCGTTGACAACCCGACCGCCCCGCCTTTCATTCCCATGGCAATGAGTTTTTTCATCTGTTCCATTTCATCATCTGAAGGGGCCCTGTTTTCCTGTCCCATGACAGTGTTCCTGATGGTACCATGGCCTATCAGGTGGACAACGTTGGGTCCAATCCCGATGGAATCAAGATGATTAAAGTATTCCGCCACCCTGTATGTGCCACTTCCGCAATTTCCGGTAACTACGGTGGTAACACCCTGTTTCAGGTAGTTCTGGGCGGCAGACATGCCTGTTTTGGTCAATCCGTTCTCACAATGCGTATGCATGTCAATAAACCCCGGAGAAATATAGAGGCCGGTAGCATCGATCACTTCCGATTTACCGGTATCAATTCTGCCAATCGCCTGGATGATCCCGTCAGTGATCCCTATATCGGCCATAAAAGGTGCATCTCCACTGCCGTTATAAATGGTGCCTCCGCTAATTACTAGCTCATATTCCGTGGAGCATTGCAAGGCTGAACATGCGAGGACTGAAAGGAACAGCATTTGTTTTAGTGCTTTTTTCATACGGAACCCTTTTTTAGATTATTAAAAGAAGTACTATCGATTTTCGGGCCTTCTGATTTATACAAATAATGAAGTCCAAATTAATACTCATATTCATTTCATGCCCAGGCAAAGAGGTAAGATTTACAAATACAAGGTAAAAAATATTTGACAACCTTCCGGCTTCCATACATAGCTGGCGACTTTCCAGATTCTTTTGTATCTTTCAACTATGCTGAACATTACCCCTGAAATGCAGGTTGGTTCAAGCATTGATCAACCATTTGAGGCAAATGATTTTAGACTTATTAAAAAGGGTATGCAAGTCTCTTGACGAAAGCAAGTTTCCATACATGATTTCCGGAAGCATTGCCATGAATATATATTCTATCCCAAGGATGACCAGGGATATAGATATTGTAGTTGAACTTTCACTGGAAAGGACCGATGAATTTACAGATCTGTTTCCAGACAGCTACTTCAACAAAGAAATTATCAGAAATGAAATCAAACGGAAAGGAATATTTAATATTATTGACCATGAAACCGGTTTCAAACTAGATTTCATTATACGCAAGGAGACAGAATATTACCAGTTGGCATTTAACCGTCGCCAGAGAATTAAGGAACTTGATACAGAACTTTGGGTAATAAGTCTTGAAGATCTGATAATTGCGAAAATAATCTGGATTCAGCAGATTCAAAGCGAAAAGCAAATCCAGGATATAGAAAATTTGCTATTAAATCCTGATGTGGAAATGAACTACATTAATGATTGGTGCAATAAACTGAAATTAAAGACATTTGATTTGCTGAGTGATGATTGACACACCACGGGACATACTGCAAAAACAATTTGATATCATCATGGCAAAACCGTTAAAGGAAAGGTTAGACGGTTTATTTGAAATGACGGACCTTTCGCGTAAAATAATCCAAAACAGGATAATATCAAAAAATCCGAAAATTTCCGAAGCTGACCTGAAAGTTGAATTGTTTAAAATTTTTTACCAGTTTGATTTTGAAAAGACTTCATTGGATCAAATTGCTGATGGTATAAAGCAGTATTGGAAGGAAAAAAAATAGTATCAGGATATTACTTTATTCACTCCTCGCTATGGGGTGTGCCTGGACTAAAGTTTCTGCGCTTACCAGAAGATGGCATAAAAAAACGCGTAGGCAGCCATCATGACCAGGCTCCAGAATACAATGCCCCGGTACCAGGGGTATCCTGTCATCCCTGAACCCACGGGGATCTTGCTCATATTAATACTCCAGGTAAAATTGCTATGAACCAGCCCGGACCGGGTCCCGGAATGTGTAAGTATAATGATAAAAATAACCGTTCC
>LJUP01000299.1 GCA_001303955.1 Bacteroides sp. SM23_62 | reverse complement strand
CCAGGACCCTTTCTCACGGTGAAATAAAGATTAATTAAGAACATAATTGATTTAGCGGGCATCTATCATCCAACGTTTCCCATATGACCTAATGAAAAGAATCAAGGGGAATCATAGTAATAAAAGTGAAAAGCTGATGAAAAAAATCGTACTCATTTTGACCGCATGGCTGATGCTTATAATGATCTGTTGTACAGGAAATGAGCGTAAACCAAATGTGGTCATCATATACACCGATGACCACAACTTCGAACATATCGGCGTGTACGGCGGAAACGTTTTAACTCCCAGTATTGACCGGATAGCCAATGGCGGTGCCCGCTTTAACAGGTTTTATGTAAGTTCACCTGTTTGCACTCCGAGCCGGTATTCAGTGATCACTGGACGGTATGCAGTACGTTCAAAAGTACTGCAAAAAAGGCAGCCCACTGATCAACCCGCCTTTATCAGGTGGAATACATTTTTGAGTAAAGAAGAAAAGACCAGTGCCCATCTATTTAAAGAAGCCGGATACGCTACCGGTATGGTGGGCAAGTACCACCTGGGTGGTGAGTTTGGCCATATTGGGGGTGACGAGCGTTATGATGATCCTGCCGTTAGAGATACCATTTATGCCATATACAGGAAATGGCAGCAGCATGTGAAAGATGTGGCCGGTTTCGATTATGTGGAAAGCCTCTACGGAAACAACATGCATATTATAGGAATACCCAAAAGCATGCAGTATCATAACATGGAGTGGATTACCAAAGGTGCTCTTGAGTTTATTGACCAGCATAAGGATAACCCTTTTTTCCTTTATATGGCTACGACACTTCCTCATGTCCCGGGTCCGCTTGAATCCTTAAAGGCTAATCCGAGAGTGACTGCGGCCGGAATGCTGGATGAACCCGTCTCGGGTGTTCAGGCTTCCCGTGAATCTGTATTTGAACGAACCCGTGCCGCTGGCATTCCTGATGAAAATGCACCAATGACCTGGCTGGATGACGGTATTGGTGCCGTCCTGGAAAGACTGGAAGAATATGGCCTAATGGAAAATACGATTATCGTTTTTGCCAGTGATCATCAAAGTCCGCGTGCAAAAATGACCTGTTATGAAGACGGTGCCAATGCTCCCGGAGCGATCATGTGGAAAGGTAAAATCAAAGCAGGGCAAGTACATGATGCCCTGGTTACCAATGTGGATATCGTTCCTACCATTCTTGATCTGGCCGGTATAGAACCACCTGAGGATTACGAAATCGATGGCAGAAGCTGGGTACCGTTATTAAACGAAACCAAATCAAGTTTACATGAATCACTTTACCTGGAAGTGGTTTATCAGAGAGCCATAGTAACAAAAGACTGGAAATATATTGCCGTACGGTTCCCCGACAGGGTAAACGAGGAAATCACACCGGAGAACAGAATGGAATTCACGATAGAAGGAGAAAGGGGGAAGGACAGATATCACAATGAAACCAATTTCCCGGGCTATTATGATGATGATCAGCTCTACTGTCTGGCAGATGACAAAGGGGAACAAAACAACCTGGCCTATGACCCGGAGTATTCCGATAAACTGGAAGAAATGAAATTATTACTGAAGGCATACGCTAAAGATCTTCCTTTTGCATTCGGTGAATTTAAATGAAAAGGGAAACTCATGAACAAATTTTACATAACGGTTTTTACCACAATACTCTTCTCATATTTCCTGTCGGCCCAAACGGTTACCCTTGACAATGGTATTGCCAAGATGGGTATATCATTAAACGGCGGAGTAATCACAGAATTCAGTCTCAACGCTATGGCTTTAAATCCCATCCATGAATACGGACATTTTATTTGCTTCGACCGCTGGGGGCCATCCTCTCCGGAAGATCAGGCACTGGGCATTCCCCATCACGGAGAAGCATCAAAAATATCCTGGGTGCTTGATCAGGAGCCAATCCTGAAAGAAGGCCACTATTTTGCTGAAATGTCCTGCAGTTTACCGATCGTAAAATTGGGATTGAATCGAAAAATATATCTGAACGAAACTTCACCGGTAATTAAAGTTGTCGAAGAAATCTCGAATCACAATGAAAGCCCGACGGTATTCAATCTTGTCCAGCATCCAACGATTGGCGCACCGTTCCTGGATGAAACAACCATTGTAGATACCCGGGTTGATAGCGGATATTCACAAGCCGGGAATCTTCCCCCGACCACAGCTGATGTATTCACATGGCCCGAAGCAGTGGTTGACGGCGATTCTACTGACTTAAGATACCTGACCGGTGATCATACATGGTGGCAGTCGGTAGTATCGTTCATGCTGGATGAAAATGACCAATATGGGTGGGTCACTGCAGTGAATCCTTCTTTAAATCTGATGGTGGGATACATCTGGCCAACTGCTGAATATCCATGGTTAAATTTATGGTTAAGATTAAACGACAATGTACCGTTTGCCAGAGGGTTGGAATTTGGTTCAACCGGACTTCATCAGCCCTGGCCGGAAGTTCTGGAGATAGATACAATATTCGGGAAGAAAATGTATGAAGAAGTTGATGTTGATGAGAAAATAACAAAATCATATTATGCATTCATATCAGAAATTCCTTCTGACTACAAGGGTGTTGAGTCGGTTACCATAGTTGGAGATACGATCAGGGTTGAAGAATATGGACCGGATCCGGGAAGAAGTATAGAATTAGAGATAGCCGGTATCCTCTCTGGCCAGGAGGTTATTGTAATCGAGGGCGGACCGGCCAATGGTGGATTGCTGGAAACAACCATCAATGGAGATACAACGGCTGCCGGTAACAGGATCAATCCAGATCGAATTTATGAACTGAAAGCGGGTGAAATCTATTTCCAGCATGGGCCGATCGTTGCAGAAAACCCTGAAGGTACCATTACGATCAGAGGCCAGGAAGGTGGTGCAAAACCTGTAATTATGAAGGTCCCACTGGAAGAAGTTAATATTGGCACCAACGAGATCAACAGCAGCCTGGCCATTCAAAATGTGCAGTATCATGTCCAGGAAACAGACGGTAACCGGCCATGGTTATGCTGGGATATTCAAGGCAATGACCATCATTTATTGGTTGAAGACTGTCTTATGGAGCACTGTTATGGTAATATTTTCGATCTGAACGATGTGCAAACAGGTGCTGAAATTGTGATCAGGAATAGTTATTTCCGTGATTTACATGATTTCAGCCAGTGGTGGGGGGCCAGGGTAGTACATTGCAAAGTACCTGTTGATACCTTTATCTTTGAAAATAATACCGTAACTGGCGGGGGACTTACAATTCTTGGCCAGGAATGTTTATTTGATTATTCTGTAGTCAATCATAATACATTCATTAACAACCATAAATATCCGTTTTTTAATCAATACTGGAAAGAGGTCTATTTCACCAATAACCTGTTTGTAAATGCCAATATGGCTGGTGAAGATTGGGAAAATGTTATTATAGGCAGCGGGGATCCTGATGCATTACCACAAGGAATTATGGGAGTGAATCCGATTAAAACCGGCATTGCCATACAGGGCAAATACCTGAATGAAGATTCCACTGCACTTTCAGAGGAAGTGGATGAAATTACTGATATTGTTTATTACCTGGCTGATAATGTGGTAGTTTACAGCGCTACATTGGATTTTTATTATGGTGGCGGTTATAATGATAATACCGATTTCGATGCCCCGGAATCCTATTTGACATGGACTGGTTTAGAAGGGCCTTTTGAAGTAGTAAATATTCCAGGTATCTGGTTAAATGAAAGATCGGATTCACTGATAACAGAATACGATAATCTCAAAGAAGAAAACAACAGCATCTACGAAATGATGGCAGCAGATCTTGGTCTGGGAACAGATCCTTTACCACAGGATGCAGCTGATGTCTTTGTTCAATGGAACAGGGTTCAATGGGAAGTCCCTGGTGCAGAGCTGCCTGCTGATTTTTCGGCATATTATTTTGGTGATTATGATCCACTTACCATTCCTGGCGTAGAAACTGAAGACTCAGATGCTGGTGGAATTACAAAAATCTCTGATCTGATAGAAGATTTTTCATATACGGCAGATCTTGTTTCGAAGAGTGATGGCCTGCGCATTGGAGCATTGCACTGGAATGATGAAGCATTTTATTCAGAAGCATCCATTACCGCAGTGAAGAAGGCCTATCATGATATACAATCAGGTATTGATGTTGTAAACTCCACGTTGAAACCTGAGGTGATAAACTATCCAAATCCGTTTCATTCCAGAACAACCATCCGTTTTCAACTTGCGAAAAATACACATGTTAATTTGTCAGTTTATGATGTCTCAGGAAGACTGGTAGAAATCCTGATGGATGAGAAAAGGGCAGGTGGTACACATACCCTACAATTTGTGCCAAATAAGGCCTCCAGCAGCACATATTTCTACAGGTTAACTACTGATGATTATACAGTGACAGGAAAAATGATATTGCTATTCAATTGAAATTCATTTGATTATAATCATTTTACAGTGATCTTGAAATTCACCTGACTGAATCCGGTATTAATTAATAGGTACCCCTGGACAACGGTATGCCTTCGAATTCTACCTCTACACTTGTCGTAGTTTATTTGTTCGCTTTCTTGTATATTTTAAAAATTATTTTATTTTTGTTTAGATATATTCAAGTTGTGCATAAAGATTCGTTGGATACTTAACAATCATTAACCAACTTCCTTGCAGTAATGTTGTATCACTTCTACCCGGTTGAATATTGTCACACACCAAATAAGCAATTGAACCCGGTATTCCGTGGATTTCAAATTACATATGAACCTATAATGCTGAACATAACTAACCTAATCTAACCAAGGAGATAAAAATTATGAAAAGATATCTATTATTTTTCACCTTGTTTTCAATTTGTTCCGGCATGCTGTTCGCACAGGGAACCGGGACCATTACAGGTAGGGTGGTTGATGCCCTGACAAATGACCGATTGCCCAGTGCTAACATTTATATAGAGGATCCCTTTCTCGGGACGATCACCGACTTAGACGGAGGTTATATCCTGAACAATGTTCCTGTTGGTACGCAAACTGTACATGTAAGTTATATGGGCTATCAGGAGCAAGAATTTACTGTCGAAATCGCTGATGGTGAAACACAAACATTAAACGTATCGCTGGAAGTATTATCAATAATGGGTGAGGAGATAGTAGTTACAGCGCAGGTCTATGGACAAAGGGCTGCCATCAATCAGCAGTTTGCTGCCCTTACCGTTAAAAATGTGGTATCCGCTGAAAAAATTGAAGAATTGCCCGATGCCAATGCAGCTGAGGCAATCGGAAGGCTGCCGGGTATTTCGCTTAAAAGAAGTTCTGGAGAAGCTGATAAAATCGTGATCCGCGGTTTGTCGCCAAAATACAATAATATTACCATTGAGGGGATCAAGATGGCTTCCACAAGTGATTATGACAGGAGTGTTGATTTGAGTCTGGTACAGAGTGAGCTGCTGTCCGGTATCGAAGTTTCAAAATCCCTGACTGCGGACATGGATGCCGACGCCCTCGGTGGTACTGTCAATCTCAGGTTGCTGGAAGCTCCCAACGTGAGGAAAATCAGTTTTGTGGCGGAAGGTGGCTATGCCAATATAGCCCAGGATTTCGGTAATTATAAATTCACGGGCAGCTTCAGCGACCGGTTTTTTGACAAAAAATTTGGTGTCAGCCTGAAAGCATCACATGAAAGGAAACAGATGCCATCCCACCGATTCAATGCGGGGTATTCAGCTGCGGAATGGCAATTTGTGAGGGACCCGGATGATCCTAATGAATTTATTGATTCTTCACTGATCGTAAGAACACAGAATACGACCTTGATCGACCGGCAGCAAACCCGGAAGCGGACCAATGGCAGCCTGATCCTGGATTATCGGAATAACTGGTGGGAAGTGAAATTCTTCAACCTGCTCAGCATGAAAAATGACGATGTGACCAGCAGGGACAACCAGTATATATTTAATCAGCAGGACTCTCCGACAAACTACCAGCAGACTTTAAGAGATGAAAAATGGAGAACCATGACCCGGACCCATACCCTGCAGAATTCATTCCGGTTCGGCATATCAAAACTGGACCTGGACCTGTCAACCACCTATTCAAAGGTAACCCAGGATGAACAATACTTCCCGATGATTGAAATCAATGAGTATAACCTGGACCAGAACTGGCTGATTTACAAGCAGCCCGCGACCATAATGGACAGTATTGGCGGTGCCGAGGGATTGAAAATTGTAGATTCCTACCTGCAGGAACTCAATACGGGTGATCAGCAACTGACTGATATAAGCTATGATGCAAGAATTGATTATGAGCTCTCATATAGATTCGGCGGGCTTTCCGGAAAGCTGCAGCTGGGAGGGAAATTCCATCAGCTGACCAGGACCAGCAACGGGACATCAAGGTATTGCAGCTTCCAGTGGGGGGGATCGGTAGCCAGGCGTCAGTCATTTATAGGTATGTTCCCATGGATAGTGCAGGGTGGTTATCCCCAGCGGGGGATCAGTGCCACTAATTTCGTTGATGAGAACTATGATCCCGGTGAATTCCTGAATGGCAGGTATGCACTTGGCTGGTCGGGAGATCTTGATCTGTTGAAAGATCTGCAAAGTCAGTATTACCCGGTGTACGGACCATTTTCTGACAGTAATCAGTATTATGTCAGGGGGGTGGAGAGTTACCGGCGGGATTATGAAACTACGGAAAGACTGGCCGCCGGATATATCATGACCGAGCTGAATATCGGGAGAAGACTGATGCTGCTGCCCGGGTTCCGGTATGAAAGAATGGAAACCCAGTACCAGGCATGGCATGTAAATACCAACAGCGGCGCCACCGGCATTGAACCCAATCCTGATTCAGTGGTTACCAATCGGCTAAATATGCATTGGTTCCCCTCGCTGAATATTAAATATAAGGCCACGGACTTTATCAGTATCCAGGGAGCCGTTTACAAGAGTACAACGAGGCCAAGTTTTCGCCAGGTTTCACCCTTTGTGAGATATTCCGTTACATCCTATGATATTGAATCCAACAACCCTTA
>LJUP01000298.1 GCA_001303955.1 Bacteroides sp. SM23_62 | reverse complement strand
AGCCGGCATGGGTGCAACGAAGATAAGATGCTGGTTTGCCCGTTCTCGTCATACCGTGGAGGCCCTGTTCAATGAAGAAAGATCCAAGCTGAATCTGGCTTACTGGCAGGAGATGGAGAAAAGACTTGATTATGCCCTGAACAAATACCCGGGGATCATTTTTCAGTTAATCCCCTTTGCCGAAGACGACCAGGAATTGTTTCGTTTCAGGAACGGGGATTTCATCTCCAGGAAAGCCGTCGATTACATGCAGGCCAGGTGGTCGGCATATCCGAATGTAACGTACTGTATTTCGAATGACCGGGATGTTAACGGGCGCGAGGATTTGAAACGTGCCGTCAGTTACATCGGGGAGGCGATGAAAAAGCAGGAACCCTGGGGGACCCTGATCACCAACCATCAGAAGAGATACGAGGGGTATGCATTCGTTGGCGAGCCCTGGTCGGATATTATTACCCTTGAGGATATTGACCAGGTACACGGCCTGAAGGTGCTGGAATACAGGGAGCGCGGAAATGATCCGGTCGTGCTGGACGAAGACCGTTACGAAAACTGGCGCAACCCCTCGCACGACCGGTATTATTTCCGGCGTTTGATATGGGCAAACCTTTTGTCCGGCGGACATCCGACCTACGGGGGCCTGCGGACCTATGAATCGTATGTTGACGACCGGACCCCGAAGGGCATCCTGGGGTATTATTCGGCGAATGAGAACGGCCTGCTTGAAAAAGGAGCCCATGATTTCATTCATATACACGGATTCTTCCTGGACAAGGATCTTGACCTGGTAAACTGGATCCCTTCCGACAGCCTGGCCGGGAATGATCCAGCAATCGTTAAATGCATCAGGAACGGGGACAGGTACATTGTCTACCTGCAGAATCCCGATGATCCGGGCAACCATGCAAAAGCCAATGTGTCTGACAGCATCCCGGAGGCGGTAATGAACCTTAAGGAGGCAGCATACCAGCTCAACTGGTATTGTCCCAGAACAGGTACCTGGTACGAAACGGACACGATGCAGGGGCGGAGGAATACGAGGTTGCAGGCTCCCGGGGACAAGGACTGGGTGCTGTTCCTTGCAAGGATGGACCAGAAAATGTTAACAAAACACGCTGAATGATGAGGTTGAAGATCCCAAAATTGTCGTTCTGTACCGCAGGAGTTACCTTTTTGCTGATATCCGCTGTTTCCTGGAACCGGTCAGTCACTGAATCCCATCCGAACCTGCTGATCGTTTATCCGGACCAGATGCGGGCCCAGGCCATGGGCTTCATGAAACAGGATCCCGTTATTACCCCTACCCTGGATGCATTATCCAAATCAAGCCTCGTATTGACCAATGCCGTGGCCAACTACCCCGTTTGCAGTCCCTCACGGGCCATGCTGATGACGGGCAAATATCCCTTTTCCAACCATGTTACCTACAACTGTGTCAGCGATGCTGCTCATTTTGAAATCGAACTGAAGGAATCCGAACGCTGCTGGTCGGATGTTTTACGCGATGAAGGCTATGAACTGGGGTATATCGGGAAATGGCACCTGGATGCGCCCAGGCGTCCGTTTGTAAAGTGCAGGAACAACTATACGGATTTTGCCTGGAACGAGTGGTGCCCACCGCACCGCAGGCACGGCTTCAGTTTCTGGTATGCTTACGGGACCTATGATTATCACAACCAGCCTATGTACTGGGATACGGATGCAGGGCGTGATGATTTCCACCTGGTCGACGAGTGGGGTCCCGTACACGAAGCGGATATGGCTATCCGCTATATTCAGAATGAAAATGGCATGCTCAGGGATCCCGGAAAGCCTTTCGCCCTTGTCGTGGCCATGAATCCACCGCACGACGGGATGAAGGATTATGAGGAAGTCCCCCAAAATTATGTCGATCTGTACGACGGATTTACATACAAGGACCTTATCAACAGGCCGAATGTTGTCCTTGAAGGCGGACGGTATTCCGGATTTGCCAGGGAACAGACGAAAAATTACTTTGCCATGGTCAGCGGAGTGGACGAGCAATTCGGAAGGATCCTGGAGGCCTTGTCGGAAAAGGGACTGGATAGCAATACCATCGTGCTTTTTCTCTCCGATCACGGGAATTGCATGGGTAACCATGAACATCACGGGAAAGGCATTTATTACGAGGAATCCATGCGAATCCCGTTCCTTATTCGCTGGCCCGGCAAGATTGAAGCGCGGTTTGATGACCTGCTGATCTCCGTCCCGGATATATACCCGACATTGCTTGAATTAATGGGATTCGGCGAGAAAATTCCTGCCGGGGTGGAAGGGGAAAGTCATGCTTCTATATTTCTAACCGGCGAAGGTGAGCGCCCTTCCTCCCAGTTCTACCTATGGACACCTCAGCTTATAAATCCTGCCCTGGGCATGAGGGGGATTAGGACAAACCGGTATACGCTGGCCATAGACAGATCCTATACTGACCGGTACAATTGCTGCCTGTATGACAACCGGAACGATCCCTATCAGCTTAACAATATTGCATCTGAAAATCCTGATATAGTGCGTCAACTGATTGAGCAGGAAATGGACCCGTGGCTGGAAAAGACCGGCGATCCCTGGTCCCTGACCTGGCCCTGTGAAAACTCTGCAGATCGATTATTCCTGAATGATGAAAACCTGTCAAATACCGGTTATGATTACTAATCCGATTAAACTTTCCCCGAAATTTTTCCGGGCTGCATTCATGCTTATACTGGCTTATACATCCACGGGCTTTGCCCAAGCTCAAAGCAAGCTTGACCTGGCGAATTACTGCACAAAGGTCAGGCTCAGTGATGATCTGGAGATCTCGCTCTATACACCTACGATGTTCCGGGTACGGATTTCGGCCCTGGAAGAAGAGAAATTCCCGCCCAGATACGAAATACCATTCGTAATCGGGAAACTGTCAAACTGGGAGCCGGTTGACTACCGGCAGTGGGATGAGGGGGAATATCATTGCGTTGAGACAGCTGTCCTCCGGATTCGCATGTCCGGGGAGGATCTTAGGTGGGAAGTGTGGAGCAGGGGCGGAGAAAAACAAATATTTCCCTCGGAAGGTAAGATCTACGGAATGTTCCGGGACGGGTACACGGTCTTCGACAATGCAAGCGCTTTCGATGAACGGAACAACAACAGCCGGTACAGCCACTGGTTCTATAATCCGGAAACAAAAAGGTATGTTGATACTTATCTGCACGAGGACCTGATCTATGACCGGTATTTCATATACGGGCCCGATTATCCCTCGCTGTTCTCCCAATTTAATGAGCTGACGGGACCCGCGCCCCTGCTTCCACTTAAAGGTTACGGGTTTTTTCAGACCCAGCATCTTGGCTGCACAGGAACGCAGGAAAAACTGATTCAACTGGCAAGGGATCTGCGCGAGCGTGATATCCCCTGCGATAACCTGATCATAGATTTTGAATGGGGTGACGGTTGTCCGGGACAGGAAGAGAAATTCTGGGGACAACTGGACTGGTCCCCTGAATATCAACATCCCTTGACTCCCGAACAGATGATTTCCACGCTTGATTCAATGCATTTCAAGGTAATGCTTATACATCACAGTGCGCCGGACTTTCCAAACCGCGCAATTAATACTCCCCTGCGCGTCAGGGATTGGACCTCCAGGGTTTATCCGGAGGATCTGTGGTGGGAAAAACTCCATGAGAAGATGGACATTGGCATTGTCGGCACCTGGCAGGATACCAGGCAGAACGATATTACCGACGGAATCATCTGGAAAGGCATGCAGGATTACATCGGACCGGGGAACAGGGTTTATTTCATGGGATGCAGGAAGATGATGGACCTGAATCCCTTTGAAGTTGAACGGGATAATACCCTCCCGGCCAATAACATGATCGGTACACGCCGCTATCCTTTCAAGTGGCCGGGGGATGTTCATAATACGTACCGGGAATTAAAGTGGCAGATCAACGCCATAACCAATACGCATGGATCCATGAAAGGAGTCAGTTATATTACCGCAGATTGCTTCGGGAAAAACTGGAAGATCCAGGCACGCTGGAACCAGTTCATTGATTTTAATTCTGTTTCCAAATCCCATACCAATAAGCCATGGCAGAAAATCATGAATTTCCATGATCTTTCGAAGATCATGGATTTTACACATGAGGGTGTGAAAGTGGAAGCGCCCGGTAAAGAAGAACTTCGCGAAGCTTACCAAGGCTTATCCCGGGAGGAACTGGCATTGTTACCGACGGCTGAGAACAGTATCCGCAAGCACCGCAAAGTAAGGTACCGGATGATTCCGTACATCTATTCTGCCGCCTATGAAAACTACCTGACCGGGATGCCCATATGCCGGCCCATGCTGTTGGCTTTTCCAGACGACCTCAGGGTGAACCGTGACCAGTGGCCGTACCAGTACATGTTCGGGGAAAACTTGCTGGTGGCACCGGTGTATGCCGACCTGAACAGCATGGAAATCTATCTTCCGGAAGGATTTCAATGGATTGACTACTGGGATAAAACGGTTTATGACGGGGGACAGATAATCGATTACAACACTTCCGATATTGAGAAACTTCCGCTGTTCATCCGGTCAGGGGCCATCATTCCCATGAGGAAGGACCAGAACTGGATCGAGACGGGGGAGGTATGGGATCCACTGACGCTTGATATTTATCCCGATTCAGTTTCTTCATTCACGTTATTTGAGGATGATGGCCGCTCGATCAATTATCAGAAAGGAGAATACAGCAAAACGGTTTTTGAATGCAATGCGGATGCGGATAAGATCTTCATCAGGGCCGGCAGGGCAGTCGGAGCGTACGCAGGAATGCCCGTGCGGCGATCCGTTATTTTGCAGGTTAATTTACTGGATGAATGTCCATATCGCGTAATTATAGGCAGGGAAACAAGTGAAAAAAATGAAGACCGGGAAGCGTTCAACACGACCTCATCCGGCTGGTATTATGACCGGGACAATCGTATGGTACATATCAAATTCGGCAAGGCTTCATCGGAAGAGACAAACGTACAGATCATCATGCACAGGTAATCATAAACAGGCCATGAGAAAAGGACTTACAAGAAGGCATTTCCTATCGACGGTATCCGCTGCAGCTGCCGGGATGGGAACGGCAACCAGCTGTAGAAAAAGTACTGAAAAGAATTACCCGTGGCGGGGCCCAAGAGGCTTGCTTGCGGAAACCGAGGTCCTTATTGCAGGAGGGGGGCCTGCAGGAATTGGTGCGGCACTGGGGGCAGCCATGCTGGGAGCAAGGGTATTCATCATTGAGGATTGCGGATTCTTCGGAGGGGTTGGAGCCTGGGGCTGCGGCATGCAGATGAACCAGATGCGTCCCGGGGGGAACCCCCGGTCAAATATCCACGAATTACTTATTGAAAAGCTGCTTGCCATGGGCAGCCAGGCAGGCAGGTTTGCCACAGGGGCGGCCTTCGACGGGCCGAATGCCCTGCTTTGCAACGTGGAATATTTGAAAGTCGCGATCCTGTATGCTCTGGAAGAAGCGGGATGTACATACCTGGTCCATACACAGGCCATCGATGCGCTGACAGAGCAGAACCGGGTAAACGGAATTGTAGTCGCCACCAAGCAGGGCCCGATGGAAATCAGGGCCCGGGTGGTGGTGGACTGTACGGGTGACGGGGATGTTTCCTGTTACGCGGGGGCGGAGACCATGACAGAGACCGGGAACCTCTCCCCAATGACACTTTGCTTCAATACCTCCAACGTCACACAGGAGGATATCCTCGCGGGACAGCAGGAGTATTCCCGGAACCTGCAGCATGCGAAAGCTGATTTCCCGCTGATACATCAGGATGTGCCCGATCTTTCCCGGGTCGGCAATTCCCACTTCTATTACACCAACCATGCCGGGACCCGGGACATGGGACAGTTCAATGCCGCCGATCCTTTCCAGTTTTCCCAAGCCGAATGCCTGAGCAGGCGGCAGGTGGTCCAAATGGTTGAGGCGTTAAGGAAATATGGAGGCGGGGGACTGAACAAAATCGAGATCGTGGGGGCCGGTCCGCGCATCGGGGTCAGGGAAAGCCGCAGGGTAAAGGGCGGGTATATCCTTACTGAAGAGGATGCCATGAACGGGGCCAGGTTTGAAGATGCCATCGCATGGCGCAGCGGGAACCTCGATATCGGGTTTGTACGGGTAAACAGGATGAAGATCCACGATGTGCCCTATCGTGCCCTTGTCCCCGAATCAATCGACGGATTGCTGGTTGCAGGCCGCTGTATTTCTGCAACGCATATAGGTGCCTCAGCCGGTAAAAGCATGGGAAACTGCATCGCAACCGGACATGCAGCCGGTGTGGCGGCAGCCCTTTCGGTAAAAGAAGGCCTGATGCCGCGGGAACTTCCCGTTCAAAAGATCCAGGATGCGCTCAGAGATGGAGGGGTAGACCTTGATTTCAGCGGAAGGGACCAGGAATGGATGGAACGGGCGATCAACTCATAATTTACAAGCAAGTGAGATGCAGCATGAAGAAAGTCATATCGATCGCAGATCCTTCCTCAGACCAGGCATCTTATTCCCTTCAGGATCGATGCTTGCGGGACCCTCCCTTTCCAGCTGTATATATATCCTGGAACACCCTGATGCGCTAGCTTTGATGAATGATGTAATGGACCAGAAAATGAGCAACCGATAAGTTTTGAACGATCCTATGTTTTACCCATGAAGAATAAATCTCTTATAAATTCAGTCCGGACATTTATCCTGATAGTGAATGCAATCATCGGATCGTTTGCACCGCAAATCCTGATCGCCCAAAAAACGCCTCCGCCAAATATCATCATTTTCCTGATGGACGATATGGGTTACGGGGATGTCCGTATTATGAATCCTCAGGATTGTGGATTTGACACTCCCAGCATTGACCGGCTGGCAAGGGACGGGGTGTATTTCACACAGGCCCATTCTGCGGATGCGCTATGCGCAACAACGAGATATTCGCTGCTTACGGGGAACCAGGTATTCCGGGGCCGGAGGACGGAGGGTACCTGGGATAACCTTACGAAAGGCCAGATCATGCCGGGACAAAAGACCCTGGCG
>LJUP01000297.1 GCA_001303955.1 Bacteroides sp. SM23_62 | reverse complement strand
AATAGTATTAAAATCCCTGCGTTTTGCAGGACCAAGGCAGGGGAATGAATTTGAGTATTGAATGGATCAGGATGGTTTTGTTATTATCAAAAATTAACAAAACTGGAACCGTATTTTACGGGCAAATACGGGATATTAAATCAACCCCTTGTAATAATGAGAGATTATAACCAATCCACAATATCACTGATTAATATCCAATTTTGAATATAAGATCTCAGCACCCTCATATTTCTTGGCTATTGAATTACACTCTTTCCATACCTTCATCTGAGGAGTATCCTTTCCTCCCCGGTTACTGATTCTGCTCCAATTGGTAATTTGATATAGACCATGTATGTATATTTCTGTTTTATCTCCTTGTAAAACCTTTATGAAAAGTTGACTACTAAAAATATTCATTTCTCCATGTGCCTCGATCATCATTAGGTCTCTGTCTGAGTATGAAATTCCCAGCCCTGAGAAATAGAGTATATCGGCCATATTGGAAAAGGCGATATCAGGGGAGTCAGAGGTTCTAACTATTATAAGGTTGTCACCTATTTCCGGGATTTGATTTTGAGAATAGCATATCCCGGGCATTAGAAGAAAGAGGAAAAAAAATCGTTTCATTATAATCAAGGATTTATTATTAATTAAGGCCATCATTTAAAGTTACAAAACCCTAATTATTCTATCAAAACGCACCCTCAACCGCACCCCAAAAAAACAATCCCCCTGAAACATTTATGAATCAAGGGGAATTTAAAAATCATTGTACCCGGAGTGGGACTTGAACCCACACGGCCATCACTGGCCACTGGATTTTAAGTCCAGCGTGTCTACCAATTCCACCATCCGGGCAGGAAGACATGGGTAAGAAAGCATAGGTTTGGGTGTGAGTGTGAGGTGTACACATTCTATACACTGTATGGTCATGGGCAAGGGTGTGTACCGCTGAAAGTTGTCCGTGAAAAAAAAATCCCGCCTGCGGGATTTTTAATAGTAATTTTTGAGCGGAAAACGGGACTCGAACCCGCGACCCCGACCTTGGCAAGGTCGTGCTCTACCAACTGAGCTATTCCCGCGTGAAGGCATGGGTGTGGGTGTGTGCAAGGGAAGGCAAATTTAAGGGAATTTTTGGAAAGCGCAAAAATTTTCACAGGCTCCAAATAACTGATTTCGTAAAAAATGAAATATAAATCAGGATCACTCCAATCCTGTTATCTTCTTGATCTCGTTTAACTTGTTCAAGGCTTCTATAGGCGTCAGGTTGTCCACATCCAGGTTCCGGATCTCATCCCTGATCTGTTTCAGTATTGGATCATCCAGCTGGAAAAAGCTCATCTGGAAACCTTCCCGCTGGGATGCCAGGTCTCCTACCGGCTTGGTAAGCGAATGCTTCTGGTGGGATTTTTCCAGTTCCTCCAGTATCTCATTCGCTCTGGTCACTACAGAACGGGGCATACCTGCCATCCTGGCCACGTGTATGCCGAAACTGTGTTCGCTCCCGCCCCTTTCCAGCTTCCTGATAAAGATGACCCTGTCCTCCAGTTCCCTTATGGATACATTATAGTTTTTTACCCTTTTGAAATCACTCTCCATCTCATTCAGCTCATGATAATGCGTGGCAAACAGGGTCTTGGCCTTGTACCTGGGATGTTCATGAATGAATTCCACCATGGCCCATGCAATTGAGATCCCGTCATACGTTGCTGTGCCCCTTCCGATTTCATCCAGTAGTATCAGGCTCCGTTCGGAGAGGTTATTCAGGATACTGGCCGCCTCGTTCATCTCCATCATGAAAGTGGATTCCCCGAGGCTGATATTGTCCGAGGCACCCACCCTGGTAAATATCTTATCCACCCATCCTATCCTGGCCTCATCTGCCGGCACAAAACTCCCCATCTGTGCCATCAATACGATCAGGGCAGTCTGCCTGAGCAAGGCAGATTTCCCGGACATGTTCGGCCCCGTCAGTATGATCACCTGCTGCTCACGTGTGTCAAGCGTTACATCATTCGGCACATAGGTTTCTCCCATAGGTAATGCTCTTTCAATCACCGGATGCCTGCCCTGTCTGATCTCAATTGTCTCCGAATGGTTGACCTCGGGCCTTACATACTGGTTCTCTACCGCCACCAGGGCAAAAGACAACAGGCAGTCCAGCCTGGCTGTCAGTGAAGCGTTCAACTGTATGGCAGGTATGTAGTCCATTACACTGATTACCAGGTCATGGAACAGGTTGGCCTCGAGGGCCAGGATCTTTTCCTCTGCTCCCAGGATCTTTTCTTCATACTGTTTCAACTCCTCTGTGATATATCTTTCCGCGCTGACCAGGGTCTGTTTTCTGACCCATTCTTCCGGCACTTTGTCCCTGTGTGTATTCCGCACCTCGATATAATACCCGAAAACATTGTTGAAACCAATCTTCAGGGAAGGGATGCCTGTCCGCTCGCTCTCGCGTTCCTGGATCTGTGCCAGAAAATCTTTCCCGGAATAAACTATTTCCCTTAGTTCATCCAGTTCTGAGGATACACCACCGGCAATGACATTGCCCTTGTTTACCAGTGCAGGGGGGTCATCCTGGAGCTCCCGTTCAATCCTCTCCCTTACTTCAATACAGGGATCAATCCGTTCCCCAAGGTTATGAATGCCCTTATCGGGATTCGACATGCATATTTCCTTGATCTCTTCAAAAGAAGCCAGGGCAACCTTCAGCTGTTGCATCTCACGCGGGGTAACCTTACAAGCAGCAACGCGGGATACAATCCTTTCCACATCCCCCATTTTTTTAATCTGCGGGGTGAGGTCCTCCCTTAAACCGGTATGTTCATAGAGGTATTCAACAATATTCAACCTGTCGTTAATGGGCACAATATCTTTTAATGGCAGGGCCATCCATCGCTTCAACAGCCTTGCTCCCATGGGGGACTGGGTCCGGTCAAGCACATCGATCAGGGTCCTGGCCCCTTCCTGAAGGGCATTGAACAGTTCCAGGTTCCGGATGGTGAATTTATCGAGCCAGACATAGTGGTCTTCTTCTATCCTGGTGAGCGAGGTAATATGACCTGTCTGGTGATGCTGGGTAATCTCAAGGTATTGAAGGACAGCACCTGCAGCAATGATTGCATAAGGCATGTGCTGGACTCCGAAACCTTTGAGGGAGGTGGTCTGGAATTGTTTGAGCAGGCGGTCATTGGCAGTATCTTCCGTGAAAACCCAATCATCCAGCAGGAAGGTGTTGAATGTCGACCCAAAGGTTTCCTGGAATTCCTTTTTATGGCTTTTTTCAATAAGGATCTCCTTGGGTTTGAAGCTGCTGAGGAGTTTATCGACATATTCAGCACTGCCCTGGGCAGCCAGAAACTCCCCGGTGGATATATCCAGAAAAGCGACCCCGGTAATGTGCTGGTCAAAACAGATGCCGGCCAGGAAGTTATTCTCCTTGCCCTCCAGGACATTCTCATTATAGGATATGCCCGGGGTGACCAGTTCCGTAATACCTCTTTTGACAATTTTCTTTGCCAGTTTGGGGTCTTCCAGCTGTTCACATATGGCCACCCGCTGGCCAGCCCTCACCAGCCTCGGAAGGTAAGTATCAAGGGCGTGATGGGGGAATCCGGCCAATTCAACATAGCTTGCTGCTCCGTTTGCACGGCGGGTCAGGGTGATCCCGAGGATCCTGGATGAACGTATGGCATCCTCACCAAAAGTCTCGTAAAAATCCCCCACCCTGAACAGCAGGATCGCATCAGGATGTTTATGCTTGATACTGTTGTACTGCTTCATCAGGGGCGTATCAACATATTTTGTCGAACCGGACACGTGAACAGCAGATCAGTTGGTTACTGGATGAAACAAAAATATGGGAAAAAGCGCCTGGATAAAAGCATTGATGACAGGTTGTTAATAACTTTCATCTCGTTCGCAAACGTACACAGGTGTACCAATCCGAACACAATTCAAAAAACATGCAGTTGAACAATAAATGAATATTTGACTGAAAACCTGAGATTTATGTTATTTGGCATAATTCATGAGAAATCGAATGCAGGTTGTTCATAATAATTTATTATTCACTAATTGACAGTAAAAAAATCCCCGGTTTCGGAGCAACCGGGGATTCAGATTCAACATCTTAAGAGTATTAGAGTAGAAAGATGAAGAATAATTGCGGTTTAAAGATAATCTTTTCCTGATAAAAATTCAAGGTTTAAGGTTAAATTAAATTATTCATACTCAAACCCCTCTTTTAAACAGCAGTTATCCTCTCCTTCGATTCAAGCACTAAAAAGATAGTTGGATTGCTCCAGGTACCCGCTTCTTTATGAAACGGGTACCTGTCTTACAGGCAGTTAGGTTTCAATGAATTATTGCTTTCCGGTTAGCCGGTCAGTATGGACGGCCATGTAACGAACCTAACGTTTAACCCTAAAACTAGCGTATGAGAAAGTATGTACTAGCCATTGCGTGCTTGTTTCTCGGGGGGATTCACATCGCATTTGCACAGGACCGGCAAATTTCCGGTACAGTGACTTCTGCGGAAGATGGATCAACCTACCCCGGAGTAACTGTCATGGTCCCAGGGACCACGATAGGTGCAATCACTGATCTGGACGGGAATTATTCGATAACCGTTCCGGATAACGCCACAGAATTGGAGTTCAAGTATGTAGGTATGAAAACCGTAACGGTTGCCATCGAGGGTCGGTCTGTGATCGATGTAGAGATGGAAGAAGACATACTCGGACTTGAAGAAGTAGTGGTTGTAGGTTACGGCCGGCAGCTGAAAACGGATCTCACAGGCTCCATTGCCAAAATCTCCGTAGAAGATCTTAACGAAGTGCCCATCGTAACATTTGAACATGCCCTTCAGGGCGTCTCTTCAGGGGTCCATATCGAGCAGTCCAGTGGAAAGCTCGGAGAGGGCACCAAGGTCAGGATACGTGGTTCCAGCTCTGTTTCAGCTGACAACCAGCCACTTTATGTGATTGATGGTATTCCTATGTATACAGAAAATACTGCCATCCTGACCAACCACCCGACCAATCCACTCGCCCAGATCAACATGGCCGATGTGGAAACCATCGAGGTGTTGAAAGATGCATCTGCAGCGGCCATCTGGGGCTCCAGGGCAGCCAACGGTGTCATCATGATCACCACCAAAAAGGGACGTGCCGGCAGGACCAACATCGATCTGAATTTTTCACATGGTGTCAGTACCCGCTCCAATGTAGTCGGTTTCCTGAACGCTGCTGAATACCGGGAACTGCTTGACGAAGCAGCCCAGAACGGGATCGACCAGGGAGACCCCTGGGGATTTGGTGATATTGAAACCTTCAGGGACTGGATCAATGATTATATCATCCCGGGATACAGGGAGGACCATTTTGAACAGTCATATGATGTGAACTGGGAAGAAGAGGCTTTCCGTACAGGTGCAGTTTCCAATTTTGACCTTTCGGCCAGCGGCGGCAATGAAAAGACCAGCTTCTTTACCGGTGTTTCCATCCTTGACCAGGAAGGGATCCTTATCAAAAACCGCTTCAGAAGGGCCAGCGCCAGGCTCAACCTGGAACATGCAGCGACGGACCATATCAGGGTCGGCATGAATACCATGGTTTCCAGGACAAGACTTGACAGGGTATCCGGTGACCGTGCCTTTTCCACGCCGCTTCAGCTGGTGGCCCAGGTGGCGGTCACCCCGGTCATTGACCCGGAGACAGGTGAATTGAATGAAAACACCCTGTATCCCAGCGGCCTGATCGATGCCCGCGACAATTACAACAAAAATGTGGCCTACCGCGCGCTGGGAAACGTTTACTTTACCTGGGAACCAGTGCGTGGATTGACATGGCGCACCGATGTTGCTTATGACTTTATAACCCAGAAGGAGGACGAATTCCAGGGAAGGAGGACAAACGACGGTGCCCCGGATGGGAATGGAACGACAAGGAATGTCAATGTACTGAAGGTTACAACTAACAATTACCTGAGCTACAGCAGGCAGATTGGCGACCTGCATGCCATCGAGGCAGTGGCCGGTATGACCTTTGAGAATGTAGCCAGGGACCTGCAATCCATCCAGGCTACCGGCTTCCCCACAGATGCTTTCCAGACCATTGCAAGTGCATCAACAAACACCTTCTACACCGGTCAGGAAACAGGCTTTTCCTATGTTTCCTACTTCGCCCGCGCCAACTATAAACTGGCGGACAGGTACCTGCTGGGTGCAAGCGTAAGGCGCGACGGGTCTTCCCGTTTTGGGAAGAACAGCCGTTACGGGACCTTCCCGGCATTCTCAGCAGGATGGATCCTGTCCCGGGAAAATTTCATGCAGAATGCAGGCTGGTTAAGCTTCCTGAAGATCAGGGCCAGTTGGGGTCTCACTGGAAACTCAGGGATCAGTAATTTCGCCCATATGGGAACCTATGTAGGGGCCAATTATGCAGGGACCTCCGGGATCCGTCCATGGTCCCTTGCCAGTCCCGATCTGAAATGGGAAACCACGGCACAGACGGACATTGGGCTTGATTTCGGATTCCTGCGTAACAGGATCAATGGTGAATTTGATGTCTATTACAAGAAAACGGAAGATCTTTTGCTGGCGAGAACCCTACCTGCCTCCTCCGGTTACACAGGGGTGACCCAGAATATTGGTTCCCTGGAGAACAAGGGATGGGAAGTGGTATTAAACACCAGTAACCTGGCAGGTGAGTTCAAGTGGAACACCAGCTTCAACATTTCTGGTAATAAGAACAAGATCCTGGATATTGCAGGACCGGATATCATCGTCGGGGAGAACCGCGTGAGGGAAGGGGAACCCATCGGTGTCTTTGTAACCCGGAGTTATGCAGGTGTCAATCCGGAAAACGGGCATGCCTGGTATTATATGGAAGACGGTACAAAGACAGAGAATTACAACGAAGCTCCCAACCTGGTTGTCGGGAGCCCCAATCCCGATTTCCTGGGCGGCATGACCAATACTTTCCTGTACAAGGGATTTGACCTGAATATCCTGCTGTCTTTTGTTTACGGGAATAGTATTTATAACAGCGGGGGACAGTACCAGTCGATGCAGTTTTCCAACTGGATTGACAACCAGACCAAGGATCAGCTGAACCGCTGGCAGAAACCTGGGGA
>LJUP01000296.1 GCA_001303955.1 Bacteroides sp. SM23_62 | reverse complement strand
CGAAGCATTTTCTGGCAGCCAGAAACTGGCAAGGATCATTTGTTCCATCCCAAGATCATGAGCCCATTGGATCCTGTTATCCAGGTGATCACGCAATTCTCCCATGCTGTAATGTGAACTTGTGCATGTTAGGCCAGCATCTTCAATGATCTTCCGCATTTCCGGCCCCTTTATTGCATGCAATGAATCAAATCCATAACCCAGAGGAGAACACATCTCTACTTCCTTGTATCCAAAATCTGCCATCATCTTAAGCGTGCCGGCGAAATCAGCAATTAGCTTTTCACGTATGGTCCAGATTTGAAAACCGAAAGGCAATTTTCCCATCATATTTCCACACCCCGATAAGCTTAATGGCAAATTACCTAAAATAGCTGCTGAAACCAATGAGGATCCACTTGTTTTTAAAAAATCCCTTCTCGATAGATTCATTTTGTTGAACGTTTAGGTGGGTTAATATTTAATGATATCTACAATATAGACTTTTTTAATCTTACCCCGAAATTAACCGATCCAGCGTAAGAACCGTTCATCAACAGGATTTTTCGGTTCATCCAGGTTGAGGGAGCCCACGCTAACTTTAACCAGGATCCCTCTGAAACAGCTTAACTCAAATTGTGCAAATTCTGGGACATTTTACCTATTGATAAACAATCAGGTTAACTGTACATTTAGGGTTGAATATAACAAATACCAGCGAACCATGAAATTAAACCTTTTTAAAAACACCCTGATCATTCCGCTGATAATCTTACTGATTGCTGTCGGTTCCTGTACCAAAGACCAGATGATCACCCTGGAACCGGCGTGGGACCATTCCATAAACTTTCAGTGGAAGTTTGCGAAAGGTGACCAGCATGCGGCCATTGAGCCGGGTTTTAATGATGCCGGCTGGGAAACGGTTGACCTCCCCCATGACTGGGCCATTAGCGGTCCGTTCGGACCCCTGAAATCTCCCGGAAATACGGGCAAATTGCCATGGAAAGGAGAAGGATGGTACAGGAAAAGCCTTGATCTTCCGGCAGAAGCAGAAGGCAAAAGACTTCAATTCCTATTTGACGGGGTCATGGCCAATCCACAGGTTTACCTCAATGGACAGAAGGTAGGTTCCTGGCGATACGGATATAATTCCTTCTGGATTGATGCTACCGAGGCGGCCCGGTTCGGTGAAACGAATGTGCTGGTAGTACATGCTGATACCCGTCAGCATGCCTCCCGCTGGTATCCGGGAGCAGGCATGTACCGAAAGGTTGGTATGCGCCTGGTATACCCGGTGCACATTCCGGTCTGGGGTGTGTACGTCACCACTCCGCAGGTGACTGATGATGGAGCCACGGTGAATACCGTCGTGGAAATCGCCAACACATCTGGAAGGGATGAGGTGGTTGAGCTGGAAATTACAATTATCGATCCTTCTGGAAATGAAGCAGCCCGGGTTGAAAAAAGGATAGAGGCGGTGGCCGGTGAAACCACCCTTGCAGAACTTGAGACGGGGATTACCGAACCCGGGATCTGGGATATCGGGCATCCCAGTCTTTATACCTGTATCGCTGAGCTGGAACTCAACAGAAAGCAAGTGCAAAGCGTTTCCACGCCTTTCGGGATACGTACCTTTCAATGGACAGCCAATGACGGTTTCCATCTCAACGGCCGGCGGGTACAGCTATACGGGGTGAACAATCACCATGACCACGGACCATTGGGTGCTGCCTTTTTACCGAGGGCCATGGAGCGGCAGCTGGAGATCATGAAAGACATGGGTGTGAATGCCCTGCGGACCAGTCATAATGCCTGCGCCCCGGAGGTGCTTGACCTCTGTGACCGCATGGGCATCATTATCTTCAATGAACTGTTTGATAAATATGGTCCCACGGCCGGCGTCCAGTGTTCCACCGGGGAATATGTCGACCATTATGCCAAAGCAGAGGTAACCAATTTTGTGCGGCGTGACAGGAACCACCCAAGCGTTTTCATCTGGTCCATCGGCAATGAGATCCCGGACCTGTTGACGGACCGGGACGGCAGGGCGGCTGATCATGTGGCCAACATGGTCAGGTATTTCAAAGATCATGATACCACACGTCCCACCACCATGGGATGCCATATTCCATCGGTATCGGAAGGAGGTAAAAATATCCTGGATCCCCTGGAAACTTCGGGCTGGAACTATGGCAGGAGATATGTTTCCACCAGGAAGGCCTATCCCGACATGCCCCTGATTTACAGTGAATCCGCTTCAGCATTTGGGACAAGAGGGGCATATAAATTCCCGCTGCCAAAATACAAAAATGACTGGACCAATGACGGGGAGATGACCTCATACATGCTTACAGCTGCACACTGGTCTGATATCCCTGAACACGAGTTTGAATATATGCGGATTGATACCTTCATCGCAGGAGAATTTGTATGGACCGGTTTCGATTACCTGGGAGAACCCACGCCGGTTGTATATTCGGAGAATCCTGCACACAAAGGTACGTTCTTGGCCACCAGGGAGGGTTACGATGCCCGCAGCAGCTACTTTGGCATTGTTGACCTGGCCGGCCTGCCCAAAGACAGTTATTATAATTACCGGAGTCTCTGGAACCAGAAGGAGAATACCATACACATTTCCCCGCACTGGAACTGGGAAGGGCATGAAGGTGAACCGGTTCCGGTTTTTGTTTATACCAATGGGGATGAAGCGGAGCTTTTCCTGAACGGGGAAAGCCTTGGCAGGCGCAAAAAAAAGGATCCGGACCTGGTAAAAACTTCCCGATCCATAGCCGGAAGTCTTGATTATACAGTGAAACTGGATGACCGGGGGAACCCTTATTACGAGATCGTTGATGCCTACCGTCTTCGATGGTTTGATGTACCCTATGAACCCGGTGAACTGAAGGCTGTGGCTTACAGGAATGGGGAAGTGATCGGTGAAGCCGTGGTGAAGACTGCCGCTGAACCGGACCGGCTGCGTTTGATACCGGACCGTGTCAGCCTGGATGCCGATGGCATGGACCTGTGCTATGTCACCGTTGAGATGGTTGATGCCGACGGGATTTTATGTCCACTGGCCATGGATACGCTCGATTTCCAGGCGGTGGGTGCCGCCCGGTTGATGGGAGTGGCTAACGGCAACCAGATGGGGCATGATGTTTTTACGGATGCTACCCATCCGCTCTTCTACGGGAAGGCCGTTGCGGTATTAAGAAGTATCCCTGGACAGTCAGGAACCGCTTCCTTGACTGTGAGATCAGACAAGGGTATGGAATCCAAAATAGAAGTAATGTTTGCTCAATAAATACTCCGATGAAAAAGGTCTTGCCTGTATTTTTATGCCTTACCATGTGTGGACAGATGATTAATGTATGGGGACAAAAACCCTATGATGCAAGGATCAAAGGGAAAGAAATACTCACCCCGGAACCCGCTAAGAAGCCACGGATCAATTCCCCGGAGGTATATGGTCTGAAGGCTGGTATTTATACTTCTCCCGGAGAGACCACCTGCCAGCAATTTGAAGGTTCCTATGGCAATGAGATCAGGGATGCAGCGACCTATGCCGGATGGGGATTCGACCTGCTCAAGTATGACTGGTGCAGTTACGGACAGATATGGAACCTGATGAAGGGTGACAAGCTGGAAAACCGTCCCATCCCTTACAAACTCATGTCAGCAGCCCTGGAAGCCCAGGACAGGGACATTGTCCTGAACATCTGCGAATACGATTACCAGCTGTGGGAATGGGGACGCGAGGCAGGCGGACATTCCTGGAGGATTGGCGGAGACCTGGGACATACCCTGACCAGGGGAGGTGTTTATGAGATTGCGGAGAAGAATATAGGGCTGAGGGAACCGGGTGCCGCATCAGATGAACTGAAGATGCTGATTATGACCGGTAGAAACAACCACAACTGGAAACAGACAACGGCTGTGTTGGACAGCACAATGAAGGATTGCGGGTTGTTTTCAGTGGATGTTACAACCGAACCGGACACCCTCAAATTTGAGGATCTGAAAAAATATGATGCCTTGTTAAATAACTGGAATTCATGGCCCGAAAACAATGTAAGATGGCCTGAGGCAGCGGAACAGGGATTGCTGAGGTATGTTGATGAAGGCGGGGGACTGGTATTCTTCCACTCCGCTACCTCAGCATTTTACACCTGGCCTGAGTTTAAACAAATCTCGACAGCAGCCTGGATAATAGACAGTACCTGGCACGGACCGGTAAGTCAGGTTAAAGTATCTGTGCAAAACCGGGAACATCCCATAACCAGGGGACTTGCCGACTTCTTTATTTTGGATGAACTCTGGATTGATGCCGAACAAAACGAGGCATTCCAGGTGCTGGGTACAGCTGCAAATACTGGGGAAGATACTGGTGAACAGCCGGCCATATTTGTTGGCACTTATGGAAAGGGAAGGATCTTTCATACCATCCTGGGTCATGATGAAACAGCCTTGAGAAATTCAGGATTTCAATCGCTGATCCTGCGGGCTGCTGAATGGGCTTCCACCGGCCAGGTGAGCATTCCTGTATCAAAGTAAGTGTGTATTAATATTTCATCTTTTATCAGTATGGACAACCAAAATCATATACTGGCACTTGACCAGGGAACAACCAGTTCAAGGAGTATTATTTATAACCACGAGGGTAAAATTATAAGTGCCATCCAGCAAGAGTTCACCCAGCTTTTCCCTAATCCCGGATGGGTTGAACATGACCCCGAAGAGATATGGTCAACGCAATTTGAAACCGCCTTAGAAGCCCTCTCTGATGCCGGAATAGGAGCGGCCAGCATCGCAGCCATAGGCATTTCCAACCAGCGTGAAACTACCCTGGTGTGGGACAGAGAAACCGGGAAGCCTGTCTGCAACGCCATTGTCTGGCAGGACAGGCGGACTTCCAGGTTCTGTGATGAGTTGAAGGACAGGGGACTGGCAGGGTTGATCAGGGATAAGACAGGATTGGTGATCGACGCCTATTTTTCGGCCACAAAGCTGGACTGGATCCTTGAAAATATGCCGGGTGCAAGGGAAAGGGCCAATTCGGGAAGATTGGCCTTCGGGACGGTGGATACCTGGTTGGTATGGAAACTGACAGCAGGTAAGGTCCATGTCACGGATGTGAGCAATGCCAGCAGGACTATGCTGTATAATATACATACCCTCTCATGGGATAAGGATCTGTTGGAGATCTTCAATATTCCCGAAAGTGTTTTGCCCGAGGTCAGGTCATCGGCTGAAATTTACGGTCACACAGCCGACGGTCTGTTCCCCGTCTCCATACCCATAGCAGGGATTGCCGGGGACCAGCAGGCTGCGACATTCGGACAGATGTGCCTGGCAGAGGGATCGGTGAAAAACACTTATGGGACCGGGTGTTTCATCCTGTGCAATACGGGGAACAGTCCGGTGAAATCGAAGAATAACCTTGTAACGACCATTGCATGGCAGATCAGCAAGGAGACCACCTATGCCCTGGAAGGAAGTATTTTTACCGGGGGAGCTGTCATTCAATGGTTGAGGGATGGACTGAAGATCATTAAGGATTCGGCCGAGGCCGAAGATCTTGCCAGGTCAGTAGATGATAATGGAGGGGTATATTTTGTCCCTGCCTTTACGGGACTGGGGGCCCCGCACTGGGATCAATATGCCCGCGGGATCATTGCAGGATTAACGCGTGGCGTGAATGCCGGTCACATTGCCAGGGCTGCCCTGGAGAGCATTGCTTTCCAGGTAAATGATGTAATCGCCTCGATGGAAGATGATACAGGGATTGAGATCAGTGAGTTAAAGGTGGATGGTGGTGCTGCCGTCAATGATCTGCTGATGCAGTTCCAGGCGGACCTGATCGGGATCCCGGTGATCAGGCCTGAGTCCATCGAGACAACAGCGCTGGGCGCCGCCTATTTAGCCGGATTGGCAGTCAATTTCTGGAAGAGTACGGATGAAATAAGGGGACAGTGGGCCATTGATAGAAAGTTTGAGAAGAAGATTTCAGATCATGAAAAAGATGCCTTGATTTCGGGATGGGAGAAAGCTGTTTCACGGGCAAAAAATTGGGAGAATTAATCTTTTAAACAATCATAGAAAATGAATGAATATATCGCTGAAGCATTGGGCACCATGCTCCTTATCCTTCTCGGGAACGGGGTTGTTGCCAATGTGGTTCTCAAAGATACCAAGGGAAACAACGGAGGATGGATCGTCATTTCCCTGGGATGGGGACTGGGTGTCTTCGTGGGAGTGACTGTAGCCGGACCCGTCTCAGGGGCCCATATCAATCCCGCAGTAACATTTGGACTGGCGCTGGCCGGGTTATTTCCATGGGCGAAAGTGGGCATGTTCATCCTCTTCCAGATGATTGGAGCCTCCACTGGTGCATTCCTGGTGTGGCTGTTCTACCGCCATCATTTCAACAGGACGGAGGATCCGGGGGCCCAGCTTGCCAGCTTTTCAACGGGACCTGCCATCCGGAAGACGGCAAGCAATTTGATCAGCGAAGTAATCGGAACATTCGTACTGATCTTTGTCATTCTGTATATTGCAGAGCCCACCATGAACATCCCCGGGGTTGAGCATACCCGGATTGGCCTGGGCACCCTTGGTGCACTTCCGGTGGCACTGCTGGTAACAGCCATTGGTCTTTCCCTGGGGGGGACAACGGGATATGCCATTAACCCGGCCAGGGACCTGGGACCGCGGATTATGCATGCTGTGCTACCTATGGATTACAAGGGGACGAGCGACTGGGCCTATTCATGGATCCCCATTCTGGGTCCCCTGGGCGGTGCTTCCATTGCAGCTGTTTTATACCTGCTGCACCAGGTGTTTTTTTAAATGAATAGCTTAAATTCAAAACAATCCACCATGAAACGAAACCTGTTAAAAATCTTTGCATGGACCTGTAGCTGCCTTTTGCTGCTCTCCTGCAGTTCTACCATCGAAAGGCCAAACATTATTGTGATCATGGCCGATGACCTTGGCCATGGTGATGTTGGCTGCTATGGAGCCACAGCGGTCAGTACCCCGAATATTGACAAGCTGGCGGACGGGGGACTAAAATTCACCAGCGGGTATTGTACGGCGGCAACCTGCACCCCTACCCGTTTCTCCTTTCTCACCGGGATGTATGCTTTCC
>LJUP01000045.1 GCA_001303955.1 Bacteroides sp. SM23_62 | reverse complement strand
AAATTGATTCCACAATATATATAAGGTATACCTCCCCAAAAAACCGGTTTCGTTCAACACAAAGCACATATTTGGCCAAGGCCAAAAACGATGCTTAATTGTTAGGCCCAGGCTTATTTTTACTTAATGGTTTTTCAAATTTGCCAGCTTCTTTGTAGTTTCTTTTATTAGTATGCTATCTTTTGCTATTTTTTTAAACTCAACCCAGATCGGGCTTGACCATGCCATTTCATTTGTCGGATATGTCCAAAGCCTTCCAGGAACTTCACTCACCTGGGTAACCCTCAGATAATAGAAGGAATCTGAATCAAAGTCCTGATCTTCAATTTGAAATTCGGTAATTTCAGAATCTGGAGCATTATTATAGATGATACTATATTCTCCATTTTTATATTTCACAACCTGCACAGCTTCCAATTTGTTGGTACCACCAATCTTTGCGGTGATAACAGGGACATTCTCCGATGTTATTTCGCTTCCCATGGGATGCCCATTTATCGTGAAATCAATATAAATACGGGTGCCGGTAGTGGCATAAGTCCGCCTGTTTTCCAATGCTTCCCATAACTGATCTCTGTTGTTCTCTTTTGAGAGAGCTACTGCCAGACCACCTGCATGCTGGGTATAAATGGTGTAATTATTAGCTCCGGGTTGACTCAAATGGTTATCCGTTGAACCGATAATCCCAATCTTATGTCCTTCGTGCCAGGCGTGCTGATAAGACCATTTGTTATCTTTTCCAAGCTCAAATCTTTGAGGTTCATCTCCCGGTTGTATGAGGAATCTACCGTTCCAGAGGCTATATATCTCCCCCAGTCTCCGGTAGGTGTTATTAATATGATCCCAAATGGTATGATCTTCGAAATTCCAAGTAACATGTGGAATGCATAAAACTGGTTTACCTTGCTTATCGAAAGCAGTCCATAGTGAAGGTAAATCGGGGTAAGCCCTACGGTCAAAAACACTAAGTCCCTTTTCTTTGTACAGTATAATGTGGTGCAATATGCCCGGGGTCCACTCGTAAGCAAAAAATGTAGTGAATTTACCGGGCTGATAAAAAGCATCTGCTAAGCTTTGAGACACGTCCCATGCCGTTTGGTCAAACAAAGAAACATCATGCTCTGAGGCAGAAGCAAAATCAAGTCTTGTCACATCTTTGGCATAGACATAAGCCTCCTGTTGAGTTGTAAAGTTTCCCCGGTGGTCTCCGCCGGAATTTAATTTTTGAAAATCTTCCAGTGATAACATATTGACATCCATATTCTGGTGGCCATTCGTATTTGATTCGATTCCAAAAAATCCTGTGTTAAGAGTACCTGTACCAGTATGAAAGTGAGTGTCGCCGAAATACCGCTTGAACTCTGTTTCGGCTTGAGAGATATAAGAATAATGTGTAGATGTCTCTAGATTATCCGTTGTCTCAACTTCAATTTTTTGAAATCGGGGACTATTATATGTCACACTCTTAAAAACATGTATCCCTTGGTCATTTTCGGTAAATGAATAAGGTTTGGGGAGATTTGCATATTTATCGGTAGATTGAAATTCAATATCACCTCGAAAGCCTGAAGCAAGATTTCCAAATTTGTCTAGTACCACAACCACCAGTTCAAATGTCTCTCCAATATTTAAATCGGCTGGTGAAGTAAGGATTAACGTATTTCCTTTCTGTGGCAGTATTTTTATTATGGGTGGATTTGTTACTTTTTGCCAACTATCATTTTGATTATTTCTAACTTCAGCCCTGACGATAAAGTCACGCGCCAAACTTTGAACCAATCCTTTGTATATGACATTTAATTCATCTCCTTTCTTCAATTCTCCATCTTTCAGAGTACACTGAAAAATGCCGCCAGCAATACCATACGTTACTACTGCTAATTCTGCTCCAGTAGAGGATTTGGCGCTCACATAACCCAATAAATCCGGTTCTTCAGTTTGCGGCCTGCTCCAGAATAAGAATTCAGTTTCTGCATATGCCACGGGATACTCAAATCTAATTCCTCCTCCTTGAGTGATTTCCTCATCACCAACAGTATATTTAAAGGTGATTTCTTGTAAGGAGCCGGCAATTGCTTGGTCAGTTGAGGCTTCTAATCTTTGGGTGTTTTGCTGAGCTAAGGTATAGTGTGCGATCATGCAAAAAATTAGTACAAGCACATGGTTGTTTACTTTCATTTTTCTGTATTCATTTGGTATAGAGATACTAATATTCATTGGATGTATTTTTTCCTTGAGTTGAATTTGTTCGTGATTGTGACTAACGTTTTGAATATGGTGCCTTTGGCATTCCAATACTTCTATCTTCCAATTTACTACTATGCTTATTAATTGCAATGGGCCTCAATAGATGCACTAATTGCCAAATGCACTATATTTATTGTTGCCAGCTGACCTTTTAATTCGTTTGCAAAGCCTATTTAATAAAATTAAAAATTGGATTCCAAATACTGTCATTTGGAAATTGATAAACGGCATTATGTCCGGGATTATCCAGCTTTAAAAATTTTGCTTTACTTCCTGCACTTTTTGCCAATTCTTCACTCATGTAAATCGGAACAACCTTGTCATTAATACTGTGGAGTATGTATAAAGGTGCTTTAATTCTTTGAACATTTTTTAATCCATTCCATACATCAGGATAATCCTTTTTTTCAGAATTCGTTATAACACCTTTCTCCACAAGTATGGCTCTTGCTGTTGTAAAAGTACCAATGACCACTACCTTATCCGGTAGTGGCTTTAGCTTATTAGCTATATCTAATAAAACACCAGTACCAAGAGAATGACCGAATGCAATTTGTTCACTCGCTCCATTTGTCAGCGAAGCAAATTTTTTGTAAGCTATTATTGCGTCTTTATTTAATTTTTTCACACTCGGTTGGCCCGTACTGCTTCCAAATCCTGAATAGTCAAACACAAAAGATGAGTAACCTTTTTGAAGTAAATATGCCTGCACAGGGCGCCAGTCAGAAATACTTTCACCATTACCATGAAGTATTAAAAATGCCGGAGATGTTTTGCCAGCCGATACCCAATTGGCATATAAAATTCTATCTTCTATCTCAAGTTTTATTCTTTCCGAGGGTAAATCATCTTTTGGAAGTTGCTTTTCAGGAACCAAACGAAACATCTTCTTTTCTATTTTTGTCAGGTTGATTCTTCTTGAATTCGTACAATAAATTAATGCCATTAAAATAAGAGACAGAAATAATAAAAAATTAATAGCTTTTTTCATTGACTCTAGATTTAGTTTTTGTTTTTGGTTTGCTGGCAATTGGGTATAAAAACACCTTCGTATTTACTACATCCATCTTAGGATAATAAGAACACTATCAAGGTTATTTAAAATCCTGTTTTGATACTGCCTCGAATGAATGAACATTGACATTGGAACTGCCTTGTGCCATCCGGACGAACATTGTAAGGAATTGAAAATCTAATTTAAAAATAGATAAATATGGTCAGAATGCAATGATCACAACATCTTCTTTTCTTGATGCAGGAATAACATTTAATTTTCCAATTTTCCCATTTCTGAACTGTCCTTCGATCGTAGTACTATAAGGGGCATGCAATTTAAATTCCACATTCCATTCTTCCGGCCAGGCAGGCAGCAGGAATATCTTTTTCGAATACGGATCTGCCTGCATCAGCATTGACTGAAAGGCTTTCATTAAAACACCGCCATGATCCTGGTCAGGCGTCCAATCGTAATTGGGACCCCAAAAGGCGGGGAAACGGGAACCTTCATCATGATTCCTAGACCGGGCCACCAGGTAATTCCGGGCCTGCTCGGTTAATCCCAGATATGCCATGAAGATATCATCCTGCCTCCAGCCAAAATTCCCTTTATCCCATCGATGTTCCAGGGCGTTTTTTCCCCAATCCAGATTCGGTTGTCCAATACCAAAAAGCCTGAATGGAAATACAGCATATAGCTCCGGATTTTCAACATTGCGTTTATCCTCAAATCTGGCGGCGGGCGCAAGGGCTTTCCCAGAAGGAGTTTCACGCACCGGAAGGTCAGGAAGTTTTGCACTGAATGTATTCCAGAAATCACGATCCTGCTCGTTTGTTAAGTCTTCAGGTAATGCTGATAATCGCCTGGTAATACTATGCAGACCGGCAAGTTCAGGCATAGGGTTGGTACAGTTCCACCATGTTTCGCACGCCATGGACGGGTACATAAGCAGTTTGCCATTTTCATCGGTTGAATAATAATGATCAAAAAATCCCATGATATCATTGGCAACCGGGATGATTTTATTTTCAAGGAATTCCACATCCTGGGTATAATCGAAATAATCCAGCATCATAAACACCAGCTCAGGGCCTGCAACCCATTCCCATTTGTGCCAGCCACTTTCCTGCAACTTATCGGAGCGTTCTTCGTACGGGGTCCAGCCATAGGTGGAAGTGAAAACGGAACCCCAGAAATACATACATTCCGGGAAATAAGCCCCTTCGATCCCAAAATACTTGTTTGTCCTTTGCTTGCAGATTTTATAGATTTCTTCAGCGTACATTTTGAAAAAGGCCTGCAACAGGTCATAATCAGCAGAAGTACACATGCTCAGGTAAGGCAATCTGGTGTTTTGCCACCAATAACCGGGTCCCCATTTTCTGTAATCAGCACCGCCGGGAATCCCTTTGGCCGGTACTGTAAAAATTGACCCATTAAACTTAATGGGGTATTTACCCCTTCCAGCTGATGCATTAATGAATCGCTGTAAAGCATAGGCACGTGACACAATAAAAGGATCGTTTTCCATTACCAGAGTACTACTATCTGCAGGTGTTGCATGTATCCAGCTCCTGTTCCAGAATTCAGCCCACCATTTCGCATGTGCTTTTTGCCTTTCAATAAATGATACCGCTTTAATTTCCCCGGCCATATTTTCAATGGTGTTCAGCCAATCACCAGGTTGGGATGGATGTTTTGTGAGAATATATACATTTAACCTTCCTTCTTTTGAGGATGCCGTTTGCAAAGTCCTTTCAGTTAGTCTTTCAGCATTCGAACCGGTAATAATGGCACCAAATGTTCTATGAAGAATAGGGTCACTGGTATTGAATTCTGATAAGCCTTGCAGTCTATTGGTCAGTTCAAAACCTACAGACTTGTGATTATGGTGAAACCACCCGATATAGTTCTTTGTAGTCTGAATTAGACTATCCGGTTCAACAATAACCGGCTCATGTAAACTGCCCGGGTTAGAACGATCCTCCAGCAAATCACTTACTCCAATTTCAGATAAGGCAATTGGTTCTGTTCGCCACAGTTCTATGTCAGCATTCAGCTTCACAGGGATCGAGCTTTCGTGGGTTAAGTGAACAACAGGATGGTTTGCATCAACCCATAGATGAAGGCTGATATCGGTTTTCTTACCTCTGATATTTCCATGGGAACTGATTTGAATGGTTCCCGAGTACAGATCCAACTCCTGCCTGAAATCTGAACCCTGAGAAATAATTGCGGGTTCACAAGTTACCCTCACTTTCCCGACTTTCAATAATCGTCCGTTATCTCCCCAGGAGTCAGTTTTCCCTATGTAAAAACAGATATCACCGTTTTCTTCCACCCACACATTCAGCCCAATATCCCCATTACCAATGGGCATGGAACCATTATGGTCTTTACTGGGTGATTCCCAGACAACATTGTAGGCCTCCAGCCTGTTCTTATTTTGTGTCACTGAAACATTCCCGGATTGACAACCGAAAAGAAAAATGAGAACAAATGCACAGATTGTTGTTGATGTAATTGGTAAGCGGATTAGATTTTCCATTTTCGCAACAGGTTTAAGATTGATTTCTGATATTATTTTAATCCATATAGTGTGAAGTAGATCGTCAAATCCGCGAAAAAATGTCCAATGAATACGCCCATTAAGCCTTTTGTCCTGTAGCGGACAATTCCCAGTGCCAATGACCAGACGAAAACCATTATCATACCCACAGGTCCTCCAGGAAATCCATTATAATGGAAAAAGCTAAAAACCAGTGCTTGCACTATAATAATCAGATACTTATTTGATATTAGCTTCTCCAATCCGTTGCAAAGCATTCCCCTCGATAAATACTCTTCTGCAATGGAGTTAAGTAATGCAAATCCTACTCCGTTAAGGAGAATCCAGATTACGGTTACATCCGGTAGTGTATCAGTGAACTTCGATAGATCTTCAGCAATGTACTGGCCCCATATAAAAAGTGCCCATCCACTTACCACTGATAATCCAACAATGATCAGCCAGGCGTTTTTATCAATCGTATCTCGTCGCCACCAGCTGATATGCTGTTTTAGAGAGGGTATTGTGATGATGATGATCGTAAATACAACAATTGGAATCAGGAAATAAGTCCCAGAAAATTCCAGGTGCAACAATTGTGTGAAATTATAATTAAGTGGTCGGGTCAGAAAGGTTAAAGCAAAGAACAGTATAGTTGGGAAAAGTGCTTTGTTGGTAAAATAAATCAACATGCTTAATCCAATTAATACCGTTGATAATAACAGATAGGTGGTGAGATCAATTCTGAGAAGCGGGAGAAAAAAAATCGAGATAATAGATATCGAAATGGATATGATAGAAATAATCCTATTCACTATCAGGCTATTGCATTTAAACAGTTATTCACAGTCATGTTCAACGTTTATCATCGATGCAACCAGGAATCCATTCACTTTAGCAATTTCCAGCAGGTCTTTGTATGTTTTATCATCCAATTTTTTGGATCTTGACAGGATCCATAAATATTTTCGGGAGGGATCACCTACGAGTGCATAAGAATAATTCTCAGCTAATGCCATGATATAATAGTTGCCGGAAAATGGCCAGAAAAACCTGACTTTTAATCGGGCGGGGAAATCAGCGTCTGGAATCCAGGCTGTTCCCTCTGCTGTTTTATATTTTTTCTTCTTTTCAGAATAGCCTTTATTTAAAACCTTTATCCTGCCATGCTCCATAAGAGAATAGTTAGCGGATATACATTTCAATCCTTTTTCAAACCTGTTCGGCAGGCGGGCGATCTCATACCAAGTTCCCTGATATTTATTGACATCCAATACCTTGATCGTAGGGAGTTCTTTTGTAGTATTACAACTTAATAGGCCCATCATGCCAAGTAAGATACATAATTGTTTCATTTTATTAAAGCTTGTTTACACAGTGTCAGGCGATTTTATTGATACTTTTTACTTGCTTGGAAACGAAAAGTGCATCTGAACCATTATCCAAACGTTATCTCTTTTTTCTAATACTCCGGTCCATCTTGTATTTTCCCAATTGGCTGGCTGGGCCTTCCATTCATTAATGTCGTCAAGGAAACAGAAAAACCATGCAACATCTCTTGATTTCGAAAAGTTAATCTTCAAATCTCTTATTTCATATCTAATCGCTCTGAAATCATCACTCATCCAGAATTCTTCAGCTTTCCTGAAGTCTTCAAACCCTCTCACAATTCTATCATTAGGATCAACTTCAATATAATTGGAATCATTTGCTATAACACTGTATAGCAACCCAATATCTTTATTTTTCGCCCATCCAATGCTATTATGTATTGCATTTTCGACCAGTTGTTTTTCTTTATCAATATTGAAACTATCATTTGCTTTTTGACATGACACTAGTGTAGATAAAACAAAACTCCAAGCCAATAATGTTTTTAAAGTAGGATTCTTCATAATTACCTATTTTTCCGGTTATAACTGTTCTATGTTGTGATTTGCTCTATCCGCAAGCATGCTGCCCAACTGCCTTATATTGGTTTGATAGCATATGTTATTTAACTATCATCTTATTGGTTAAAGCCCGATCACCTTTTGTGTCTATAATGATTATAATATATACACCCTCACTAAGGTCTGTGATGTAAATTTGTTCATTGATTGAGGCTTTTTGTAAAGTCCCATGCAAATCATATATCTCCACAATTGATAAATCGTTATATTTTACATGGACCACGTTTGAAGTTGGGTTGGGATAAATGTGGCCTGTTACCTCTTCAATGGATTCAAGATTCAACCCATTATCAGTTTTAAGTCTATAAAGTGCTGCATTTCCTGAAACGCTTTCTTCTGCTGTTAGATAATATTGATTTTGATTCACAGATGTTATGCTTTCTATTTGAAAGGAGGAGCCAGGCTTTGGCTCTAGCAAGTATCTCCTGATTGATCCGCTCGAAAATTCAGTATCAGAAAAATCACATATTTCTATTATGAAGGGAGAAGCAAATGTATATCCTGTTAACAGAATGGTGTTGGTTATGGAATTATATGAGGCCCCGGTTACAACCCCTTGGGAGTTAATACTATCTAATTTTTCAATTTGATAGGTTCCAGGGATCTTGGGTAAAGCATAGATATTAGTCCAATGATTGCCCCAGTTTTTAGTGAAAATATATAAGCTGTCTTTGTAGGAAATTAAGGCTTCGGCATCATAATTGGTAGTAAACGGACTTGGCGTAAAATCTTGTTGTTTCGAATAGTTGAAATGAATAGTATCAACCGTTACAGTATCATTATCAGTCATGAAATAATTTGAAATAGGAAGGCGATATATTTTTAAATCGGTTCTTGAGCCATTATTATTTCCAAAATCAGCTATGTATATATATGTGCTATCATAACATATATCTTCCCAGTCAATATTTGTGGCGTTGCTAACAAAAACTGTACGGATAAGATTACCAGAAATACTATCTATTTCATACAAAGCAGGTTCTCCTCCTGAGTCGTTGTGCGTGATGAGTTTTTGGTTTAAGTAAATAAGGCCAGATGTCTCTTTTACAGGATCTTGAAGGGTAGTTACAAATATAATTTGTTGACCATGACTAAATTTTGGGAATATAGTTACAACAAACAAGATATATATCAATTTCATATTTAACTCGCTTTTTCTGATGTATGTTAAGGATTCAGTCAAATACGCAGTTGAGCATTGTGCCGAAACAATGCAACCAAAGTTATCCATTTACATGGCGCGTATGTTACTTAACCGTTTTCTTTTTCATTATTCTTTATTAAAATTAACGGATTCTGTTTTGAAAATCAACTAGGAATGTAAAAGCTGCAAGATGCGTGAGTAACCAATTGCTAATTCACAATGTTAGGGCACGTAATTACTATGGAAAGTATTTATAAATATCCTTTCCATGCAAACATCTTATGAATACTACTGCAGATTCTGAGACAAGTATTGCTTTACGATTTGGAAGTAGTGCCTTTTATCTTTTTAAGATTTTGTTTGACCTAATCTTTTTCAAGTATGATTCTTCCAAGGCTGAAGGTAACGGCTTTACCACCAATAATTACCCTATCACCTGTGTATTCACAATATAATTCACCCCCACGTTTTGATAATTGTTGGGCATAGAAAGTTGTTTTACCAAGCCTGCCTGCCCAAAAGGGAGCAAGAACGCAATGAGCGTAACCAGTAACTGGATCTTCAGGAATTCCTAAATGTGGCGCAAAACACCTTGATACAAAATCTTTGCCGTCATGTCCCCTTGCTGTGACAATTACATCCTTCTTCAAATCTTCCATCAAATTGAAATCTGGATCTATTCCTTTTATCAATTCTTCATTATCAAATACAACCAGATACAATCCAGGTCCCATTAATACTTCGGTTGGTTTTTCACCTAGACATTGTTCTAGTATTTTCGGAGATTTTTCAGGAGTCGTATTGATGGCTGGAAAATCCATGAGGTATAGTTCTTTATTTCTTTTTACAGTTAATCGTCCACTTTTCGTCTCAAACACTATTTGTGCATTTTTATGACCCAGGTGCTCGAAAAGTATATGAGCAGATGCAAGTGTTGCGTGTCCACATAAATCAACTTCAACCTTGGGTGTAAACCATCTTAGCTCGTAAATATCCCCGTTCTTTACGAAAAAAGCCGTTTCGGAGAGATTGTTTTCGGAAGCGATAGATTGCAGTAAATCATCATCTAACCATTCTGAAAGTGGGCATACAGCAGCTGGATTACCTTTGAACCTTTCCTCAGTAAACGCATCCACAATGTATATAGGTACTTCCTTGATCTTATCCTCTGGTTCGAAGCCTGCAAAACTATGACTTACTGAAATAAGAACCAGTAAAAAGAAATTGAAAATATGATATAATCTGTTTTTAGTATTTTCTAATTTGAGTTTGTTGTACATATTTACCACGATTATAATTTCAAAGAATGATCGTAAAATATTAATAAAAATTGGGATAGGAACTGATAGATGCTATCCGGTCGCTTTGTGCAAGAAGAGAGAAATCTAAAATAAAATTAAATCAATAAGTATACAATGTCAAACAGTTAGACCGGTTTCTATAAATACCCCTATTCAGCAAAAGAATAATACTCTTCATATCCGGTAATGATCATATGGTCCAGACAGGTGATATCTATCTGCTTTCAACCCTCTGCTAATACCCTAGTAATTGATTTATCAGCATCAACGGGGATTATTTTACCATATACGATATACCGGCCTTAAACAGGGAATACCTTGTGTACTCAAAGGCAATATTAAAGTCTCAGTATTGTTGTTGTGCGGGTAAAGGGAGATCGTCTGGCTATGGCTGGAATGTTATGCTTTAAGCAGCCTTATTTGTGGAAGATTGTTTACTGGCTATTCAGCTGGCAGGAAATGAAAGGATATTAGGATAAAAGAAAAGCGGGGATTCGATATGTATACCCTGCTGTAGATAATTGAATTTTACTTCTTATGAATTAATCTTATCAATGATTATGCCTCAGCCGTAGGTTGATATACTTATTCAGTAGAATGGCTGCTTAACTATGTTATGACCATTTGCTATTCAATTGATAGAAATGAATTTATGTGTTTAAATAATTGCATTGGTTGTTCAAGAAAAGGCCAATGACCACACTCCTGAATGGTTATTAATTTCGATTCGGGTATTTTTTCATATAGTACTTTTGAACCTATTTTAATAAATGGAAGATCATCATCTCCTAAGATTATGAGGGTCTTAGCATCAATAAATGCTAACGAATCAACAACATTAAAAGCCAATCGATCATATTTATTGAAATACATGACTGGGGAAGCTGAAAAAGTCATCTGGTCTAAATAATTATTAAATCCTTCAGAGATTATATCGTAATCATAAAATGTTATTGGAGCCCACGCCCGCATATTTTCTTTAATTCTTATATCAGGGTCAATATTCAATTGTCTGATAGAATCTAGTTTAGATAGCATAATGTCATAACCTTTTCTGTTTTTTTCCCATGTTTGGTAATCGCCATATTGAGCATATGGAGTGGTATTCAATAATATAAGATGATTAACTTTTTCCGGATGTTTTATCGCATATTTTAAACAAATACAACCCCCATAACAATGGCCTGATAAATCAAATGGTTCAATATTTAAGTATTTTCTGAATGCCTCAAGTTCTTTTACATAATTATCCATGCTATAGGCATTTACACTTTCAACTCTTTCAGAATGACCAATACCTCGAGGTTCGAGGTATATAATCTTCATTTTTTTTTCCAAAGGTTGAAGAGTTTTATAATGAATTGATGCATCACCACCCCATCCAGCTCCAGCTGGATAAATCAATAATATCGGCCCATTGCCCCTTACCGTATACCACAACTTAACTCCATTTATTATTGCATAGTGCTCACCTTTAGATAGTTGTGGGTGATCTAACGAAGAAATCACTGTACTTAATGAAGTATCATTTTGACTTTCATCTTTTATTGATGTCTTGCAAAATATTAGAGCAAAACATGCTATGATCATTATTAAAGTTTTCATAATAGTCGGTTTAATGTAATAAGTGTTTTATTGTATTGCCCCCAAGCGGTCAAGTATAAGCGACGTGCGATTCATTTACAATATGATTTCATAATATACTAGGTTACTGTCTGGAATTTGCCACTCAGTAGCTGGAAGAACGAAAGCCGGAGCATGTCGTTTATACATTGTTGTACGCAGAAAACCAACCATTTTCTGATTACCATAAGAAAGGGATTAAGCGATATTTTGTTTTCTGACAGTATTCAGAGTATTCAGGAAAATTATTAATTAGAAGCTTTTCTTCATTGATTATTCGCAAAATAAGCGCCAAAACTGTACTGATAGAAAATGGTATCAATGCCCAGTATGATCCTAATGCAAGGGGAGTAAACAATATGAAAATCAAGCCACCGGTATACATCGGATGTCGAACGAATTTATAAGGACCGGTTTCAATTATTTTTTGCTCTTTACTGATTTCAATGATAGACGAGGCATACCTATTTTCTTCCATGACCCTAGCTATTATAATATAACCTAGAAATACTAATGAGTTTGATATTATTACAACGGACATCGGAACATTCGACCAGCCAAAGCGAAAATCAAACCCCGGAATTAACAGTCCGATTAAAAATACTATTGAAAAAAAGTTCTGTATTGATCTATGAATCTGAACTTTTTCACGTCTTTTCAATATTCTGCTTCCAATAAAATCTGGATCCTTTAAATAAAAATACCCAATTACAAGTAAAGCCGGAACGAATAATACAAATGTATAAATCCATGCTTCCGTGTATCGGAAAGAACCAGCTGTAAGGAATAAAAGGAAATCAAGTAAAACAAATAATAGTAATACTCTGAAAATAATTTTCATCAATATATTACTCGGTACATTTACTAACCGATTCTTGTCATTTAGGTTCATTAAATTGGAATTTATGTTTGGTTTTTTGCGTATAGGGATAAGTACACCTGTTAAGTTTATCGTACCAATGACGGAAGATAGACACACTGAAGATCCGTATCGTCCAAACCAAATAAATCGTCGACCATTAATGAAAAATGAGAATGGAATTGTACTGTGCTATTCAGGCAAACACTGCTAAGAATGGAAAATATTAATCAAAAGTAGATAAATCTGATCAGAATGCAATCCAGAGATCTGAACTGTCCCCATTTCCCAGAGATAGCTAAAATTAATGAATCTGGGCTTTTCCTCCGGGTTTATTAAACCTCATTTCTTTGTAATCTATCCAAGTAAGTACATGGCTTGAACCCATTATATTCCTTTGCATTGTTATATCTCGAAAAAAAACATGGACCGCGGGATGAGTTGTTTTTGGATTCCGGGACCACTGTATGATATTGTCAGTTCTTCACCGTAATTGCCTTCAAAATATTCAATTTTTATTGGATGTTTTCCTCCTGTTAACTCAATGGTTCCTTGTTTCTCAAGGATACCATGTATCCCATCGTTGTCCACAATTTTCTGGTTGTCGATAAACAATCTTGTTCCATCATCGGAAGCAATGGAAAAGATATAAATTCCGGCTTTCTTAATGTTAATAAAACCATTGAAAACAACCCCCCAATAATCTTCTCTTTGTTTTACTGATGCAAGGTCTCCAATGCTGTTAACCTTTCCTTTTGATTTGATCTTCAGGGCAGAAAAATCTGGTAATTTCTGCCACTCTCCTTCATAGTAGGCATAATTCAAGCCATTTTTCGCTTCGGAATAGATATCAATGATTTCCGATACAGAAAAACTTGGTTCCTTTCCTGATTTGAATGCCTTTACGACCAGTATACTGCTTTTGTCAATACTGAGCGGGCCGTTATAGATATCTGCATTTTCATCAGGCTCAGAACCATCCAGGGTATAATACAACTTTGCACCTTCATCTGGACATGAAATGGTTACACTTACAGGTTCAGCTGAACTGTTTGAAGCCAATTCAATATCCGGCACTGCCACTTTATTGCTCATTTTATCCTGAAATGTGGTAAAATTAACGGACTTGATATTATATTCTCCTGAACCGCAATTAATTACTGTGTATCCATTCATATATTCAACAATCTCCACATCGCTGTATTTTGACAAGGTAGTACCGTTAATTTTCACATCAGCCTTTTTACCTGAAGGAACATAAACCTTTGCCATTGTATTTACAGGTATATTAATATCCCAATTGAATTTATTTCCGGATTTTTCCCAGCTACTTTTAATAATGCCATACGGGCAATTATGCGATGCATCGACGAAATCCAATCCTTCAACCAGGACTGGTTTCATTTCAATTTCCTTGAAAGCAGGTTTTACAGGTTTTATCCCGGCAAGGTTCTCGAACAGCCAGATATTAAAATCACCCAGCAACATCACATGGTTTCTTGAATTCATGGCAGGATCCGCCGTGTTCCCATTCCAGAGTTCCCAGATGGTGGTAGCACCCTGTTCCACCATATAACCCCAGCTGGGATAATCGGTTTGAGCAGCAAATCGCAAGGCTACATCAGGATACCCTGCCTCAGTTAGTTTCCTCATCAGGAACTGGGCCCCGACCAGACCAACCGGGATGTGCCCGTTATGCTCTACTTCTATTCCTTGTATAAGATTGTTAACAATTTTATCTCTGAGCACTTCAGGTACCAGGTCAAAAGCCAGGACAATCACATTGCTTGTTACTGAATTATTGCCATAGGTCCCAAAATCGGCATCCCAAAATTTTATATTAAATGCTTGGATCATGGAGTTTTCCAGGTCAGCAAAATAACCGGCATCATCATTTTTATCCAGTATCAAGGCAAACTTTTCCATCACATCTGACATATGGATAAAGAATGCTGTGCCAAGAAATACACCACTGGTAAGGCGTTTCGGATCATTGCTATGAATCACTTCGGGTTCTTCGGGGGGAACACACCAGTCACCATAGCTGTCACGGGGCATTATACCTTCATCGTAGTAAGTCTTTACCATATAATCATGCCATTTTTTCAGATATGCATAACTTCGTCGAATCACCTCCTGGTCCCCGTATTGTTCGTACAACATATTGACAAGCAGAATAGGGGTCCCGGCCCAGGTTACATTGTCATTGTATAATTCCCAATAGGCCGGACAAACATCTGAAATACTGCCGGATTCAAGCTGTGTATCTCCTATATCCCGTATCCATTTGGCATAAAGTTTTGAAATATCGAAAATATAGCTCTCCCCGCGGGAACCGGTTGCCCGGTCGCCCAGCCAGGCCTGTCGCTCATCCCTTTGGGGACAATCAGTAGGAAAACTGCGGTAATTCCCCCGGATTCCCCGGACGGCATTCTGGAATATTTTATTGACCATATCAGCCGAGCACTCAAATGTTCCAGTACGATTCACATCGTCATGAACTACCTTGCCTGTAATGGTATTTAAATCAGGTGTCCCCGGAAAACCTGTTACTTCCACAAAGCGGAATCCATGGTATGTGAACCGAGGTTCCCAAATCTCTGTTCCTTCCCCCTTGCAGGTATATATATCGGTTACTTCTGCTGTTCGAATATTATCAAGGTACAGGCTTCCATCTGCATTCAACACTTCTGAAAAGCGCATTTTTACCTGTGAACCTGCCTTTCCGTCCACTCTTAGCTCTATCCAGCCAACCATGTTCTGTCCCATGTCAAAAACAAAAACACCAGTTTCGGTTTCCTTCATTTCAATGGGCCGTATCGTCTGTGTAATCCGGATTGGTTCATTCATCTGAGCACTGAGCCTTTCTGACGGATTATCAACAATTTCAGCCGGAAGCCAGCCATTTTCATTAAATCCGGCATTGTCCCATCCCGGCATTTCTTTACGGGCATCGTATTTTTCACCGTCAAACTCATTGTTCTCGGTGATCGGACCGTTGGCAGTAATCTTCCACGATTCATCACTGACAATCTGCCTTGTGGAACCATCGGTAAACTGGATATCTAATTGGAACAAGAGTTTGGGATAACCGAATCCCTGCATAGTCATTGGTTCTGTGTGACGCATGCTGAAAAACCGGCCGTTGCCGAGGATCACCCCAGCCGCATTTTTACCGACAGAAATCATATCAGATACATCACAGGTCACATACAAACTTCGTTTGTTGAACTGGGTCTGTCCCGGAGAAAGCACTTGGTCACCCACTTTCTCACCATTCAGGTACAATTCGTACAATCCCAGGCCACAGATGTAGGCTGTAGCTTTTTTAACTTCATGCTCAGCCTTGAACTCCTTCCTTAGATAGCGGGCGGCCAGTTTTGTGTGCTCAGCATTTGGATCATCATTGCCAACGGGTTTTTCCAGACCAATCCATTTTGCCTTCCAGTCCGAATCCTCCATTATCCCCATGGTCCAGAAAGCTGTTTCACTCCACCCGGATTCGTTTCCTTCCTTGTCCCATACCTTGACTTTCCAGTAGCATTCCATACCCGTGGTTAGTTCCTGACCTCCATAGGGAATATGAATTGACTTGTCCGATGTGATTATTTTGCTGTCCCAGATATTACCGCTATCTGCCAATAGGTATTCTTTACTGCTGGCAACCAGGATATGATAGGCGGTTTGTTTTTCATTGATCTGTTGTGTGGTTAACATCCAGCTAAGGCGAGGTGCAGGTGTATCAATTCCAAGCGGATTGGTTAACAGCTCACATCGCAGATTTTCCGGGTGGAGGGTGTCTTTTATGGATTCATTTTGACTGCAACCTGGGAAAATAAAAAATGTGGGCAGTAACAGAGATGCAAAAAACAGTTTTTTCATTTCATTTATGGTTTTACTTTTTTAAAATCAGATATTGATGACAACCTTGCCTCTTGCATTTCATTGTTCGGCATATTCATGTGTTTCCCTGATTTCATCCAGGGAATACTTCCTTCCTATTACATTCCAAGACATCAATCTTGCAACAAGGATCTTACCGCTTTGGAATTTCCAATCCATCGGGATCACAGTGGTTGAGTATACCTTTATCGGCTATTCATCATCCTTTGGAACAGGCTTGTCCAGCTCTTGTATTTTGAGAACTTCAAAACCTCCATATTCAGTGTATACAACAGCTTTCATAATTGATTGCTTTTAGCTATCAGATTACAATTTACTCAAAGCTTTGAAATTTATGAAAGTATATTGCCTTTCCAGGTATGCATCATGCACTTGGTTGTGACCTGGTGGTTTGGGGCATCTTTGTGAAATGAGATGCAAAATTATTTGACTTTCAGTTTTCATTGGATTAGATTCGCTCTATCATTGATAGCGATGCTTACATAAAACCGGTTAGCACAATAATTGTATTTGGATCATGTCCCTGATACCGGCTTTCGAAATCGGTTTATGGAATGGATGGATACTCTGGGCATTACAATTTGCATCCATGATTATTCATGATCTTTTTATGAGTCATGATGCAAAAAGAAGAACGAGAAGAGCGTCTCAATTTGTGCCCTTTACGAAGAAAATGGAAAAGATATTAGCCCTTTCAACTCATGTGATAATTATGCCTGTTTCGATTATCTATTCTATTTTCCTTCCCCTGAAACTAGGTACAGTCTGGTTCTGTACAGGTCTTGTTATTTTCATCTCAGCTTTGGTTGTAAGTTACCTGACAACTATGGCATTTGCCGTTACTCCTGTCGATAAACCAGTTACCAGTGGGATTTACCGGGTATCAAGAAACCCTATATACTTTGGCGGCTTCTTGTTGAACTTGAGCATAGGCATTGCATGTGCTTCATGGATTATTATGCTGTGTGCAATTTTATGGATTGTCTTCTTTCACATTGTTATCCCTGCCGAGGAAAGCTTCCTTATCGACAAGTATGGCAACACGTATCAAGAATATATGCATAGAACTCCCAGGTGGATAGGAATACCAAACCTTGAGGCTTAAAGTAATAAATTAAGGACATAACATCATGATTAAGTCAAGAACATTGCTGGTTATTCTATTTTTGTTATCAAAAATAAATGCCCTTACTCAGACCAATGAACTATTAGTCTTAAACAAAAATGCTAACCTTTCCCTGGTCAAAACAACAAATGCCGATCCGGCATTGCCGCTGATTTCCCTCGAAAAGTTGGATGTGTCTTCGGTTATATCATCCGAATCGGTAAACCTTTCCGTAATATCACATGGAGGTGGCAGAGCGCTGCAGGCAGAGATTGATGCTTCCGATCCGGTTTCTCACTTTGTTCTTCCTTCACCATCAGGGCATTGGGATCTGAGTGGTAATTTGTATGTGGCTTTCGACGTGGTCAACCACAGCGAAGAAGAACTTCTGGTTACCTGTCGTGCAGACGGTGATAAGTGGGTAACGGGAGGGAATGTCATTGGAGCGGGAGGAAGCGGGACGGTCAGGGTGATCATTCCCCAGAACAAAAGTGTACCGGATTATATCCGGGAAGCATTCATGGGGATGAATGGCCTGCCCGGAAATATCCTGACGACGATTAGCGGGACTTTTGATGTGCGACATGTGAATAACCTATTGATCCATTTTCTCAATCCCACAAAACCTCATACTGTAACACTGGTTAATTTTCGCGCTGAGCCCGGGATAGAATATCTGAGCCGGGATGAATTGGAATCGAGCTTTTTCCCGTTTGTAGATGAATTCGGACAGTATAAACATGCGGTATGGGAAGGTAAGGTACATTCGGTAGAAGAACTAAGAAACTCAGCAAGCGCTGATCTGGAAGACCTGGAGGCAAATCCTGGTCCGGATGACTGGAATAAGTATGGTGGGTGGACCGGAGGACCCCAACTGAAAGGGACAGGGCATTTCCGGGTTGAAAAGTACCAGGGAAAATGGTGGATGATAGATCCTGAGGGACGGTTGTTCTGGTCACACGGCGTGAACGGCGGTAACGGGCCAAGTGCTCGTACCATGGTGAATAACCGGGGACATTACTTTGAAGCCCTTCCACCACGTGATGAGTATCCTGAGTTGTATTTTGATTTTGCAGGAAGGGGAGGACCCTGGGGGACTGATTCAGTAACATTCTTCAATTTATCCGGATATAATATGCTGCGAAAGCATGGGGAAGCGTGGCGTGAGATTGTTCCTGATATTGCCCGTCGGAGGCTACGTAGTTGGGGCATGAACACAGGTCGGCGTGTAAGCGAGGACCAACAATCCCTTCCTTATTCCATCACAATCTGGAGTCCCAGGGTCGACATTGAAGGGGCCAAGGGACACTGGCGGAATTTCCCGGATCCATTCAGTAAGGAATGGAACGATGGATTTGCCGAAAACATGGACAGAGAACTTACAACAAGTGCGGTAGATCCTTATTGCATTGGGTATTTTGTAGATAACGAACTAAGCTTTATAAGCGATACCTATCTTGCCGAAAGTACTTTAAAGAGCCCGGCGGACCAGCCGGCAAAACTGGCCTTCAGAGATCACCTGAAAAAGAAATACAGGACCATTGCAGCATTAAACCGTTCATGGCAAACGGACCATTCCTCATACAAAGCTTTTCTGGAATCAACGGTGGTCCCTGACAACATAGAGAGTGACCTGAGGGAATTTAACAGCATCTTGACCAGGCAATACCTGAAATCCTGCCGGGATCATATCAAGCGGGTTGCTCCGAACAAGATGTATATGGGGGCCCGCTGGGATTTCCACCTCTATCCTCATGAAGACAGTACCCATACCTGGATGCTCAGAATTGCAAGCGACTATTGTGACCTTCTGAGTTTCAACAGGTATCGATACAGCTGTATCGAACTGGTTCCTCCCGAAGGAGTTGACCTGCCAATACTGATCAGCGAATGGCATATTGGCACATTGGATCGTGGAATGTTCCATACCGGACTTCGGGGAGCAACAAGCCTTGAACACCAGCAAAAGATGTACAAATATTATGTGCATCAAGCCCTTGAGAACCCGTATATCGTGGGTACCCACTGGTTCCAGTATGGAGAGCAAGCCATTACCGGTCGTGGTGACGGAGAGAACTATCGTATCGGCCTGGTAGATGCACTTGATCAGCCATACTATACATTCATCAAAGCGATACGGGAAATTGGCTACAACATGTATAAGATAAGGATAGGTGAAGAGGAATGATTGATTTTCAGGTGCAATCGAGAAATGTTTCAAATACAAAGTTTCGTAAGTATATTGCCATTACTGGACTTAATTCATATACATCACTCATTTTTTTCTGCGATCAAATAGATCATTTTGACCGGTTCAAACCTTATGGATGGATCCCAGTCAGGAATACCTAATTCTTCTGAATAATGGATGATTTCAAATCCATGTATTTGAAGAAAGGCATCCCTGATTGCATTTTCTTTGCATCCATAGGATTCAAAATTAATTGCTTCTGGTTGCACTTTTAATAGCCCTTCTCGTGTATGCGCTTCATATACAATCCTTCCTCCAGGCTTTAATGCCTTTTTTATGGTTGCAATAAACTCATTATCATCGGCACAACAGCCTCCGCAGATTATATCAGCATAAAGAACCACAATCAGGTCCCCATCTTTCAGACCCAAATTCGAATGCTTCTCTTGATGCAGTGACTGTTTCAATTTTATGATTTTCTCTGGCTGCTCTGGCACGGGCAGAATCCAGTGCCTCATCCGTGATGTCAAATCCTGTTGTTTCCCAACCATTTCTTGTCAGGAAAAGTGTATCGCGACCTTCTCCCATTGCCACATCCAGGGCTTTTTCGGGAGGTATATCGCGAATCGCTTTATTCAGAAAAGAAGTATATTCCCGGATGAAAATATCGCTGTGGATAAGTGTTTTGTTCCATGCTTTGCGATATGCTTCTTGTGCCTGCCGGATACTGTCATTCTCCTGGGCAATAACAGTCATTGAAGAAGTTAAGAGAGAAAATGGAATAGACCATTGAATGATTGATTTCATTATACTCTTTTGTCAATCTTAACGGATGTCATAGTATGTGAACCTGCAACCGCTTTGTCATTAAACAGTGACACTTGTTCGTTTTTATCTTTTAGTGCGAGCGCATACAACAGGGGTAAATAATGTTCCGGTGTCGGGATAGAAAGTTGAAACACCTTACCATTATCTTTGTAGTTGATTAACGATTTATGGTCATCGGTGAGAATATAATGTTTCATTTGCTCTCTTGCTTCCAAAGCCCAGTCAAAGCCAAAGTTGTTGTCATTTAAGTTGCTCCATTCTATCATACCCAAATTATGCACCATATTCCCACTCCCAATAATCAGAACGCCCTTTTGTCGCAGCGGAGTCAATTCTTTTGCAAGTTCGTAATGATACTGTGGTGTTTGACTGTAATCCAGGCTCATTTGTATTACAGGCACATCGGCCTTTGGATATAGGTGTTTTATTACACCCCAGGCACCGTGGTCAAGTCCCCATTTGTCGTCCAGTTCGACCACTGTTTTTGTAATGATACCTTTTGTTTCTTTTGCTAGCGATGGACTTCCAGGTGAAGGATATTGGACTGTAAAAAGTTCTTCTGGGAAACCGCCAAAGTCGTAAATGGTTCTTGGCATCTCCATAGCTGTCACATAAGTTCCTTTTGTTTCCCAATGTGCTGATATACAAAGTATAGCCTTGGGTTTAGGTATTTCTTCCGCAATTTTTCTGAACCCTGCTACAAACTCATTTTCTTCAATGGCATTCATTGGACTTCCGTGGCCTAAAAAAAAGCACTGGCATCTTTTCCCTGCTGTTTGGGGATGAGAATGATTTATTTATTTCATTAGGTAACATTGCTGTTTCGAATAATGGCATTAGAACCAATAATTCATAAAATCCTTATCTGCACATTCGCTTTATTTCGATGCTGATATTCTAGATCCTTTGATTTTGGTTATTGTCAAATTTATTTCGTTTATATTGGTTTAATTTTTTTGCACATAACGTGCTTGCAATATGAAAAGTTGGGGAGTGCGGGCTGTATCCGTATCAACCGACACCGGTAGCTGATGCGTGGCAGAAGGCTTGAATAACCACTTTGGCCCAAATTTTTTATATTGCATATTATTGTGTGCTGCCACATTTTTTATTTAGAATATTGTTTATTATTAACTAAAGCTTCCTGGTGTCTAAAATATTATATATCAATTAGTTAAGATTCAAATTCTTATCTCCCAAAGTCTTCTAATCAAATAAAGCTTCATTTTAATTTTTGTGGATACACACAACGGACAAGTATAAGTCGGGGACGTCGAAGTACTTATCTGTCAAGATACACAGAACTTGAATAAATGCATAAACCTTTGAAATTGACACATTCTACCCGATAAAATTTTACGATGTTATGCGCTGTAATTTATTATCCGTCAATATATTCATTTAAATTTAAGATTTATTTCAGTCCCAGATATATAATCAGCCTCCTCTGAACATAAAAATAAAACTGTTTCAGCAATATCTTGGGGTGTAATATTTTTTCTATTTATCCATTCATCATTTTTATTAACTAAATTAATTGCTTTATCAAATTGCTCAATATGATTTACAGGGCCTGGCGATATCACATTAATAGTTACATTATTTTTCCATGCCTCATTACTTGCAGATAGTAAAGCGCTGGTTCTTGCCTGTTTTGCCACATTATAAGAATATGATGGAGAGGGAGGATATGTTAATACTGAAATACCTATAATTCTACCCCATTTTTGTTGATACATTAAAGGCAACACTTTCGGGAAAAAATAGTAGACTGGTGATATTTCGTTATTTATATCTATTAATGATTTCTCAATATTTAAATTATCAATTGATTCCATATTCCAATCAGCACCGGGGCCAATTACTAAAATATCAACTTTGCCATACTGTTTGATTGTCTCATTCACTAAATTATCACATTCCTTATCAATAAAAATATTTGCTTTGACTGCAATCACATTACTATTATTTCTTTTAATATATTGGACAATTTCTTCTGCATTGCCTTTATTTTTATTGTAATTAATCACAATATTAGCCCCTTCTCTTGCTAATGTTAAAGCAATGCTTCTTCCCATCCCACTTCCAGTAGCTCCGGTAACAATGGCTGTTTTATTTATTAGCTTCATAATTCTACTTTTTCAATGGTCAAAGAGATTTTTATTGTGCATAACGGCCGCGGCTATGAACAGTGGCGGATTACGGAGCTGCGTCCGTATCCCATGTGCCGAACTTGCCGCGAGACGGAACGTTGAACACGCTACAAACCCGTCATTGCTTATGAGCCGTTGTTTGCAGCTGGGTTTTGGTTATTCATTCGTCATACCTTCCAATTCTTTCGGCAAATTCTTTCTCAGGTGATCCGTTCTCAAATTCAAATTTAACTGTCTGTGCAAAATTTAGACCCTTAGCGAGCCGCGGAACGCCCTGGCACCATAGTAAGAGGGTGCACTATTGTGATACACGAAGACATTGCCGTAGCGGAAATCAGCAAAGAGGGCACCGCCGAGTTTTCTAATCTCAGAAGGTGTTTTCACCCAGCTCGATGTTTTCGTATC
>LJUP01000044.1 GCA_001303955.1 Bacteroides sp. SM23_62 | reverse complement strand
CCCAGTAAACTAAATTGAACCCTCCCGTATACAGTATCATGCCGGGCAGGATGAACCAGGGGTTCAGTGAGGACCATTCAAACCTTCCCACATCCAGTGCCATCAGTAGGACATGGAAATACAGGCCGATGGTGCCGAAGATCTGCAGCAGGATCTTGTCCCATGATTTGGTATCCTTCTTTTTGTTCCAGCTCCCACGCTCGTTGAGAAGCAATGGGTTGACCCTAAGGATGACCACCAATCCCCCCGTATAGTAGAGGAGTGTAACGATGGCCCAGAGCCAGGCCCGGTAAATGTTTATCCTTCCTGCAACCACAAAGAACAATGCTGCGATGAAGACTGGTCCGACAAGATGACCGATTACTTCTTTTCGTCCATATCTGTTGAGCTTCACTTTTTCTCCAGCCATGTCACCGGGTCTTTATTTCAATGGAAATTCCCATCTTCTTCATCAGTTCTGTTGCGTTCATTGTCTGGCAAACACCGCTGCGGAGTTTGTAATCATAGATAAATTCCTGCCTGTCAATCTGCACCTCGAAGCAATAATTCCTGAGATGATCCGGGAACTCGGTTTCCAGTTTGCTGAGTTCGAGGTCGTGTGTGGCTATTAGTCCCGCACTGTTCAATTCAATCAGCTGCCGGATAAACATTTCAGAACCAAAGTGTTTGTCCCGTGAATTCGTTCCCTTCAGGATCTCATCAAGCAGCACAAGGGCCTGTTGACCCTGGTTGTGGATATCAATGATCCTGCGAAGCCGTTTTAATTCTGCATAAAACGTGGATTCCCTGCTGCTCAGGGAATCCCTGATCCTCATGCTGGTGAATATTGCAACGGGTCTGAACAGCATCTTCCGGGCCATTACAGGGGCTCCGGCAGCCGCAAGGACCAGGCTGACCCCGACGGTACGCAGAAAGGTACTTTTCCCGGCCATGTTGGATCCGGTGATGAGCATAAACTGTCCGAAATGGTCAATCCTGATATCATTGGGAATATTCTCACCGGGATGTATCAGGGGGTGGCCGAGTGATGCTGCCTGGATGATGGGTCCATCAGGGACCGGTGTTGGGAAAACCGTTCCCGGGACATTGAAACGATATCCGGCCAGGCTGTTCAGGGCCTCAAATTCGCCCAGTACGGCGAACCATCCGGGTAGTTCCCGGGCACTGCTTCTCTTCCATCTTTCCAGGCGCAGGATACACTGCAGGTCCCACATCAGCAGTCCATTTAAAACGATCCCCATGATCATGTTCAGCCTCCTGTCGAAATCGGTAACGATGCGGGCGAGGGACCGCAATTTTTGTCCCGCACTCTTTCCATCAGACCGGAGTTCCTCCTGCAATGCATTTAAATGGTCAGATTCAAAATCTTCTCCTTCGACCAGTCGTATGAGTTCGGCATATTTAACGAGCAGACCGAATTTACGGCTGACCTGGTTGTGATGGTGGTTGATCCGCCTGAGGTTCCATCCCACAATTCCCAGCTGGAGGAGGATAAACGTAACCGGTATGTTCCATGGCATCAGCCAGAAACTCAATGCCAGACTGCTGATTGACAGTAAAGGAAGAAGGATGAGCAGGATCTTGTATGCCCGGTTGTCCATGATCATGGTCCGGGTTGCGAGCCAGTTAATCAGATCTGAATAATCCTGTTCTGTCTCTTTGGAGAGTCTGCCACTGGCGTAAAATTCCTGGCGCCAGTCAAGCTTATTGCTAAGCTCTCTAACAGCCTCCTGCCGCTCGGGTATTAATGACGGTTCAGCAGGATGGGACAGCCAACCAGCCAGACATTCCCTCCCCTTGGTAATGCTGGTGCGGTTCAGGTACTGGAAAAGGGATCGTTCACCAAAAATATCAAGATCGGAACTGTAGGGATGATCCGGATCGATGTATGGCCGTCCGGGGTCAAAATCACCAAAATCCCACCTGAGTACGTTTAATTCAGATTTATTGATTTCGAGCAGTTCTTCCAGGAGCTTCTTCCTGGCTGAAAGCCTGGAACTGCGGTTCACGAAAAGAAGGAGGATGCTGATGGCAGCAAGGGCAGTGCCGATGGCAAGGTAGATGTTCACTGACAGGAGCTTTATCAGCAGGAAAATTGCCCCTGCAAAGGAAAGCAAGCGGATGAGTGAATACCAGTTGTTCCGGTTTTTTATTTGTGTAATTTCCCTTTCACATGTTTGGATCCTGGACCGGTAGATATGTGCTGCCTGTTGGCCCATTATTTCAGGATTTCATCGATGATTTTTTCTGCATCCTCGACAAATTTTGCGCATTTGGATTGAAAATATCCTTCCCTGTCAGCCTCTTCCACCCCTTCTTCGGATTGAAGGTCGACACCCAGCAGTTCCCTGCAGTTAAGGCTGCCATGAAGTTCTATGAAGCGCCTGTTAAATGCCCCGATGAGGCCATAGGTTTTATCTCTGGATGCCTCATCATCCGGGTTAACCCGGCCATGGAGGGCACCGATCACCATATAGGCCCCGGTAACGGCTCCGCATATTTGTTGCATCTTTGCCATGCCGGCTCCGAAACCGGTAGCTATTTTTAATGAGTCTGTAACCGAAAGACCGGTAAGATCAGATTTGGCAGCCAGCACAGATTGAGCACAATTGAGCCCTGTGGTAAAAAGCTTGTGGGCAGCATCTTTTGACATTATTCGTTGAAAAGTTTAGATTATTTTCCCGGAAAATTAGGTATTTTTATTCCACCTTTCAACCCAGACATGAAAAAATGGTTGGTGTCATTGACATAGTGATGATCGTGGTGATGGTCTGCCTCGCATGGGCCATTACATCTATGGTGCTGATTATTAGCAAGGTGGAGAAAAGCGGAACCAGGATCAATTTTTTCCTGATCAAGCTGTTTGTTTTTAAGTACATCTCACAGTACAATGAGATGACAAAAAAAGAAAAGGGTAAGGTTGGTGCCCTTTTCTATCATTTCATTGTACCCATGTGGCTTGCCTTTGTCGGGGTACTTGTCTGGATCATTTTTTCTCTTTAGGCAGATCCTAATCCCGTCTTTTTCCGTAGATGAAATCACCAATTCCCCGGATCCTTGCCATTTCATCCTCGTTTAAAGGACCCAGGTCAAGGGTCTCCAGGTTCTCCCGCAACATTTCATGATTTCTGGCTCCTGTCATGCAAAGGTTCACGGAAGGATTGCTCAGTACAAAACGATAACAATCAATTGCGCTGAGGGCTTTTTCACCCGGTGGCATTTTTTTCTCCTTCAGTAACTGTCCCCAGCGGGTAGCAGTATAGGCCACAATGCCAGGTTTGTTCTCTGACGGAAGGAGGGGGAAGATGTCTTTTTCCGCTCTGCTGTTCACGGCATTGTATCTGACATGGTAAATATCCATTAGGCCTTTCCTGGAGAACTCTGCAAACACCTTCCGGTGATGGCTTGATACCCCGATGTACCGGGCCAATCCCTGCTCTTTTAAGCGTATGGCCCAGTTCATAACTGACTTTCTGGGCAGACCGGAATAATATCCAAGGATCAATTCATCCACGTATTCCAGTCCCATTTGCCTCAATCCTTTCATAAAATGCTTGTGCCCGATCAGGGGACTGTGGGTATAATCGTACATGGCAACCACCAGTTCATCCCTTTTTCCCTTTGCAGTGATGTTCCTGATGGCTTTCATCATTTCTTTCGACCGGCCCTTTATGAAACTGCCCATATTAAAGTAATTACAGCCTCTTTCGAAAGCTTCCTCAAAGGCTTCTGCGGGGGCGCCATAACTTGATGATATACCAAGCCTGCCTACCTTCAGGCCGGTTCTGCCCAAAGTGGTTTTCTCTTTGAAATCCATATTTTTAGTCCATCATGTTAAATTCAACCTCCTGACCCAGTGCAAGGAGAAAACTGCCTGTGGCAACAGGTACCTTGATCCTGCCCGTACAGTTCAAATCAAAGGTATATAGGATGGTTCCGAGTACCAGGTCATCCAGCCTGCTGTCGCTGCCGGTTTCCACGCTGATTTCTCGGAGGACTGTAAAACCTGACACTGGATTTTTAAGGCATGCCGGATCTATCATCAGTCCTATCATGGCCATCTGCAGCACGCTGGCGGCATTTCCCTCCGGGTCTGAGAGGGTTGAAACATTCTGTTCCCCTCCGGTGATCATAAATTTATCATCGCTGAAATCGGTCCAGGTATCTTCCGGCTGAATCTCAATGATCCAGGCATCCTGTTCCACGGCCACCGAAACATTATCTGGTTTAGGGGCCGTGAGCCTTTCAATGCCCATTTCAATCTCCCCCTGGCTTAGGTTCAGTTCGAGGTTCAGCTCATCCTCGACAGAAACATGGTTCCTGGCGAATATGGCCCTGACATGCTGATCATCAAGCAATACCGGCACAGGTCCTATATGGTATATTTTTCCCTGGCCGGAAAGATGATCCTTCGATACGAAAAATGAACTGATGATGCACATGTCCTCATCCATCCCCAACCTGAGTATGTAAATCTCTTCACATGGTACCGCCAGGAGGGACAAGGGATATTCATGATTGTTTTTTATTTGGATCAATGAAAGTCCATTGTAATGGCCAATTTCCGCACCCGGAATGGCATGGCCCAACTGGTCAGCCATGGCTACTGCAGCACAGAATCCTGTCGGTACGGAAGTCTGAATAACCTCCAGCAGTGGAAGCACCGGCGGCTGACGGAAAAATTCGCGGACCGTATCGGCTTTTTGCTCCAACTGCTCGCATCCTGATAGAAACAGGCACAGGAACAGCCAGACCGGATATTTTATTATTGTTTTCATCAGCCTGGTAGTGAACATTATACGGGATTCGCCGGCCATAGGTTATTTTTGGTCTCAGAGCATATATGGAATGAACATTTTCGTCCCGGTCATATATGCTTCATAGTCCTTTCCAAACCTTTTGATCATTTCCTTTTCCTCCACCCTTGCGGTAAGATACAGGGCCAGCAGGTTCACAAGGGCGAGGACAATGCTGAGCCGGTTAAGATCTTTCATCATGACCCCGAAACCACCAAGCATCAATGAAAGATATAAGGGATGCCGGATATACCTGTATAAGCCGGATTTAATCAGTGTGGTGGTTTCTTCCATTCCATCCGCTGGTTTTCCATGATGATAAAACAGGTAGAATCCTGAGACAGCAACCAGCAATGACCCGCCCAGCAGCACCCAGGAGATCAGCTGGTACCATTCAAGCGGGTTTTTAAACCATGCCCTGCAGTTCAGCATTATCAGGATGAGGATGCTTTCGAATGAAACAAACCTGAATATGCCATGGTACCTTTTAGCTCTTAAGGAAACAATCCAGGATAACCAGGCGATCACAATGGTCAGTATGATCAGGATAATGATTTCAACCTTGCCCATGGTCAGGCATTGAGATATTTTATAAAAACATTTGCATCAAATGGTTTTCCGTGTGCGGGATAGATCTGCCTGGCCCCTTCATCCAGCAATAACTGCCAGCTCCGTTTCATGGCCTCCAGATCATCCCCCAGGACGAAAGGCCCTGGTCCGGTTACCCTGGGAAATCCACTCATCGCCAGGTCTCCCACAAATGCGTCACCGCTTTCCAGGAACAGGGAAACGGATCCGGCTGTATGGCCGGGAGTATGAATGATCTTTCCATGGATCCGGTACCCTTCCAGGGAAAAGTGCTTGTCGTCAAGGCCATGATCGATTGGAACTGGACCAATGGCCCTGCTTACCACAGGTTTGATGGTCCAGAGAAAAGGGGTCAGAACCTTGCCCCAGGCTCCAATACCCCCGGGCATGATGATTTTACCCTTTTCAACCAGTTCTCTATCAAGATAATGCATGGCTGATTTTGCGCCGGTCAACCGGCAGATCCCAGGCAGGGAACCCACATGATCAAAATGCATATGGGTGATAATGATCAGCTTGATCTTTGCAGGATCAATGCTTTGCTGTTCGAGTTTTTGCCGGAATTTTTTGAAGGCGTTCGGGGGACCCGCATCTACCATAACGTAATCCGCCCCGCCCCTGATCAGGTAGCAGTGGGTCATGCCAAGTTTCAATGGAATGATCTCATGATCCCGCTTGTTCATATATTTTGTTTAACTTTAAATCCGATCAATTGTCAATTAAATTTACATATAATGGACCAACAATCCTCAGCACGACGCACTTTTATTAAGCATGTAACAATGGCCGGAGCAGGGGCTCTCCTTCTTCCCGGGTTGATGCCCAAAACTGCCCTGGGCAAAGATGCCAATTACGCACTCAAGGATAAAAAGGTATTATTTGTTCATGGTGGCTGGAAAGGGCATGAGCCGGAAAAATGCCGGGATATCTTTGTACCCTGGATGGAAGCAGAAGGAGCAGATGTAACCGTTTCAGATAACCTGGATATCTACACAGATAAGGAGATGATGGAGGGCCTTGACCTGGTTGTCCAGGTATGGACCATGGGAGAGATTGCCGGTGAACAGGAATCGGGACTGCTGGATGCTGTCAAAGGAGGTGTCGGGATTGCAGGCTGGCATGGTGGCCTGGGCGATTCCTTCCGGAATAACGTGGCATACCAGTTCATGGTCGGCGGACAATGGGTTGCCCATCCCGGTGGCGTAATCGATTATGAGGTGAATATCACGGACCATAATGACAATGTGACCAAGGGATTGAAAGATTTTAAAATGCATTCCGAACAATATTTCATGCATGTGGATCCCAATGTGAAAGTGCTTGCTACTACGACATTGACGGGTGAACATGCAGCATGGATCGATGGTACTGTCGTGCCGGTTGTATGGAAAAAGGTCTATGGCAAAGGCCGGGTATTTTATTCATCCCTGGGGCATGTAGCCGCAGATTTTGATGTGCCCGAAGCCCTTGAGATCCAGAAGCGGGGGATACGATGGGCGAGCAAGAGCAAATATAAGCCCCTGCCCAAATGGATTCAGCCGGCGTATCCCGGAAAATAAACAGCAGCCATTTTTCATCCGGCTTCTATTCCAGCATTTTCAGGATTTCTCCTTCTAAGATGCGTTAAAAAGTTGTTATCCTCCGGGTATTGCATTTCGCAGCCGGCTCATTTTTATATATTTCCGGTATGAATGAGAGAAATAAATTGCTGGTATTATTCGCACATCCGGCCCTTCATAAATCCAGGGTCAACAGGCAGCTGATCAGTGCCATAGAAGCTGTTGAAGACATTACATTCCATAACCTTTATGAGGAATACCCGGATTTTCATATCGATGTGGACCGGGAGCAGGACCTGCTGCTCAGTCATGATATCTATATCTGGCAGCATCCCTTTTACTGGTACAGTTCCCCATCCATTATCAAGGAATGGATAGACCTGGTCCTGAAGCATGGATTTGCTTATGGCCGGACAGGCACAGCCCTGAAGGGAAAGAAGATCTTCAGCGCCATTACGACCGGGGGCCGGAGGGAGGTTTACCAGGAAAGCAATATGAATAATTTCACCATTCCGCAATTCCTGGCACCGTTCAGGCAAACTGCCCGGTTGTGTAACATGATTTACATGCCTCCCTTTGTGATACACGGTACGCACCTGCTTACGGAAGAGGAAATCCGGAAAGCGGCCATGGAATACCGGAAAATCCTGATATCCCTCAGAGATCAGATTTTCAGCGATGAGGAAATCTGGAACTGTACCTACATGAATGATCTGCTCGAATTAACCCAAAAATAACCCTCATGCATAGCCAGGATTTCTTTTACCAGGCCATCATATTCCTGACAGCAGCAGTCGTTTCTGTACCACTTATGAAGCGCCTGGGACTCGGATCTGCGCTTGGTTACCTGCTTGCAGGGGTACTGATCGGGCCGTATTTTTTCAAACTGGTAGGAGCGGAAGGGATCGATATCATGCACTTCGCCGAGTTCGGGGTGGTCATGATGCTGTTCCTGATCGGGCTCGAGGTGAGACCTTCCCTGCTATGGAATATGCGCAGGTCTATCTTTGGATTGGGAGGCCTGCAGATGTTGATTACGAGCCTGGGGATAGGCGGGATCAGCATGTTTTTCGGGATGAATGTGCTGCAGGCCATTACCATCGGCCTGATCTTTTCCATGTCATCCACGGCCATCGTATTGCAGACCCTTGCAGAGAAGGGACTGATGAAGACACAGGCGGGACAGGGAAGCTTTTCCGTCCTGCTCTTCCAGGATATTGCTGTCATTCCCATACTGGCCATTTTACCGTTGATGGCCAACCAGGTCCGGGCAAGGTCTGTGGATATGCATGAACCTGTGATCAATGAAACCGCCGTATCTGCCCTTCCGGGCTGGCAGCAGGTCCTGCTGATTGTAGGATTGGTTACCCTTATTATCATAGGAGGCCGCTTCCTGGCCCGGTATGTTTTCCGTTTTATCGCCCAGACAGGGTTGCGTGAAATATTCACAGCAACCGCGCTTTTACTGGTCATCGGCATTGCCGTTGCCACGGACCGCGTGGGTTTGTCCCCTGCCCTCGGCACCTTCCTGGCCGGTGTGGTGCTTGCTGATAATGAGTATCGGCACGAGCTGGAGGCCAACATTGAACCGTTCAAGGGCTTGTTGCTGGGATTGTTCTTTATCACCGTGGGATCCAGCATCGACTTTCATATCTTCACAGATCAGCCGGGCACAGTGCTTGGAATCCTCGGGATACTGATCCTGGTAAAGTTTATCATTCTGCTTTTCCTGGGAAGGTTTTTCAGGATGCGAACAGGACAGGAGATCCTTTTCTCATTTGCCCTGGCCCAAAGCGGGGAATTTGCCTTTGTCCTGATCTCATTTTCCAGCCAGAATGCCATTCTGCCCGAACATGTGTCAGGGATCATGCTGATCGTGGTAGCCCTTTCCATGCTGGTCACACCCCTGTTGCTGATCATCAATGACAGGCTTGTCCAGCCCCTTTTCATCAGGGCACAGAAAGAGCATGAAGCTGATGAGATCACCGAACAGGACAACCCCGTGCTGATTGCCGGCTTCGGTAGGTTCGGGGTGGTGATAGGGCGGTTTCTTCGGGCCAATGGAATTGGGGCAACCGTCCTGGATTCGAATCCTGATAACATACAATTCCTTCGCAAATTCGGTTTCAAGGTTTATTATGGTGACGCCAACAGGGCTGCTCTGCTGGAGGCAGCCGGGGCTTCGAAAGCCAGGGTAATCATTGTGGCAGTCGATGACCGTGAACAGATCAATCACATCGTGGAACAGGTACAGCGAAAATATCCCCACCTGAAGATATTTGCCAGGGCATGTGACGTCAGGCATTCCTTTGAACTGAATGACATGAATATAGCCGGCTATCGCAGGGAAACCTATGATTCCTCCATTGACCTGGCCACCAAGGTGCTGGGTGAGCTGGGATTCAGCCGGTACCAGGCCAACCGTGCAGCACGGTCATTCCGCTACCACGATGAGATCATGATGAAGGAACTTCATCAGCTGTGGCATGAAGACAAGCGGAGATATATCAACGAGATGAGGCGGTTCACCCAGCAGCTTGAAAAGATCCTTATTTCAGAAAAGGACCATGTATTGCATGAGAGTGACCATGCCTGGGATATTGAAAGCAGGCGTGAGGAAATTCGCGAGATGTACGAAATGCTGACCAAGGATAACGAAGGAGAGAAAGACCAGGACAAGACCTGAGGGGTATCTCAGAAAATCAGCATCGGGCTGATTTTCTCTTCATACCGATGTATCCCTTATCTTCCATCTTTCTAATATAAGCCATAGCCAGGGGTACCTTGCATGCGGTGCCCCCCATATCCACCGAGACTTTTCCGATGGTCGCAGCCACCTCATTTGCTTTGTCAGTCAGTGCTGAAACATAGCTGCCCACCGCTATGACAAAACCGTTCATGGTGTATCTGACCCTGTTCTGGGAGGGATGAATATGCCTGGCGACGTGATCCAGGAGCTGCGAAAGTCTGTCCTGATCCAGTTCCTCATCAGGCCTGAGGGAAACCAGGCTTGAAAGGGTTGACCAGCCCGCGGAAGCAATCCCTTCTTCGGTGGATTCAATCCATTCGAGGGCCAATTCCCATCCATACCGGCTCTCGGCAGCCAGCCAGGGCACGGTATATTCAGACAGCATATACCAGTAGGCCCCTTTTACCCAGTCCTGAAGCTCTTTCCTGGTTACACGTTTTTCATCCGCGATCAGTCCTGCCAGGTACATGGCATCAGAATTACCGGTTTTATATAATTCGAGCGCCAGCCCGTGATCCTTTTTGATTTTTTTTACGAGGGTTTTAAGATCGCCAACTTTTACCCCGTAAAAAGGCTCCCTGGCACCATGCCTGGTAAGCACTTTTTTAGTTTGCTCATTGCCGAACTTTGAGAGTTCAAGCATTACCTCATCCTTTGTCATAATGGTCCTGGATTAAAATTCATCTGAATAGGTATGAAACAAGGCTTGACCAAACTTAATCAATAGCCTGTTCAGGAGGAAAGGGTTGTATCTTTTTAACGGATATTTAATAGGTGAAACTGTGGCAAGGGATCCGCCAGCGTGATCACAAGGACAAGAATACCCAGGAAGATCAATGTGGCCCCCTCATTGATCCATTCCATCGCAATGATGTTTTTGTTATCGGCAGAAATGGTTCCGAATCCCTTTACCACATTTTTTGTAGGCAGCAGATGTGCAATACCCCAGAAGGCAAGTAAAAACGAACTGATATACAGCAGTATGGTATTCATGTTTAATGCTTTTTATGGCTGTTGAAATTAACCATCTACTTTCAAATCCGGGAGGATTGTTCAATTTTTTTCAAAAAATGTAAAGTAAACTTGACATAAAGTAAATTATATATTACATTTGTTGCTACAAACTTTACATTATACCAGAAATTACCTATGGAACTAGGAAATAACATCAGGCGATTGCGATTTGAAAAGGGAGACATATCCCAGGAGGTCCTTGCAAATGGGGTAGGGGTAACCAGGCAGACCATCCATTCCATTGAAAAAGGCAAATTCGTGCCATCTGCCCTGCTGGCCTTTAAAATTGCCCTGTTTTTTGATGCCCCTGTAGATCAGGTATTTTTCATAATTGACAATTAAAATCCACAGACATGTTCAGATTGAATAAAAACATCATCAGTGTATTCACCATTGCCACCTTATTACTGGGAATTATATCCCTGCTGTGGCTGGTCTATGATTATTTCCTGTACAACCAAATAAAACCTGTCATACTGGGTTTTGGCGAACTGGGAAGGCTGGAGCAGCTTGCTGAATTTGTATGGTTGAGCTACCTGTTTATGTTCATGGTACATATCATTGCCGGCATAACCCTTCTGCTTCATCTGAGGTATTTCAGGGTCATCGGTCTGATCAATATCCTCATTGTGCTTTTTGGGATCACCTCCTTTCTGGCTGTATTCAGCGATTGGGCGATCCTGGGCGACATCTCAAAGGAATATGAGGCGGGCTTGGATACTTCCGGGGAATGGCCCATACTCTATATATTACTGGGCATTCATACAATTTTCTTCCTGTTGCTGACAGGCGTTTCCGCCGCGGTCCTTCGGAGGTTAAAGGAAAAACGTGGAGAGGAAATGACAGTGCAGAAGGATGAAATGGTTTTTACAGCAGCACAGTATGTGGGACTGATCTGCGGGGTCATCGGGTTGTTCTGGACCGTTTTTGCACTGGTTGTGAGCCAGCGCTTACCGGTCAGTTATTATCATATGCTCGCCTCCAGTATCATGATCCTCATCCCGTATGGCCTGGTGGTATTATACTGGTTTATCCTGAAATGCAATGAGAAGATTGGGGACTGGTACGATGAAAAACAAAGCAGGGATGTCTATCGATCAGGTTTTACTACCCTGGTACTGACCATCCCTCTCATGCTGGCACTGTTCCTGGTCATTCACAATGATGCACTTTTTATCAGGGGAGATTACTTCTGGTTCCCTTTCCTGATCTTCACCTCACTTTTTCTGTTTTCATTGCTTACGCTTGTATCTTACCGAAGAACCTGATTCACTGTTGGTACGGGCCATCCGGTCGATTTGTCATTTTCAGTAATGTATTAATTCATATCATCAGGCCTGAATCGCCGGAATGGCTGCCTGAAATCCTCCTGACCGGGTCCCGGTTCCGCCCCCTTGAAGGATCGCAGGTTATAGGTAAATGTGAACATTAAATAGCGCTGCAGGATATTGTTCTGGATGTCTTCCACATAGATGTCACTGACCCTCCGCTGGATGCTCCGGTTCTGGTTCAGGATATCGTATATTCCCGCTTTTAGCTCACCCAGTCTACTCCTGAATATTTTCTTGCCGATGGCTGCATTCCATAGCCAGTAATGCTGGTTGTAATCCTCTGAAAGACCGTCATAGAACCGGTTGGTAAGCATGGACTCGAGAAAGAATCCGCTGTTTGGAAGTACACCCTTGAACCGGAAACGGGTCTGCTGATCAAAATAGTTATCATTCTGGGTGGTATTCACCATATTCCTGATAATGTTATAATTCGGTCTCATGGAGACGGTGAAATCCAGGTATTCGCTGATGTTACTGCTTAAGGTCAGACCACCGCTAAACGTGGTTGTTCTTGCATTGTTCAGTTCTTTATTTGCCAGTCCCGGTAGGTTGGTGTGGCTGATTCCCAGGTTGAAGTTCAGGTTTGACCGGATACCATTTACCGGCATCCCGTAAACGATAAAGGAACGGATGTTCCAGTAATTATCCAGGTTGACAGGATAGACCAGCTGTGTCCCTTCCTTCACCAGTATCCCTGAAGGCAGAAGGGTGTCCTGCAATGCCAGAAAGGTGCTGTTGGCAATATAGTCATCCATATAGTTAGCGTTTAACATCACAAAAAAAATCCTGGTCTTTTGTGTGTTGATGTTGGAGAAACGGAAGAATGCAGTATGTGTATAGGATTGCTTAAGATCCGCATTTCCGGTGCGTAATTGCAAGGGATTGCTGTTATCCACAACTTCCTGGAGCTGGCTGATCGATGGTGGCACGGTATAGGTCCTGTAAACAATATTTATATTCCGCTGACGTGACTGACGATATCTGAATACTGCATTTACAAGCACATTCTGAAAGTTTTTTTGCATATCGAATTCGGAGGGGAAGACCTGCCGGTTACTCAAGTTTGCTGACTGGAACTGCAGGCGGCCTACAAACATGATCTTATTTTTGAAATACTGGTATGAACCTCCCATTCTCTGGGTGATATAATTATTATGGGAAACATTGGATGTCAGGGTGTCAAGCTCCGTATAATCCTGATCGGGTGAATAATAATTGTAAGTCTCTTTCTCTGAATCATCTTTCTGGTAAGAGGCAGAATAATTCAACATAATCGTCGCATTGTCACCTAGTGGTTCTGAATACATCAGGTTACCAGAGAAGGACCATCCGGTGGAGAACAGGGTGGATTCCTGATCGAGTTCATCCGTATAAACGGGCGTTGTCAGGTACAGGGTCAGCGCATATTGCTGGCTCTCTCCGTTATTATCATGATAATCGGTGGTCAGGTTAAACGTCATTGATCTTCTTTCTTTCGCAAAGCGATGCCTGTACATCAGGGTATTGGAGAAGTTCAAAGCTGCCAGGTCAGACCGGTTTATATTATCAATTTCGTTGAGCTGGTTACCTGATCTGGATGTTTCACCAAGGAAGGATGATACACCGTCATTCTGCTGTATGGTCAGCCTTGGTCTTAAAAATAGGGCATTGTTTTCATTGATATTATACTGCAGTCTTAGGTTAGCACGGTGATTGACATTGCGGCTCTCGGTATCGCTGAGCTCATTATAAACCTGTCCTGAATCGGTACCAATCGTATAGTTCCGGGTCAACTTCTCGATCGAGTTATTATCACTCAAATTGATGAAATAACTTCCGGTAACATCAACCTTCTGTCCCCACAGATCGCTGTAATTTATGCCTGCTGAATGTGTGGTCGATATCCCCCTCTGCTGTCCCACCATGAATTCAGAGATGTCCCCACCACCACGGCCACCCATCCGGTCTCCACCCGGCACACCCATAGCTCCTCCTCCACGCCCACCCGTGGCTCCACCTGTTCCTCCGCGGCCTCCACCGCCCGGACCGCCCATCATGCTGCCACCCCTGGCCCCCCCTCTCTGTCCCGATGCCATAACGCCAAGCAGGTCTTCGGTAGAGAAGTTTTGCTGGTTGACATTATTTGACTGGGCAACCAGGGTAATCCTCCTGGCTCCGTTGAACCAATTAAGGTTTCCTCCGGCTGCGTATCTTGACTTATAAGCATCATTCAGGGTCATATCCTCGAATCCGTATCCGGCATATACTTTCCCAAATATGCCATTGCGCATATTGGGTCTGGTGATGATATTCATGGCTTTCTGTGTTTCCCCGGTGCTGAAACCGGTAAATTCAGCCTGGTCACTTTCCTTGTCAAAGATCTGGATCCTTTCGATAACTTCTGCCGGCAGGGTTCGAAGGGCAGCGGTCGGATCATTTCGGAAAAAGGGTCGTCCATCCACCAGTACCTGCTTGACCTCCTCACCCATGGCTTCAATCTTGCCGTCTTCCACGGTAACACCAGGCAATTTCTCCACCAGGTCTTCCGCATTGGCATCCGGCATGGTCGTAAATGCTTCTGCATTGAATTCCGTGGTATCCCCTTTTTGCTGGGCCATGGGCATATGATCTGTAACACTGACCTCTCTGATATCTGTGGATGAAACTGCCAGTCCGATGGTTCCGAGGTTCACATCCCGGTATGAAACCTGTATGGGCTGTGCGAGATTTTTGTACCCTACGAATGAGAATTTTATCGTATAGCTGCCAGGCCGGATCCTCTCGAGCAGAAATTCTCCAGTACCGGTGGTGATCGTGGCACGGATCAGTGAATCTGTATCTTTGAACAGGTAAACATGTGCCCCCGTGAGGGGTGCTTTGCTGTGCAGGTCGTTCAGCTGTCCTGATATATTATGAACCTGTGACATTGCAGGGAATGAAAATAACAGCACAATACCTGTTAAAATTGACTTCCGGAGCCTTTTCATGCAACAGTAGATGATCGCTTGAATACAGTTACTGCTTAGATGAACAGGCGGGTCAAAGGTTTAAGGCGGGATGGCAAAAACTACCCTTTGTCCCTTAGCCGGGAGATCTTCTGCATCCTTTCCATGGAGAATGCTTTGGAAGTATCCTGCAGATGCGTGTATATGATCAGGGCTTTCCCTCGCAGATTTCTTGATGTATCGCTATCACCGGTCTTTTCATACAGATCTCCGGTCTCACTAAGGATATCGCCCATTTTCTCCAGGTGCCTGTCCATGTATTTGATTTTCTCAGTAAGCAATTGGATGATCTCCTCCGCAGGGGTTTCGAGGATCAGATCCAGTGGCAGGTTTAGCCCGTCATTATAGTTCTGCCTGATCTCATCCAGGCTCAGGCCTGCCGATCCGGCACCCTTGATGCCCAGCAGGTATGCGAGCATCTGCGCAAGCACCTGTCCCAGCTGCTCGATCTGCTGCATCAAATAATCACGTTTTTCGGTTCTCATCTCTTCTGAAATGCGGGTGGGGTGATCAATTCCAGGAACCGATCTGATAATTGTCCCCTGCTGTTAAAACACTCATCGATGATGATCCCCCTCCTTGTCCTGTGCATAAAACTGTCTGACAAACTGGAGTTGCCCTAATATCGAGGTATTTGGCATGTATACATGACAAATTTACTAAAATAACCCTTACCTGATAACTGGCGCTGAGTTTTGCAGCAGGCAGCTTATAAGCTATATTTGATCATCCAAAAATCCCCGATGCATGAGAATCTGTATCAGCCTTTCCCTGACGGTGATATTCATTTTACTGACCTGTTGTACTCCGGTGGTAAAGGAGTACAGGGACCTGAAATCCAAGAATTACCAGAAATATTATGTATCGGGCCGTCAGCCTGTTTACCGTGGTGACAGTCTGAAAACAATAAGTTTTCCGGTGGGCGGAATGGGAGAGGGATATGTTTTGTTCGGCGGCAGGGGAGATATACAGGCATTCCATTTTACCGATGACAGCTCCAAGGCCGATCCCATGAAGGCGTTTTTCGGAATATGGGCAAAGGAGGGAAGTGAATTCAATTCGGTGGAGGATGTTGAGTTTGAACCTGTCGTCAGGTTACTGGAAGGAAGGATCCCTGGGGAACAAACCGGGTACCCGTCGGAAATTCCATATCTGGCAGGAATCCCAAGGTTCAGGCAGGCCAGTTTTGAAGGAAAATTTCCTTTCGGCACATGGCAGCTGGAAGACAGGGATGTACCTGTGCAGGCTGAAATGGAAGTGTACAATCCGTTTATCCCGCTGGATGAGGCCAGCAGCAGCCTGCCTGCCTGTATCATCCGGTGGAAACTGAGCAACCCTTTACAAAAACCCCTGGAGGTATCCCTGGCATTCGCCGTTTCCCCGGCATTGCCCGATGGGGCGAGGATTGAAGAGATCTCGCCTGAAGGTTACCGGGGCATAAAACTGAATGGGACTGACCCTTATGAAGAACTCGTCGTTGTTACCTCCCCTGAAGCCGGGATACTGACCCATGATCATCCGCAAATTTTCTGGCAGGATTTTGCTGATGATGGCCAGCTGGAGCCATTTAAAATCCAGGACATGAATGGATCCGGATCACCGGTGGTATACTCCTTATTTCTAAAGATGACACTGGCGCCCGGGGGGGAGGCAGTCATCCCGGTGATCCTTTCATGGTCTTCAATGAATCCCGGAGACCACCGGGATGCAGCTTCCATTGCCGGTAGTATCATCAGGGACTTGGATTACCTGTATAACAGTTCCAGGGCATTTTCAGATGTCCTTTCCAATAGCAGCTACCCTGATTACCTGGTCCATTTACTGGCGGGTGATATGTTACAGTTAAAACATGCAAAGAAAGGCCGGTCAGGGATCTTCCCAGAAATGAACATCAGGATGTTCCCGGGTCATGATCCTGATCCCATGGTGCATCTGTCAACAGGTGTGATAAGCCATCCGGATAGACCGGAGATAAGGCTGGTGAATATCCTGCAGGTTTATCTTGACTGGAAACTGACCGGTGAAACAACCGGCTTAAAAAGACATTGGGGCCTGCTGACAGGACAGATGGAGCAGATCCGGGGCATAATGACGGGTCGCGATATGGTATCCGGTTCACTATACCTTGCCGCTCTCAAAGCATGTGCTGAGTTGGCAGGTCAACTGGATGCACCTGAACAGGTTGAAGGATACCGGAGATTATTCGAGGCATCGGTGACACTATACGAGGGTAAATTGTGGAATGGTGAATATTTCAACCAGGATGGCAATGGCTGCCACGCAGATCAGCTGCTGGGACAATGCCTGGCCTGGTCGGCCGGGCTGGACAGCCTGCTTGGTGATGAGTTAATGGGAAGGGCAATGCGCTCGGTGTTCCGGTATAACTTTAGCAGGAACCTCAACAAACACATCAGTGCAGGAAGGGGGAATGTGGTCAATGATGAGGGGGGACTGCTCACCTGTACCTGGCCGCATGGCAACCGGCCTGTGGTCCCAGTGCTTCATGCTGATGAGGTCTGGACAGGTGTTGAATATACCACGGCTGCCAATATGATCTATTTTGGCATGGTGGATGAAGGAATGGAGATTATCAGGATGTCTGCCGACCGGTTCAGGGGATATAACCGGAATCCATGGTCCGTGCACCCGGATAATTTCTGGTCCAGCAGGCCGGCCTGGTACTTACACCTCGCCCTTTCCGGATACCATTTCAATGCGACAGAAATGTCCATGACCTTTCATCCCAGGATAAACCGGTCCGAATTCACCTGTTTCTGGTCCACCAACAAAGGATGGGGCAGGGCCTCTATCAGCGGCAGTTCAATAGAAATTGAAGTGCTGTTCGGGGAGCTTGACATAGACAGGATTACCTTACCCGCCAGCTATGGTTACCATTATGTGGATGAAATATCTCACGGCAAGGCCTCGGTAATTGCCGACAGGGAATCTGTACATATTTTGTTAAACGGGTTCATGCCGCTTGCCTGTGGGACGACATTATCAATGAAATTCCGGCAATAAACCATAAATGCATAACTTATAAATTGTTACGATTTTACGCCTATCAGGTAAAAATTGTTATAAATTGTAAAAACAGAACAAGGTTTGCTTTTGATTTAAAATATATTAAATATATTTGTCGCGATGCGGTTAAAGAGTTACATAAAGAAGGAGCTTACAGGCCTTACTGAATATTTAAAGAGAGTATTTCAGAGTGGATGAGAATGGTATACCTGTAAACTAAAAAAACTCGAGGAAGCCGTTCTCAGGAGAAACTGGGAGCGGTTTTTTTTTGGAAAACTGCCAGACACGTGAATGGAAGAAAATAATATGAAGAACAGGCCCCGGCAACAGGGATTGTACCGCCATGAATTCGAGCATGATAATTGCGGGATAGGGTTTGTAACCCATATCCGCGGAAGGAAATCCCATGAGATCATTCAGATGGGATTGGAGGTCCTGGAAAATATGTCCCATCGCGGGGCTGAAGGAGCAGACAGCAAGACTGGGGATGGTGCCGGTATCCTGATACAGGTGCCGAGGGATTTCTACCTGATCCAGGGGTATAATGTCCCTCCTGAGGGACAGTTTGGTACCGGGATTTTGTTTTTACCCAGGGATGAAGCACAGGCAGGGCAGTGCCTGGAGATTTTTGAAAGGATGATGATGGAGGAAGGTGTCAACATCATTGATTACAGGGAAGTCCCAAGAAATCCCGAAGTAATCGGGGAATTGTCAAGGGCCGTTGAACCGGCGATGAAGCAGGTGCTTTGCGGGGCAGACCTCGATCAGCTTGACCTGGAACGAAGGCTTTATGTGGCAAGGAAGCGGACAGAAAATGCCATCCGGGGATCAGACATCCCCCAGAAGGAACATTTTTACATACCCAGCCTTTCTACACGTGTCCTCATCTACAAGGGAATGCTGACCTCGGAACAGCTGGGTGAATACTACCTTGATCTCCGGGACAAACGGTTGATAAGTGCCATTGCCCTGGTGCATTCCAGGTTTTCTACAAATACCTTCCCGTCGTGGGACCTGGCTCAGCCCTTCAGGTTGCTGGCACACAACGGGGAGATCAATACCATCAAGGGGAACAGGTACTGGATGGAAGCGCGTGAGTCGGTGCTTGGATCGCATTACCTGGGCGAAGACCTCAACAAGATCTATCCCTTGATAGAACCTGAGAAATCTGATTCGGCCAGCCTGGACAACATCCTGGAATTCATGTACCTGACGGGGAAATCCCTGGCCCATGCCGTTTCCATCCTGGTGCCCGAATCATGGAACACCAAGAATCCCATATCAGAAGAACTTCGGGCCTTCTATGAATATCATTCCACTTTCCTGGAACCCTGGGACGGTCCGGCTTCACTGATTTTTTCCGATGGCCGTTACATCGGGGGAACGCTTGACCGGAACGGGTTAAGGCCTTCACGTTATATCATCACCAATACCGATGTTATCGTGATGGGCTCGGAGGTAGGGGTGAAATATTTCCCACCCCAGGAAATTGTTGAAAAGGGGAGGCTCAAACCCGGAAAAATGTTACTGATTGATACCAAAGAAGGGAAGATACATTATGACCCGGAATTAAAAGAAGCCCTGGCAAGTCACAATCCATACCGGCAATGGCTGGCAAGCAACAGGGTCAACCTGGAGGATATCGAAGTCGGTAGACAGATTTCTCCTGACATGGGGGATCTGCATAACTGTTACCTGGAGGCTTTTGGCTACAGCAAAGAGGATGTTGAATTCATCATCTCCGGTATGGCAGAGAAAGGCCAGGAACCTGTCGGAAGCATGGGGAACGATACACCTCTGGCGGTGCTCTCCGATAAACCTCAGCGTTTGTTTAACTATTTCCGGCAATTGTTCGCCCAGGTAACCAATCCGGCCATCGATCCGATCCGCGAGGAATTGGTTATGAGCCTTACCGGTTACATAGGATCCTTCCAGGATAACCTGCTTCATGAAGGTCCGGAGCACAGTAAGATGGTAAAGCTGAAAAGTCCCATTGTAAACAATACCTATTTTCATGTCATTAAAAACCTGAGATACAAAGGCTTCAGTTCAGCAACCATTCCTTTGCATTTTCGTGTAAGCCAGGGAAAAAAAGGATTTACAAGGGCCGTAAATAACGTCTGTGAACTGGCTGAACGTGCCGTGGATGAGGGTAAAAACTATATCATCCTCTCGGACCGGGGCATTACCGCTGAACTGGCATCCATACCTTCCCTGCTGGCTGTTTCTGCGGTACATCATCACCTGATCAACAAACGTAAAAGGATGCAGATTGATATCATCCTTGAAACGGCAGAAGCCAGGGAAGTCCATCATTTTGCCCTGCTGTTCGGCTATGGTGCCAGTGTGATCAATCCCTACATGGCTTTTGCCGTCATTGAGAGGCTGGTAAAGGACAGGACCATCCAGGTAGATTATCAGAAGGCCGAGGAGAATTACATCAAGGCCATCAATAAAGGATTGCTCAAGATCCTGTCCAAGATGGGTATATCCACCCTCAGGTCCTACCGTTCGGCCCAGATATTTGAGTCAGTGGGACTCAGCCATGATATGGTGGAAAAATATTTCGAGGGAACCATCAGCCGGTTAGGCGGTATCGGGATGGAAGAACTGGCCAGGGAAGCCCTTATACCACATAGAGCAGCTTTTAGCAAATCCTGTGAGGATCTTTTTATTCGTTCCACGGGCAATTATCATTATCGTATCAAGGGCGAGCATCATGCCTGGAATCCTGAAACCATCACGCATCTGCAATGGGCAGTGAAAACCAATGACTATGACAGGTTCAAGGTTTTTTCAAACCTGGTCAATGAGCAGAACCAGAAACCTGCCTTTTTGCGAGGATTTTTCCGCCTGAAAAAGAACCCCGTTGACATCGATGAGGTCGAACCGGTTGAAGCCATTTTCAAGCGCTTTGTTACAGGGGCCATGTCTTACGGATCCATTTCAAAGGAGGCTCATGAAGCACTGGCCATTGCCATGAACAGGATTGGGGGCCGAAGCAACACAGGGGAAGGGGGAGAGGACCCGGAACGGTTCAATCCACGACCAGATGGTACCAGTGCCCGCAGTTCCATCAAGCAGATCGCCTCCGGGCGCTTCGGGGTTACCAATTATTACCTTGTCAATGCGGATGAGATACAGATCAAAATTGCTCAGGGAGCCAAGCCGGGGGAAGGGGGACAGCTGCCCGGACACAAGGTGGATAAGATCATCGCCAGAACACGTTACGCCATGCCAGGGATCACATTGATCTCACCCCCGCCTCACCATGATATTTATTCTATTGAGGACCTTGCCCAGCTAATCTTCGACCTGAAGAATGTCAATCCCAGGGCAAAAGTGAGTGTCAAACTTGTTTCTGCTTCAGGCGTTGGAACCATCGCTGCCGGAGTTGCCAAAGCCGGTGCGGATATCATCACCATCAGCGGGTCAGAAGGAGGAACGGGTGCCAGTCCCTCGAGCTCGATAAAACATGCAGGTCTGCCCCTCGAGATCGGCCTGTCAGAAACCCAGCAAACGCTGATCATGAACAACCTGCGCCGCAATGTGATATTACAGACGGATGGACAGTTGAAAACAGGACTGGATATCGTGCAGGCTGCCATGCTGGGAGCCGAGGAATTTGGGTTCTCCACCGGGGCATTGATCACACTCGGATGCATCATGATGAGAAAATGTCACCTGAATACATGCCCGGTGGGCATTGCCACCCAGGATACGGAACTCAGGAAACGTTATACCGGGAAGGCTGATTTCCTGGTGAATTATTTCACCTTTCTGGCACAGGAGGTTCGGGAATTGCTTGCGGAACTGGGGTTAACGAACATGGCTGACCTGATCGGGCAGGCTGACCTTATGGAAATTCAAATACCAAAGCACCACTGGAAAGCTTCTAAACTGGATGTGGCAGCCCTCTTATATATCCCGAAAGAGGCTGAACACTTTGAAAGAAGATACATTCGTCCCAAACGAGATCTTCCGGGCAAGGTATTGGATCTTCAACTGATCGAAAAGAGCCTTACCGCACTCGAACAGAAAAAGAAGGTTGAGATAAGGATGGGCATAAAGAACACTGATCGGGCGGTTGGTGCCATGCTATCGGGCCGTATTTCAGAATTACATGGATTAAAGGGTCTTCCGGCAGATACCATAAAAGTCAACTTCAGGGGATCAGCCGGTCAGAGTTTCGGGGCCTTTCTTAAAGAGGGCGTCACCCTGAGGCTTGAGGGTGATGCGAATGATTATCTCGGAAAAGGGTTATCCGGAGGAAAGATCATAGTCATCGCTCCGGAAGGTTCAAAATTCGCTCCTGAGGAAAATGTGATTATTGGGAACACTGTTCTGTACGGGGCTACAAGTGGTGAAGTCTTTATCAACGGAATTGCCGGAGAAAGATTCTGTGTTCGTAATTCAGGGGCTGTCGCGGTTGTGGAAGGGACAGGTGATCATTGCTGTGAGTATATGACAGGGGGCCGCACCATCGTTCTCGGTAAAACAGGCAGGAACTTCGCTGCCGGTATGAGCGGGGGGATCGCCTATGTGCTTGATGAGGATGGGAGCTTCGATTATTATTGTAATATGGGTATGGTTGAGATATCCCTGGTTGAGGAACTTCATGATATCCGTGAGCTGCGGGATCTGATCAGCCAGCATCTGAAATATACCGGCAGCCAGAGGGCAAGGGAGATCCTTGATAATTGGGAAATTTACCTGCCCAAATTCATCAAGGTCATACCCTATGAATATAAACGTGTTCTCGAAGAGGAGAAACTGGAAGCCCTGCGAAAGAAAATTGAGGCAGTGGAGACGGATGTGGAGAACCAGGAAGGCAGTTTTTTCTAGTGATATAAATGCAAAATAATCGTAAAGATGGGCGATCCCAGGGGATTTTTAAAGATAGAACGGAAGGAGGCTGGTAACAGGCCTCTGCAGGACCGGATACATGATTTTGGTGAGGTTGAACAAACCCTCAATTCTGCCGACAGGAAACTGCAGGCAGCACGTTGTATGGATTGTGGTATACCCTTCTGTCACTGGGCCTGTCCGGTGATAAATGTCATTCCTGAATGGCAGGATGAACTTTCCAAAGGTGATTGGAAGAAAGCCATTGACTTGCTCCACACTACCAATAACTTCCCGGAGTTCACCGGCAGGATCTGTCCCGCTCCCTGTGAATCAGCCTGTGTATTGACCATAGATAAATCACCTGTGACCATCAGGGAAAATGAGGCGGCCATAACCGAGATATCAGGCCCGGCCGGACTCGCATGTGCAGATCAGCTCAACAAGGAGGGACACCTGGTTACGGTTTATGAAAAGGAGGATGCTGTTGGTGGACTGCTTCGCTATGGGATCCCTGATTTCAAGCTGAACAAGGAACTGGTGGACAGACGCCTTCAGATATTGATCGAAGAAGGGATTAATTTTCAGACGGGCACGGAAGTAGGCGGCAACCTGGACATCAGGGAACTGGTTGATCATTATGATGCTGTATGCATCGCCATCGGGGCAGAAGAACCCCGTGATCTTCCGGTTGAGGGACGTGACCTGGAAGGCATCCATTTTGCCATGGACTACCTCAGGCAGCAGAACAAAGTTAACAGGGGACAGGAGATCCCCTATGATTACCTGATCACAGCAAAAGATAAAAATGTAGTCGTCCTGGGAGGAGGTGATACCGGATCCGATTGTGTCGGGACCGCGGTGAGGCAGGGAGCCAAATCCATTACACAGATAGAGATCCTCCCCAAACCGCGGGAAGTCGAAGGCAAAGAAAACCCTGATTGGCCATATGTGGCAAATGTGCTGAAGACATCAACATCACATGAAGAAGGATGTGATCGGCGCTGGAGCCTTTCTACCCGTAAATTCCTCGGGGAGATGATGGCTGTTACCGGACTCGAACTGGTGCAGGTTGAATGGGTTAAAGATGAATCCGGAAGAATGACCATGAAGGAAATCCCGGGTTCGGAAGAAATGCTCGAGGCTGATCTGGTGCTCCTGTCACTCGGTTTTTTAAATCCCTTGCAGGAGGGGATAATCGACAAGCTGGAACTGAAGGTAAACAACCGCAAAAATATTGTTACGGACAACCAGTTCCAGACCAGTCATCCGAAAGTTTTTGCCGCCGGGGATGCCCGCAATGGTGCCAGCCTGGTGGTAACCGCCATTTATTCAGGCCGGCAGGCTGCAGAGAACATCCATAATTTCCTCTGCCCCGTCGAATGATCATATCTGTCACTATTTTGAGATCCGGATAAATTCGGTGCTATCTGTAAAGGTTTCCAGCTTAAGCAGGGCTTTGAGTTCATTCCTGCCGGGATTCATGATGTATTTTCCCGGTCTGTCTTTATCGTTCCGGATCACCTCCACTGCACAGTATTGCTCAAATATTTTCGCTTCTTTATCCTCGTTGATATCAAAGAGGTAGGCCTTTCGGTCTTTTCCAAACTGAAGTTTGAGTACCATCCACATGCTGTCATGCGGAAAATTCAGGAAGTAATCTTTCCGTAATTTTCTGAGTTTATCATCGGCAGAGAGATCAAAAATAGTATCATAAACGGTTATCGTGCCGAAAACCGAATCATTCCTGCGGATTACCGGGAATGCCAGGTCAATGTCCGCAAGGATCAATGTGTCACCCTTTAAAGCTACTTCCTCGTCTTCCAGGATCTCTTCTACCGGCAGGTTGAGTTTTTCCACGTATTTCTGGAAAATATAGGTGGATGTGACCACATAAACCGAACTGTCATCCATGGTTTCCAGGTAAGTACCATGCACCCTGGCAGGGAATTTAGCGAGGTCCCTGGAGCCGGCGGGCTGGGGTTCCCGGAAAAGCACATTTGGATCACATGAGATAAGGAGAAATGACAGCAGTGTGCCGATAAGGTATCTCATTGCTGGGTTTCATTGGTTGGTTCTATAAAGATACACCATTACAGTCCCATGATGATGAAAAATTTAGTTTTTTCCTAAAATCACCCGGACAGTATTGCAATTAATGATATAATTACTATTTTAGGAACCAAATTGTAAGTAAATGACTGGTTTTACAAATACTTCAACACGGATCTGGCGTTGGCGCTGGCAAAGCTTCCGGACTGTGTTGTAGGCAATATGTAAAACAATTAAAAAATAAGGGGCATGTTGGTTACAACGTGCCCTTTTTGTATCTGCATGTAAAAGATGATTTGTAAATAGTCCATAAACCATTAAACTGAAAAGTCATGAGCAAAGTTTCCAAAGTTTTTTTATCAGAAAAAGAGATGCCGAAGCACTGGTATAACCTTGCAGCAGATCTTCCAACTCCCTTGCAACCGCCTTTAGGCCCGGATGGGAATCCGGTTACACCGGAAATGTTTGCACCCATTTTCCCAATGAACCTGATCGAGCAGGAGGTAAGCCCTGAAAGATGGATCGATATCCCGGAGGGGGTGCTGGAGCTGCTGTACCGCTGGCGTCCTACCCCCCTTCACAGGGCATATCACCTGGAACAGGCACTGGGTACCCCTGCTAAAATTTATTATAAAAATGAAAGCCTGTCCCCTGCAGGAAGCCATAAACCAAATACTGCCGTGGCCCAGGCATGGTATAACAAGGAATTTGGAATCAAGCGGCTGACCACCGAAACAGGTGCCGGGCAATGGGGTTCTGCACTGGCATTTGCCTGTTCTTTACTCGGACTGGAATGTAAGGTATACATGGTAAGGATAAGTTTTGACCAGAAACCCTTCCGGAAAATGCTGATGGGAGCCTGGGGTGCCAACTGTGTACCCAGTCCGAGTACCGAGACCAAGACAGGCCAGGCCATCCTTGACAAGGACCCCGATACCCCAGGCAGCCTGGGGATTGCTATTTCGGAGGCCATTGAGGCGGCTGTTATGGATGAATCCGGTCAAACCAAATACAGTCTGGGATCCGTACTGAACCATGTCATGCTTCACCAGACCATCATAGGCCAGGAGATTAAAAAACAACTTGAGATCTTTGGTGAAAAAACCCCGGATGTAGTAATAGGTTGTGCAGGAGGTGGAAGTAATTTCGCCGGAACGGCATTTCCATTTGTGGCTGATAAAATCAATGGGGCTGATATTGATATCATCCCGGTAGAACCGGCTTCCTGTCCCACACTGACTCGGGCCCCCTTCCTTTATGACCATGGTGATGTAGCCAAGATGACTCCCTTGCTCCCCATGTATTCGCTTGGACACGAGTTCATACCTCCTCCCATCCATGCAGGCGGACTCCGCTACCATGGAATGTCGCCCCTTGTATGTGCGGCAACCCTGGAAGGACTGCTGAATCCACGGGCCATACACCAGATGGAATGTTATGAGTCAGCGATCCTGTTCGCAAAGACTGAAGGCATTGTTGTTGCACCCGAAACCAGCCATGCAGTTGCAGCCACCATTCAGGAAGCTAACAAAGCCAAGGAAGAAGGAAAAGAGAAGGTAATCGTATTCAACCTCAGCGGGCACGGACTGTTGGACCTGACAGGGTACGATAAGTTCTTGAAAGGGGAATTAACCGACTATGCACTGCCGGAGGAAGATATCCTGAAATATACGGAACCGCTTGCTGATCTGCCGAAGCCCAGTATGGCAAAAACCGGTAAATGGTAGGGGGATTTTTTCAGGGTTATTCAGTCGTCGTTGAATTTCATGCAAGCATAAAATATAACCTAAACCAACCTTCAAAGGATCAGGGTGTCCCGTTCGCTGACTTCTCAGCATTGTTTACGCACATGATGAGGTTTCCGGGACACCCTTTTCAAAACCCTACCATTTAAATCAGCCTTCAAATCATAGGGATATGCCAAATACCAGGTGTACCGCTTTTGCCTGGGGATTCAGGATAAATGAAGTGGGGACGGGAAGACCGAATTTTTCTGTGATTTTAATCTCCTTGCTTGCAGTGACTCCCATATTGACTGCGTTGAAGTTGTTGTCGGTGGCATAGATACCGTTACCTGCACCCAGGAATACGTCAAATATGGAGAAGCTGTATCCCAGCTCAAAATAAATCGAATGATGGCTGTCATTATAAAAATTATAAAAAGATACATAATATCAAATCAAATCAAAAAAACAAGGGGGTTGTATATGAAATAATATATGTTTTATATAATACAATAATAAGAGTGATGGATTAATACACCAGAAAAGATGATCCTATTCACCCGGTACTGGTTCAACAGGAATCCAGGGACCACTGCCATGGTCGAAATATGAAAGCACAGAAAGCATCAGCAGCCAGCCATGGTTGGCCGGCTTCAGGGAATGTTACATGGAGATCCCGTTCCGGGCTGCAACGGAACGGATATAATCTGCGGCCAGTCTGTATTCATCGGCGGTTTTCAGGTGTTCTATCATCAGCGGCACATTGTCAAGTTTGCTGAGTTCGGTCAGAAAAGCAGCATAGTCCATGCTTCCGAGTCCCGCCCTGGTTTCGTCCAGGTGCGGTGTGTAAATATCCTCCCGGATGGTCATATCCTTGGCATGGCAGCTCCTGATGTACGGTCCCAGTTTCCTGAAACAATCCCTGATCATGGCTCCGTTGTTGAAGAATATCTCGGGACTGGTGATCATATTCATGGGGTCGAGGTGAACCGCAAATCTGTCCCGGTCAATGGCCTCCAGCAGTTCCAGGTAGGAATCTGCTGAGAATGGAAATGCCCAGGGCATGGGTTCAAGCACGAAGTAAGTATGCCTTGGTTTCACTTCATCAATGATCCTGCGGGTAACTTCCACGATCAGTTCAAAGGTCTCAGTGGTAAGGTTATCCTTATGCGGACCGGCCCAGTGTTCCTTATTCCTGGACCCGCTCACATTTACACAGCAATTTGCACCCAGCTGGTCGGCCAGCTGCAATGACCTTACACATTTCTCGAAAGCTTCCTTTCGCTGGGTTTCATCTGGACTGATTGGATTGCTCCAGGCACCGACCTCGGCAATGATGATCCCGGATTCATTGGCAGCTTTTGCATAGGCATTGATGGTGGGTTCATCATCATCGATGCTGACCGGGGTGTATGCAGCCCGGTACCCGAGTTTTTCAAGGGCATTGATCCATCCTTCGGGATCTTCATATTTCTCAAATACCGGAGCTCCCAGGGGTATTTTTGCCTGCCTGGTCTTCTTGGCATTTAGTCCATCAACAGGTGATACAGCAATAAATGCTGCAGCACTGGCGGACATTATCGTAAAATCGCGACGGTTCATGTTTTTTTTCATGATCTGCTTTTAGGTTTCCAATATTTCAGAATGCTACCGTGATTTTATCCTGCTCCTTTGATGCAACAGATAATAATCCTGTCAGGCTCTGCATGCTGGTTGTCCCCGGTTCGCCTATGTGAACCGTATAACTGCCCTCAGCAAATACACCAGGCTGGTAACTGAACTCCCTGATCCGGAATGTATATATAATTTCACCGGTAATTTCATTTACCACCTGTACAACCGGTGGGCGATCCAATCCGGTGACATTGATGGGAGGCAGCCAGCCAGTTGCCTGCCTGGCATAGTTATCTTCCATGTCCAGGGTAACCGGCCATCCTGGATATTGTCCACCGTCCATTGATTCCGGATCAGCATACCGCGGCCAGCATTCCAGGGTGATGAGCCTGGATTTTTTGTTCAGCCTGATAATGCCATAGCCAGGGGCCCGGTCGTGCAGTACAGCAGGTTCTTTCCCTGAGATGTAGGGATTGGATACCGCAAGGACGGTGACCCTGTTGCCAAATCCATCAAAATACCTGCCGGTATAGAGCGGCATCCCTGCCTGGTGATTTTCCCCGGGTGCTTGCGGGAACCATCTCCGGGGCCAGAGATTTGCTATGGAGGGTACACAGAAGGAATAGCCTGCATCTTCCCAATCGTCGATGCCATGGTGGATGACACTTCCCAGGTGCTGATCTCCACCGATCATCAGGGCAAAACCTTTTCGCAGTTCTCGCAGGATCCTGTTCCTGCCCGATTGTGGCCATCCATTGGAATCCATATCCTTGGCCTTGCTGTAATCTTTTGGAATTACGCCCCATGGCAACGGCTGGAGATTCGGTGTACTGGCATCCGTCAGAAATGTGTCCGGATAGGTTGAAAGGTTCGCAAAAACCGACTGGCTGATAGCTACCTTCATATCAACCCCCTTCCAGTCAGCCGACCAATCCTGGACAAATGATATTTGCCTTTCACCCATTAATGTGGCTTTGGGAGAATCCAGCATTTTTCCAGTTATCCCTTTGACCTGACTGAATCCATTCACAATTTTATAATCCGGGTGGATCTTTCCCGGTGCGGATTTGAACTTCCGGTCCTCCAGGATGGCCCAGCCGATCCTTCCATAGTTCATATTGCAGAAATAGACCCCTATGCCCTGGGCCACGGGTACAGGATCATAGGGATCCGGAAGATGGCTGGTCTGTGTGCGCTCCACCATGTTGACAAGATCAGGGGATAGTTTATATCCTCCCTGATCCTGTTGCCAGTTACCTGTGAATCCTTGATAATATTCAGGATAGATTCCATCCTCAGGTGCTGCCGGTGCCTTTACACCACCGGCACCCCAGATATTTCCATGATATACGTCATGATCGTCGGGAATTGTCACCGCCGGGATATTTCGTGTGAGTCCGCCATGTGCCCAGAGGAACAGATACCACTTGTACAGATAATCCAGTTCAGTGTTCTTGCCGGAGCTGAAGTCCGGGGGCGTAGGCCTTCCTTCATAGACGTTATCACCGGTATATACCAGCAGGTCAGGCATGTGCTTGGCTACATAGGAAGTAAGGTCTTCATGCGGGAACCACATCCTGCCAGCGAAATCAAATTCACCCTGGCCTATATTGCCATGGCTGTTGCTGTTCCCGGTAAAAGCAGCAACGACAATTTCATCCTTGTCTGCGGGATCTTTGACGATCACCCCGTAATAATAATAAGGGATACGGGATTCTTTTCCATCATTGATATGATACAGGACGCGATAATCGTGGGAGAGGTCAGCATCCCAATCCGGCACCCTGAAAGTTGCGGTGTAACCGGGGATGATCACCTGGCTGCTGGATACCTCTTTCCATTTTCCGGTATTTTTCTCCAGGACCTGCAGGACGGCGATCTGCTCATCTGATTCACTGATGGGGGCCAACTGTGCAGTGAGTTTCAGCTTTCGGTCACTGATGGTATATTGTGTGCCGATCACAGGACCCAGTTGCTGGTCCCCTGCATATTTCACCTTAGATCCATGAATATGCCAGTCGTTGAACCAGAAAGTACCGCCATTGGATATCAATGCCAGGTTTCCTTCCAGCATATGGATGTTTTCCAGGGAAGTCTCCAGGCGGTTTATCTGGTAATCATTTTCCACGTCCCTGGCAGATATATTGCACCTGTATACCTCATCCCGGGGTTCTAGGTCCAGCGAAAGACTTACGGTCCTTCGCAGATCATGTGGCCGTTTATCCACCGGTTCAGCCAGCTGCAGCAACGCCCCTGTTTCATTATCGATCAG
>LJUP01000295.1 GCA_001303955.1 Bacteroides sp. SM23_62 | reverse complement strand
GGCCGTCTTTCAGTTGGATTTTTAGGGTTTCTATGTAGTCGTAATCAACGATATTGGTTCCGATCAGTACCGACTGATCAGGATCCTTGCCGTCCCAGTCCCCCCCTCCTGAATTACTCCCAATGCGGTGGGGCTGGTGATTGGCTGCACTGACACTCAGTACCTGGGGGTTCCTGAGGAATTCCTCCTTGATGGCCTGGTAATTGTCCTTTATTTCCCCCCGCATCTGGAAATAGAACATGTTCTCGCGATCGTATCCGAGATCCTTGCTTTTCATATAATTAAGCTGCCGGTATATGATCACCGTCCCGATAATGAGAAAGACCGATAGGGTAAACTGGACAACCACCAGGACCTTCCTGAACCAACCGCTCTTCATCCCCGTGCTCAGGTCTCCTTTCAGCACCTTGATAGGCCGGAAAGCGGACAGGTACAGAGCCGGATAGATCCCTGATATAAGTCCCGCGATCAGGGTGACCAGGATCATCGAGATGATGAACCGGGGATGTAGCAGGTTGCTGAAATCCAGTTCCTTGCCGGAAACCTTATTGAATACCTCCAGGATGGAACTCGCAATGATCAGGGCAAATATGAGCGAAATGAAAGCCAGCAGCACGGACTCACCGAAGAATTGGATGATCACTGCCCTTCTGCAGGCCCCGGAAACCTTGCGCAGGCCAATTTCCCTTGCCCGGGTGGCGGAACGGGCTGTAGACAGGTTCATGAAATTGATGCAGGCTATGAGCAGTACAAAAAGTGCAATGGCTGAAAAGATATATACGAAAACGATGGCACCGGGATCATGACCGTAGCCAAAGTATTGATGCAGGTGTATCCTGGTAAACGGGGCTGCCATGAAATCAGTTGTGGTTTCTTCGTTATGTTCCTTCACGACGGCGGTAAGCTTGCTGTCCACCGAATCAATGACAGCATTTTCATAAAGCTTGATATAAGTGCGGATGGAATTACTCCCCCAATGATCGTTGTATTGCCCTATTTCCTTCAGGTAGTCATATGGGACCAGGATATCGAACTGGTTAATGGAATTTTTCGGAATGGATTTCAATACGGCCGTTACCGTGAATTCGTACTGGTTATTGACAGTGAGTGATTTTCCAACCGGATTCTCATCCCCAAAATATTTCTCTGCCGTTTCTTCTGTCAGTACGGCAGAATAGGGTTCGGTCAGGGCGGTGGATTTGTTCCCGAGCAGGAACTCATAGGTAAACAGGTCAAAAAAAGTGGAATCAACTGCCACACAACCTCCTTCATAAAATGCAGTTTCCCCATAGGTGAAAAGCATCCCGGAGGGCCACTGGTAACGGCAGGCATCTTCGATCTCCGGGATCTCGTCTTTCCAGACCGGACCGCTGGGGTAGGGTGTGACCGTCACATGATATACCTCTCCTGAATAATACTGATCCTCTTCCACACGGTATAGCCTGTCAGCATGCTCATGGAACTTGTCGAAACTCAATTCATCCTGCACCCAGAGCAGGATCAGGAGTGCACAGGCAAGCCCGATGGCGAGCCCCAGTATATTGATCAGGGAAAAACCTTTTTGCCGGAAAATGGAACGGATAGCAATGATCAGGTAGTTACGGAACATATGGCAGGGGCGGTTGGGTTTGAACAATTAAAAGACGATTGAATATATGAAACATTGCAATTAATTAAAAGCATTTAACATTAATTAACGGTGTGATTTTTGTGAGACAATAATAATCTGTCTAATTTGTTTATCTTTTGATGCCCTGATACTAACTTCTTTGCAATATGAAAAGAACCCTGCCGGCAGATTCTGAGATCCTTCAATACCTTTACCGGGACGGCGGAGTGAGGGGTGAAAGGATCGCCATGCGGTTCAGGTGGCTGCTCGTGGGACTGGTACTTGCACTGATCGGGGTGATGTATACCAAGGGACTGATCCGTGAAGCTTCCTGGTCCCTTGTGCCCGTCTCCATATTTGTCCTCTACAACCTTTTCCTGCTGGTTTTGTTCAGGAAGGACCGGATCGATTACTGGGTAAGGTATGTATCGATTGTAGTTGATATCGGGGTGCTTTCCCTGCATACCTATATGTACTCACGCCTGTTTGTCCCCATAGCCGTATCGACCACGGCTTCCATCTACATTTATTTCATCCTGCTTTTCATGTCCGTATTGCGTTATGACAGGAAACTGGTCATCTTCGCAACCATTTTTACCATATTCTGTTTCAACCTGAATTATTATTTGAGAATCAACAGCATCGATCCGGAACTGATCGCACAGGTCGTTTCTTCGGACCGCGCGGGACATTTTTACAAATCCATGTATATCGCCCTGTTCGGATATATGCTCTTACATATTCCCCGGCTGGTAACGGAATTGATCAGCCGCCAGGAAAACATGCTGGTTGATAAAAAGGAATCGGAGATTAAACTGGCCCTGGAGAAGATGGAAAAACGATTCCTGAGCGACCGCCTTCAGTACGAGCAGAAGGTAAATGCCGAACTCAACCGGCAGAAGGAACAAATCGAAAAACAGAACATGGAGCTCCAGCAGCTGGTATCGGCCAGGAACAAGATTCAATCTGTGATCAGTCACGACCTGCGCAATCCGTTTACCATTATACAATCGCTCACTGAATCACTGGAAGAGAACCTCGAAAACCTCCCGGAGAGAGATGTAAAAAGGGCTGTCAGGACCATCCATGATACCAATAAGCGGGGATTGTACCTGCTCGACAACCTGTTGAACTGGACCCGTCTCCAGACCGGTAAATTAAAGGTTATCCCAACAGTGATACCGGTATTTTCGGTGATCGGGACAATGATGGATGTCTTCCGGCTCCAGGCCCAGAAAAAAAATATCCGGATACAGAACCAGGTTGATCATACAGCTTCCATCTATTGTGATGAGGATATGTTCCGCACTGTACTCAGAAATTTAATTTCCAATGCATTGAAATTTACACCGGAAGGGGGAAGCATAACCATCAGCACGGAGACCGGCGGGGGATCAACCCGGATCTGCATTGCGGATACCGGGATCGGCATCAGTGGCAACAACCTGAAAAGACTGCTTCAGTTCAATGAGAGTTTTTCTACACCTGGGACTGCCAACGAGAAGGGATCCGGACTTGGTTTTTCCCTGGTCAAGGATTTTGTTGAGATGAATCACGGAACTTTTAAAGTCGAAAGTGAAGAGGGGAAAGGTACAGAGATCTGCCTGACTTTTCCCGTCGGTCCGGATCGTGTGTAAACCATCCAGCCATGAAAAACATATTTGACAGTGGGTATTTCCCGGATGTGTCGCTGGCCGGGGAGGATGGCCTCCTGGCAGTGGGCGGCAGCCTGGACATCCCCGTCTTGCTGGAGGCCTATTCAAAAGGGATATTCCCGTGGTATACCGAAGGCTCACCCATCCTCTGGTGGTCACCCGATCCGAGAATGGTTCTGTTCCCGGATAAATTGAAGGTTTCGAGAAGCCTCGACCAGACGTTACGTAAGAGAGAATATGAGATCCTCATGGATAGCCGTTTCCAGGATGTAATCCGTCAATGTTCAAAAGTGCATCGCCCCGGGCAGGATGGAACATGGATCACCCGGGAGATGATACAGGCTTATAACCAGCTCCACAAGGAAGGATATGCACATTCTGTGGAAGTTTTTGCCGGGGGCGAGCTTGTGGGTGGACTCTATGGGGTTTCCCTCGGAAGGGCCTTCTTTGGAGAATCAATGTTCCACCTCAAAAGAGATGTGTCGAAGGTGGCCCTTTATCACCTGGTGGACTTCACCAGGCGGCATGATTTTGATCTGATTGATGCCCAGCAATCCACGCCCCACCTGAAAAGCCTCGGTGCAAAAGAGATCCCGCGTGAGAGCTTCCTTGCTTTGCTGCAGGAATCAATTTCCAGGGATACCCTGAAAGGGCGCTGGGTACTCTGACCAGATGCCTGTACCCGGGTCCTGCAAATAAATTGACATTTGGTGTTTTGTTTTCTACATTTGCAGGAACCTCTAAACCTCCGTATTATGAAAAAGATTATTTTTCTTATGTTCGTATTCCCTGTACTACTTATAGGATGTATGCAACCCGTGCAAAGTCCAATTGCAGGTGCCTGGGAAATGGTTGCCGGCAAATGGGTATCACTGGATTCTACCCGGATATATGAATTTCCGGGCAACCTTGAGGGCAATCAAATCTGCATTTATTCAGACAAATACTATTTATTTAGCGGCCGTTTTAAACTTGATACGGCTCCCGATTTTTCTGATAATTATGGTGGTGGTATTTATGCATATGATGGAGAGAAGTATGAAGAAAACCTTATGTTTTTTCCCGATCCGGAAACAATCGGAAAAACCCTGGCCTACGACCTGGTGATCAATGGTGACACCCTGATAAAGACAGGGCCTATCGATGTCACTGAAGATATGTTTTGGGGCACACTCAGAGAGGTCTACGTCCGGAAGGATTGACCTGTGAATCTGCCGGCGATGGATACAAAATCCTGTCAGAAGTAATTGACGGTTTTGATATTCAGGAATTCATGCATGCCGGTCTCGCTTAACTCACGTCCGTAACCTGAGGCTTTGACACCTCCGAAAGGCAGATTGGGTTCGGATTTTACCATCCCGTTGACGGCTACGGTACCGGCGTCTATCCTGGGGGCGATCCGGTCAGCCCGCTCACGGCTGCCTGTCCAGATACTGGACGCGAGTCCGAATGGTGTATTGTTGGCCATCTGGACAGCTTCATATTCTTTTTGAAAGGAGAAGACCGGTATCACGGGACCGAAAAGCTCGTCCTGGTTGATGGGGGCATCAATGGGAAGGTCAGTAACGATGGTGGGTTCCAGGATCAGGGATTTTGGACGCTGCCTTCTGCCGCCGGTCAGGATCTTCCCCCCCTGAGCCACAATATGCTGTAACTGGTCCTCCAGCTCCAGGAGGAGGTCCTTGCGGGCCACGGGACCGATCACCGTTTCCGGGTCCATGGGATCACCCACCTTGAGGGCTTCCACCTTTTCCCTGAAGAGTGACAGGAATGATTCATAAACCTCCTCCTGGACGATGAATCGCTTGGCGGCTATACAGCTTTGGCCGTTGTTCTGGAAACGCGCCATGATCCCTGTTTCAGCCGCCTGCTCAAGGTCCGCATCAGAGAAAATGATATATGGATCCGACCCGCCAAGTTCCAGAACCGTTTTTTTGCCCATGGCCCCGGCCAGTTCAGCCACCTTATATCCTGCATAATTGCTGCCGGTCAGGGTGATTCCCCTGACGGCCGGGTGCCTGATGACCTGGCCGGCCTGTTCATAATTGATCAGCAGGTTCTGGAATACCCCTTCCGGAGCACCTGCATCCAGGAATAACTGTTCAAGGGCAATGGCACATAAGGGTACATTGGAAGCATGCTTCAGCAGGCCTGTATTACCGGCCATGAAATTGGGTGCAATGTAACGGAACACCTGCCAGTATGGGAAATTCCAGGGCATCACAGCAAATATGATCCCGAGCGGATCAAAACGGATATAGCTTTCACGGGCTGTTGATTCCATTTTCACGGGGGCAATGAATTCCTCGGCTTTTTCAGCATAATACCTTGATATCCAGGCGCATTTGGCGACTTCCATGCGGGACTGGCTGATGGGTTTCCCCATTTCCGTGGTGATGATCCTGGCGTGCTTTTCTTCTTCCTTCTCAAGGAGATCTGCCACCTTCATCAGGATCCTGCTGCGTTCTTCAAGGGCGGTAAACTTCCAGTGGTTAAAACTGCTTTCGGCCAGGTTGAGTTTCTTATAGAATGCTGTCTTCGAGATAAAATTAAACCTGGCTTCCTCTTTGCAGGTATAGGGATTGAAAGTACGGTAGGACATGGATCGGGGATTTATAATTGACACCTGAATTTACTATTATTTGTTCAATTTTCAGCGCTAAATCTTCCGGAAATACTTTGCGCCTGGTCAGGGTAAAGTCATGGCCTAACCGAATTCTTTTTCTATATTCGAATGACCCAAATTGAAACAGCTTGAAAAGAATCCCGCTGCTCCTGATCATGTTTCTTCTGGCAGTATATCCTTCCTGTGAGGGAGACGGGGTATGTACGCAATCCGTCATGTCTGTGGTCAATGCCGGATTTTACGGGTGGGACGGGTCAACCGAGATCGGGGTATCCGTAAATCATTTCACGCTTTCAGGGGAAGGGACGGACAGCCTGTTATATGACAGTGAAAACAGCGTGACCGCTATCAGTTTTCCCATGGATATGAATGCCTTATCAAGTACCATGATATTACAGGCAGATACCCTGACCGACACATTGATCATCAATTATGCAGTGGTGCCTGTCCTTGTCTCTTATGAGTGCGGTTTTACCAATACTTTTGAAATGAGTGGATTATCATATACAAGGCATTTTATTGATTCTGTTGCTCTGATAAAAAAAGTTGCCAACCTGGATAATGAAGAGAACCTTAAGATATACCTTTAACCTGCTGGCAATATTGGCGGTCATGGTTCAGTTGAATGCTCAGGAAAGGGTGAGGGGACCCAGGATCAGCTACGACCTGGCCAGCCTGACACTCTTGTATTTTGATCCCGGCAGGATGGTCTATACGATGTCTGTTGACTATGAATTAAAACAGGATATTTACCCTGTTATCGATCTGGGTTACCAGCATGTAAGGATCGACAGGGATAAATACAATTACACATCCAGTGGCATGTTTACCAGGGCCGGGGCCGATGTGAACCTCTTAAATTATGATAAACAGGTGGACGTTTACGAGATGATGTATATCGGAGGAAGATATGGGTTTTCCCATTTCAATCAGCAGGCTGAAAATATTGCAGTCCCCGGCGAATACTGGGGTGATTTTAGCGGTGGACAGATTGAAAAACACCCTTTGAATACACACTGGATCAGCCTGGTCGGTGGGATGAGGGCAGAGGTGTTCCGGAATTTCTTCATGGGATGGTCCGTATTTATGAATATCAGGTTTTACCAGTCCGGGGCGAAGGGGATGGACCCTTACAATATCCCGGGTTTTGGCAAAGGTTCCAACAGGGTTACGGTAACTTTTAATTATGCCCTGTCCTTCCGGATTCCCACGCAGCGATATACACCAAAAACAAAAGCCGGGAAGAAATAACCCCGGCTTTTAAGTCTTTGACTGTTTCCCTGACAATTAAGATTGTGTGGCTTTCTCAAGCCTCTTCAGGATAGAGAATATAAAGGAGGCAGCCAGGAGGCAGGCAACCAACAGTATGCACCAGAATAACCATA
>LJUP01000294.1 GCA_001303955.1 Bacteroides sp. SM23_62 | reverse complement strand
TTACTTCTTGATGATCCTGCGGGTATAGACACTGCTGTCCACATCCCTGACCTTGACGATATAATATCCGTTTTCAAGTTCTGAAATATTAAATGCATACCTTTCCGCTCCATTGAGCTCAACACTCCTGACTTTCTGTCCCAGGATATTGGTGAGTTCCATGGAAACAAGTTTGCCTGCATTGCTCAGGTAAAGCACATCGCTGGCAGGATTTGGATAGAGCGTAAAGTCACCCTGTACCTTCTCAATGGAAGTCGATACTTCGAAGATGACTTTATAGGTTTTGTAATTTCTCCAATCCTGTGCGGTAACCACCACAGTCGTTGTCCTGTCCGCAATGCTGGCAGATGTCACATCGACAGCGTCAGTAATTGTAATGGTGCTGTTCTCATCATCCACCGTTGCGGTTGTTACAGGCGTTTCGGTGGTTCCTGCAGGCAACTGAACCATATAGATCATGGTTGATGGTGCGAAATCAGGATCCAGGGTGCCCAAACTGACCGAAAGCGAAGACAGCGAATCATTCATGGTGGCTTTTTCTGCAGCAATTCCTAGGGCAAAGTCATCCATCCAGAAATATGCCGTATCGGCACGCGGCCAGGTAACGGATTCAAACAGGAACCTTCTGAGAAGTGACAGGTCTCCGGGCTTGTCATCAGGATCTGTCGACCAGTTGAAATACAGCTGATACCATTCACCGTCGATCGGAACATTCCAGACATCCTGATGCTGCCTTACACCGTCCGGGCTCCATGGACTGAGACCCATGGGCACAACATCCTGGGGCAGTGCCTGCCAGTCGGTCCAGCTTGCGCTGTCAATCTTCACCTTCATGCTGGCATATGGAATCAGGGAAAGATCGAACCAGTCGGCGAATTCATAGAATTGTCCATTGGCGAAGTGTGCCTGCCTCAGCTGGATGTGCAGGGCACTGTCTTCCTGGCTGATCAGCAATATGGCACTGTCCATGTAGGCATTCCAGACCTCCAGATCGACAGGATCATTGAAGTCCTCCATGAATGTCTTCTTGATGCTCTTGCCGGCTCCCGCCAATTCAAGGATACCCCATGTTTCGGGATCCTCCCAGCTGTTGTCAGCCGGGTTGTTCCAGGCATAACGGCCCTTCCTCGTGCTGTCGGCACCTGCCTCGTCGGCGTCGCCAACCGTGATGTCCAGTCCAACCTTTATCCCGTTGGCCGGGTCAAACATGGCCATGCTGTCCCAGGGTATCATGGCTTCAAGCAGCCAGCCAGTGGTGCTTTCTCCATCCAACACTTCAGTTACGGCGAATTCAACAAAAGGATCCGTTGCACGGCCCGGTACCTGACCTCCGACTTCGGTCCAGTTACTGTCCCTCAAGAACTTCAGCTGGTAATCATTCATGTCATAGGTGTTCCACCAGCTGCCATTGTCACTGTTGCTCTCGTACAGGAAGTAACGGTCCAGGTCAATGAAAATATCCACATAGTCGCTGTGATCCTGCTTGATGGTGCCATCTGCATTGAAGTTCCAGAATGGGATACTGTCCTGTACTTCCACCAGGACGTACAGGGCATCCGGATCCCACAGGGTTTTAAAGGTGGCTGCAAAGTCCTCGTCCATCTCGCCTGCGGTAACATTGAGGACCGAATCCCCTTCTATCCCCGGCAGGTTCACCATCGATCACCGGTTTCACATAGGCAAAGGCTGAATTCAGGTCTGTTGCCAGGTTAACACCTTCGCCAACGCGGAAATCATCGATCCAGAAATAGGCAGAGTCGCCGCTTGGCCAGGTGACGGATTCCAGCAGGAATTTCTGGATGAATTCGAAGTTGCCACCACCAGCATATGGCTTGGACCAGTCGAAGTAGATCCTTTTCCACTGTCCGTCAGGTTTCAACTGATGCTGGATGGCATGCTCCCTGACACCATCGATGCTGAACGGACCCAGCTGGAAGGGGATGTAGTCCAGCGGTGCAAGATCCCAGGCGCGGAACAATCCACTGTCCACCTTGATCTTCATGCTTGCGTAGGGGTTATCACTCAGGTCAAGCAGCTTGTCGGTAAAGGTATACATCTGTCCATCAGCAAAATGATCCTGCTCCATCAGGATATGGAGGGCATCATCTTCCTGGTAGACCCTGAATACGGTGGTATCTGCACCTTCGGCCTTTTTCTTGTTGGGCCACCAGAAATCCATGTCAACAGGTGCGTTGAAGTCCTCGAAGAACGATGTCTCAACAGGCAGGCCTTCATTGAAGAGGGCCAGTCTTCCCCATGTGGTGGGATCTTCCCAGCTATTGTCAGCCGGATTGTTCCAGGCATAACGGCCCTTCCGGGTGCTGTCGGCCCCGGCTTCATCGGCATCACCTACTGTAATATCTAATCCGACAATCGAATCATTCATAGCCATGAACACACCCAGGCTGTCCCATGGGATCATTACCTCAAGGACCCAGCCGGTGGTAATGTCATTGGCCTTTACTTCAGCAACCGCGAATTCAACAAAAGGATCTGTTGCACGGCCTGGCACCTGACCTCCGACTTCGGTCCAGTTACTGTCCCTCAGGAACTTGAGCTGATAATCATTCATGTCATAGGTATTCCACCAGCTGCCATTCTCACTGTTATCAGTGTAGGGGAAAGCCCGGTCGATGTCTATGAAAATATCCACATAATCGCTGTGGTCCTGCTTGATGGTGCCATCCGCATTAAAATTCCAGAAAGCTATGGAATCGTTGATTTGTACAAGTACGTAGAGTGCATCTTCGTCCCACAATGTTTTGAATGTGGCAGCAAAGCCCTCATCCATGATTCCGGCAGTGACATTATTGACAGAATCCCTGTTGACCCACATATGGTTCCAGATGCCATCTACTGCCCCGTCAATGACAGGTGCGACATAGGCGTAGGGAGCTGCGGTACTGTCTGTGGGCTGGGCAAAGCCCTGCCAGCAGAAAGCGCAAAGTACGAAAGTGAGAAGTAGCGTTAAGGTTTTTTTCATAATCATAAAGATTGATTAGTAATAATGAATAAAAAAAGGAAAAAGAATAAGTTACAAGAAATTACATTTGAGCGTCACTTATGTAGTCCATATTCTCAAATCATTCCACTATTTTTGCATAATAATCTACTGTGACAATTCAGGATTCGTCAATTGCCAGATGTATTGTCAATACTGCATTGCAGGCTTATACAAAGATAATCTTTTCCATGTTAATTCCCAATTAGCGTCCCACTAAGAAAGATACCATGGCATTATAAGGCATTATCAGGCAGTTTAAGGAAATGCCATGCAGGGACTTTCACCTTCAGGACCTCTGCCGGATAGCTCGCAGCATTGAGTAGGCCAGCTCAATACGATGGGAGATTGAAAGTCAATACTTATTGAGAAAATAGCAGACCCTTTTGACCAGCTATTGAACCCGCCGTAAGTAATAAAAGGACATTTTTGCAGTTTAAATGAATGATCTGCGGGAAGATGTGCATCAGGGTTTTATACAAAACAGTTCTTTTCTGTGTCTTGCTCACCTCATGCAAAGGGAATGGTGAGGGATTATCCGGCTCGAGGCCCAACATCCTCCTGATACAGGCCGATGATCTGGGTTATGATGATCTCGGGGTGCATGGCAACCGGCTCATCGAAACGCCAAACATTGACAGGCTGGCAGGGGAGTCTGTCCGGTTCAGCCAGTTTTATGTCACCCCTGTCTGCGCCACCACCCGGGCTTCATTACTGACCGGAAGGCATTTTCTGAGGACAGGGGTATCCCATGTGCATGGCGGAAAAGACTTTTTACACCTCGACGAAACCACCATCGCTGAAGTGCTTGCAGCATCAGGATATGTGACCGGCATATGGGGCAAGTGGCATGCAGGCAAGACCTGTGGTTATTTCCCGTGGGACAGGGGTTTTGATGAGGCTTTTATGGCCAGGCTGTATGATTATCAAGACAATAAAGGCAAATTCAATGGAAGCACCATGCAAACCGAAGGCTGGATTACAAAGGTAATTACAGATTTTGCCATTGAGTTTATCTCCGAACATCAGGACGGGCCTTTCTTCGCCTATGTTTCATACCTGGCCTGTCATGAACCCCTTGAGGCACCTGAAGCTTACAAAAACAAATACCTGGACAAAGGCTTATCAGAGAATCTTGCCACGCTTTACGGGATGATTGACCACATGGATCATCATGTCGGCAGGCTACTCGATACAGTGGATGAACTGAATCTATCAGAAAACACAGTGGTCTTTTTCATGAGTGACAACGGTCCCGCAATATTAAACCGCTGGCTGACGGACGGGGACCGCCAGACCAGGTATGTGAACCGGCTGAGGGGACATAAGGGGAACATCTGGGATAACGGGATCAGGTCCCCTCTATTTGTCCGGTTAAAGGGTACATACAAACCCGGTATGATTCACCAGCTTGTTGACATAACAGATATTTTCCCGACCGTTGCCGGACTGGCACGGGTGGATGCTGACCTGTCCCACTATAAACTGGATGGCAGCAGTTTTGTTTCATATCTCGAAGGAGATACAACCCATCCAGTCAACAAGGAGATTTTCCTGTATGCCAATCCGGGATGGCCGCCCACTCAAAGACCGTGGACACCCGAGGGGGTAAAAGACGAATACCGCCCCTGGAAGTATTCAGGGGGGGATGAACTGGATTTTGAAAAACAGATCATCGGCCTGAGAACAAACAGGTATAAACTCCTGCTGAATCCGGGTCCGACTGACGGAACAATTATGCCGGATGACGCGGGTTATGTTCTGATTGATATGATTAAGGACCCCGGCGAGGATCACAATATCATCGGTGTCAATAATGTCCTCTTCCGGCACATAAACGCCTGCATGAATGAGTGGTATGAGTCGGTATTCTTTGATCAGCATTCATTCGGCATGCCTGTTTTTCAAATTTCTGCCGATACCCTGTGTGCTTCCGATGTACTGGCATATGCACCCCGGAGGATTAGTAAAAATGTCAGCAATGCCTTCAACTATATCACCCATTTTACCCGCCCCTGTGATTATGGGATCTATGATATGAATGTCATCACTGAAGGTTATTATGATATGCGCGTTGCCTATCGTCTTGAGGGCAAGAACACGGTGGATCTAATGATTGATATAGCTGGCAACAAGAGGACAGTTGGCCTGCATCCGGGGGTAAACGGGATCGAGGTTGGGCATTTATACCTGGAAGGCGGTGAGCAACAGTTGAAGGTGGAGACTCAAAAGGAAAATCAGTACGAGGTCTTGAAGCTTTTCAATTTCAGGTTTGATTACAAACATGAAAACAACCATAGATGAAAATCATGCAACCAAACTGCCACTAAACCTGACATCATAAGTATGGAAATAATATTATTGTACATATAAACAGCAAGATATTTGGCGCAAAAATCAAAATGATGAAAAAAGAGAACAGCATCCCCGGTAGATTTCAGCAATTGTATCAACAGCTGCGAGACATAAAATTGCCATATAAGATCAGTTTTTTCCTGATCGGATTAATATCCACCGCCTGGTTTTTGATCAGGGTGATACCCAAACCTTCCAGGGCCAGTTACCCCTGTATGAAGGCTGCTGCCCCTTTCATGTCCAGCTTTGTGATCTATCTGTTATCACTGTCTGGTTCCGTATTGCTTTTCAGGAGGGCGCGCAGATTCCTTTACCAGGCCCGATACATTGCTGCCGGTCTGGCATTTGTGGCTGGCCTGGTGGGTTACCTGGTATCCACATCGGTCAATTCCTTCGATGCACGGGCTGCAGATTTTGCAGAACCGGAGGATTTCATCAGCAATTTACCCTACGGTGAAGGCCTGGGTATTTTCCCCGGCAGGGTGGTATGGGCATGGGACCCCGATGCAACGGATGAGAATTGCACCAATGTCCAGGACGATCCGGTCCGCGGTGAGGACGGGTACTTCCTGGCCAAGAACAACAACCAGCCAGTCATTGATGCCATGCTCGATGAGGTTGTCATGAAACTGTCCGGTACCCGACGGGTTGCCCTGGCCTGGGACAGCCTGTTTACAGATTTTAACCGAAGGAAAGGCGCTGGCGCAGAGACTTATCAGGCGGGACAGAAAATCTTTGTGAAAATAAACCAGGGAGGCGGGGGCTGGCTCACAAATGAAAGCGACCTTGGCTTTCTCACGGCGGGCTGGGCACAGCAATACTATGGCATGGCTGAAACTTCCCCCGCCATTGTGATCAGCCTGCTGGACCAGCTGGTGAATGAATACGGGGTAGCCCAGGATGATATCTATGTGGGTGATCCCATTGCACATATTTATAAGCACAATTATGACCAGATGGTGGCCGTATTCCCGGATGTTAAATATGTGGATTATTCACACTCAGATCTGGGCAGGACCCTGCTTACCCAATCCGCCACACCCTCCATCTTCTGGTCCGATAAAGGCACTGTAATGGGCTCTGCCGTGAGTGATAAATTGTACCAGGAATATGAGAATTCGGAATATGTGATCAATGTGGCGGCCCTGAAAGCACATGCACGCGCCGGTATTACACTTACGACGAAAAATCATTTTGGAACCCATGCCAGGATCAATGCCGAGCATCTTCATCCCGGTCTCGTGGCCCCCGAGAATGACATGCCGGTGAGGACCGAATATGGCATGTACCGGGTGCTGACGGATATCATGGGTCATGAAAAACTGGGTGGCAACACCGTATTGTTTATTGTTGACGGGTTGTGGGGGGGCACCGAAGCCGTTGAGAAACCGGTAAAATGGAACATGCCGCCTTTTAACGGTGACTGGCCGAATTCCATCTTAGCATCGCAGGACCAGGTAGCCCTCGAGTCGGTCTGTTTTGATTTTCTACGGAATGAATTTACAGATCCTTCTGGCCCGGGCAAAGCTAGACCCTGGATGGGTGGTATGGATGATCACCTGCACCAGGCTGCCGACAGCGCATTCTGGCCGGAAGGCGTGGTTTATGATCCCGAGAATGACGGGACCCCGATAGGAAGCCTGGGTATCCATGAACACTGGAACAACATGGCTGATAAGCAGTATTCCAGGAACCTTGGGTACGACTATGGCATCGAGCTGGTGAGTACAGACGCATCCCAGGTACAATCTGCCGTGATCGCCAAGGAAGTAGGCATCACGCTGCCGGTTATCGACGGTGAGGATACAGATGAGTGCTGGGCCGGTGCCACCTGGTACTATATTGACCAGACCTGGATTACCTGGGGGGAAGATATTGATTCATCGGATTTTTTCGGAAGGTTCAAGGTAAGCTGGTCGGGAGGCGAGAATCTCCTGTACTACTATGTTGAAATTACCGATGATGCTTTTGTCGACGGATACATATTCCCGGACGGCGGGTATCCCGATTTTGACATTGTGGAAATCTTCCTGGATGAAGATCATTCGGGTGGTTTGCATGTATTTGATGACAATGCCGAGTGGGGACTGAACAGCGAGAATGCGTTTTCCTACCATCTCGCAGTTGATGCACCGGCAGAAGGAGAAACCGAATCCTTCTTCTTTGCATGTGATCTTGATGGCACAGACTGGGGCAACAGCATTATCATTGATTATGCAGACCATTTCCCTGAACTTGCCATGAAAAAGGAAGGGAACATCTACAAATATGAATTTTCACTCAAGGTATATGATGACAGCTATGATCATACGAACCCCGATGCATCCAGGGTCAGCCTGGTACAGGACAAGGAACTGGGCATGAGCGTGGCCTATTGTGACAACGACCAGCCGGACGGCGAGAGGGATAACTTCTTCGGCTCGGTATGGGTTCCCGAGGAAGCATACAACGATCACTGGATGAACTCCGATGGTTACGGTACACTGAGGCTGGTTGGCGAGGGCACAGAAATCAATCATGCGGTTCTGCTGGTCGATACCCTTCCGGATTTTGAGATTACCGAGACGGGAACACCCCTGGTAATACATAACAATATTGCCCAATTGTTCTTTGATCCCGACGGGGATACGCTGGAATATACCATCGAATGTGATGAACCGCTGCTGGATCTTGCCATTGACCAGCAAGTATTGTCTGTAACGGCTAATGCTGGTTTTTCAGGGGACTGCATGGTAAAACTGGTTGCCTCGGACGGGGAATACCAGGCATGGGACATTTTTTATGTCTCCCGCGATGTTACCGGGATCGATATAAGCACAGATCCAGGTTCAGCCGTTAGATGCTATCCCAATCCGTTTGAGGATCATCTGAACATCGAGCTGGGCAGGGATTATTCGGGTATCAGGACCATTACCGTGGATGTTTACACCATGTCAGGGAGGAAAGTTCTTTCCAGGAACCTGCAGGGTATATATGCGGACCGGCCGCTGTTTGAGCTGGATATGAGTGAACAACCCTCCGGGGCATACATCATCAGAATAGATACTGATGGTGCTGACAGTTCCGTGATGATTTTAAAGAAATAGCAAGTACCTGTTGAAAGATGAAAACTTCCTGTTTTGTTTTGATATTCATGCTTTTTGTGTCATCCTCAGGACTGGCACAGGATCAGCACATCAGAAACCATCTCAAGTCTGATGGGACATTTGTGGTAAAAGCGGTATTTATCGACGGCGACGGCAACAAATGGTTTGGGACAAATCATGGACTGTTGCGTTACAATGGGGAGACCTGGATATATTATACGGACACAGACCATTTAATCAGCAATGAGATCAACACGCTCGCTTTCGAACTGTCCACCTCCGGACCCGAATTATGGGTGGGCACCAACAAGGGGGTCTCAGTCCTGGCCTATGATATTGATGGGATAACCGGTTCAACAAGCTATACCCCTGCCAGTGGCCTCATGGGAGAAAACATCTCGGCTGTTGCGGTGGATTCAAGGCATAACAAGTTCTTCGGCTCTGAAGCCGGCATCACTTATTTCCACTCGGGCACCATGGATTCAATCACCTACGCGGATTACCAGCAAAGCCTGGTAAATGCCCCT
>LJUP01000043.1 GCA_001303955.1 Bacteroides sp. SM23_62 | reverse complement strand
GAAACATTTCCGCCATCCCAGTGTGCAATCCATAGCATGCCCTCCACATCAATGCTCATACCATCCGGCGCACCATGCTCTCCGGGCACCTCAATGATGGTTCTCCGGCGGCTGATTCTGCCGTTTTGAAGCTCATAATCAAAGGCGGCAACAGTGTAGGTTGGTGAATCAATATAATACATGGTCCTCCCATCGGGTGCCCAGGCCATCCCGTTTGACACAGTAATTTCTGTCAGGCATCTGGTAAGTGTCAGGTCCGCATCAAGCCGGTAAAGTGAGCCTGCATTCTCATTGGTTTCATAATCCATATCCATTGAACCCACCCACAGGCGTCCGTCGGGTGCACATTTTCCATCATTGAACCGGTTGTTTGGCAGTCCGGCCTCAGGATCAGCAAAGATCTCCGGTGTGCCATCATCACCTATAAATGCCAGGCCATTTTCCAGTGCCACAAGTATTTTCCCATCCTTTGTGGGAACTGCCATGCCAACTTTTGCTCCCAGCTCCATTTTTCTATCGGTTCCGGTCTCAGGCCTGGTAAAATGGAGCTCTCCTCTCTCAATATCCACCCACATCAGTTCCCCTTTATCTGTATCCCACACCGGACCTTCACCCAGTATGGCTTTTGCATCATATAATAATTCAGCAGCCAGCATTTTTACATGATCCCGTATTTTTTAAAAGCCTCGCTTGCACTCATTCCTTTTTCAATGGCTTTCCTGACCAGTTTTTCTCCCCGTGCTTTTTCGATGGCCTGGGAGATGATGTCGGCCTCATGTTTCTGAGGAACGATGCAGACCCCATCTACATCACCTATTACAATATCGCCGGGCTGGATGCAGACGCCCTGTATTTCAACGGGCAGCCTGAAATCTATGACTTTCCCCCTGGGTCCCTGGTCCTGGGCATACCGGCCACAACAGAACGTGGGAAATTTCAATGAGAGTATGCCTTTGGTATCCCTTGTATATCCATCCAGGACAGCCCCAGCGGCACCCAGCTTCAGGGCGCGAGTTGTCATCAGTTCCCCCCATAAAGCATAACGCGGAGAAGCACCCGTGCAAAGATAAACTTCGTTTCTCTTCAGGTCGTCCAGTGCATCCAGCATCATGCCAAAGGGTTGGTTCATCAACTCATTGGCCGTACCCGGCACCAGTTCCCCGAAGGTATCTGCCTCCAGGACCGGCATGGCCCTGCCGACAACAAACATTTCATCATCCAGGGGCTGTATCTGTGGCGGGAGAAACTGGTGCAGGTATCCCTGCTTGTCCATGATGTCTCCGATTACGGCTGAGAAAAGTTCCTGCCTGATCATCCGGAACAATTCATCGTCATTTTTCCATTCAGGCATAGTCACTCCATTTAGCATATTATTTCTCCTCCTGATACGGTTTTACGGTCTCATCCAACGGAATGCCGAGATTCCTGTAGCGGCTGGCACGTCCTCGCTGGTCACCCTCCATAATCTCCCTGGCCAGCTGTCCTGCCTGCTTTGCATGTTCCCGGGGCACCACGATCACCCCGTCACCATCGGCAACGATAAGGTCTCCCGGGTAGACAAGGACACCTCCGCAGTTGATGGGGAAATTGTAAGATTCTATGATCAGCCTTCCCGGCCTGATGCCCCTGGTGCTGTATGCATTCCGGCAATAAACCGGGATCCCCCTTGTTTTGATGATCTCATCGGTATCCCTTGCACCCCCGTTGGTAATCACACCGACAAAACCATTTTCCGCCCATCCAAGGCTGTTATTGGAGCCAATGTTCCCGGTCTCCTCGACCCCGTTTACATCCATCACCACTACATCCCCCGGCTTGCCGGATTGTACCCAGCCCCTGTCACTGGCCCTGCCGTACTGTTCACTTTTCCAGGCCTTGGCATCGTCAATTTTGTCGAATGAGTTTTGTCCCACCCTCACATCTGTAGGTACATAGCGTACCGTAACAGCAAATCCCAGGACCCGGTGGGAAAAATCATCCACATCCCTCCACAGCGGACGGATATCATTGTGCATCAGGCCGATGTCCTGCAACCCGATCAGGTCCATCCCGTCCAGTACATCTGTCACCCTCAGATTTTGGTAAAGTTCCAGGATCTCCTGCCTGGCCTCATCGGAATTATCAAAGCTCTTGTTCTCCAGCATTTTCACACCCACAGGCGTGTAAAGCTCCTGGGCCGTTGCATTGACAGCAGTCAACAGTAACAATAGCAAAAAAGGATAAACGATCGCTTTCATTTTTCGATAGTTAAAGTGTTAAAATTAATGAATGGTTTTGGTATTATAAGTCAATTGTTACACTTTGCCCGGCATATGGGCCCTGGGGTAACTCAATGGCCATTTCAGTTACCTTTTCCTTCTCATTCCATACAACTTTAAAATCCTCTCCTGCTTTATCCATTTTAGCTGTAACAGTGAGATGGATTTTACCCAGTTCGCGGTTGGGATCGGAGACCGAAATCCGGGTAATATTTTCTCCATCTGTTTTCAACACTACCATCCCCGGACTATGGCACTTCAGTCTTATCTTATCGGTAACCTGAACCTCCCCGGCTTTGTAAAATACCGCCTGGCACATCTGTAAACCTGAATGCTTTACGGCCTGTAATTCTGGTGTATTTGACAATATAATCACATTGTTTCTGGAAGTGTTTTGTTCCAGCTTATCGATCGTTGTTGCAGGAACAACGATATACTGGTAAGATTGGTCGCTTGGCCTTTCTCCATGGTCGATCCAGAGTTTAAATACATCCATTTCTATTTCATCCCTGGGTGAATCGGTTTGTCTGTTTATGGAATACCACGAACCGGTGGCCCTATTGTTTTTGACATTTACCGTGGTTGGTTCCGGGAATACATAGCCAATCCCATCCTGCAAAATCCAGTTCACCTCATCAAATGCTCTTTCCCCCTTCTCAATAACCAATTTTTTATTGTTACTGAAAATGGTAACATCATCCCGAAGCAGGCATTGATTCAATGTAGTAACCACGGGAAGCAGTTCTTTGCATGAAATCCCCGTTCCCAGGCATACATACTCCTCATCAAAAAAGAACCAGGATTTTCTTGCACACAGCGGATCGTGCGGACTTTTAAAATCAAAAGCTGCCGCACCGTACTTTCCGTCTGTCACCGCGCCGGCAAAATCCGTTAGTCCCAGCTTTTGAATTTCACCTTCAGAAGGCATCTCAGGTTTTTGCATAATGGTTGCACCGGGTATTTTCTGGTAGTCAAAAACAGGTGCTATATCGTAATATTCATCGCCTGTCCGGGAAATATGATTGGTGCCATCGCCCCTGTGGTGATTGAACAAAGCTTCACTGTTGTAAGGCTGTTCCATGTTGTGGGTCCGGGTTGAATACATTCTCACCGATGTAAAAAAATCCGGCCGCTGGAATGAAAAATGCTCCGAATGCCAGAAGAAGGTAGCATGCGACAGGGTTGGTTTTATCCCTTTGTTCCGGATGTCTGCAATTTCCTGGATCTCATCTTTCCTGTAGTCTGTTGCAATTAAAAGATTCTCAGCCATACTCGCGTTATAAGCCCGTAAGGCCCCTTTACGAGCAATGCTTCGGTTTTTGGCTCCGGCATCCGGGTATCTGCCAAAAACAGCGGTTTTGCAGATACCATCCAGGCAGTAGTCTGTCAATTGTTCCAGTTTTTCGTCGGAAAAGGAATATTGGGTACCGGCAGTATATACTGCCCATTCCACAAAAGCATCAGCATATCCCAGACCGTAGGAAAGCGTATTGTTTACCCCGTCAATGCGATGATGGAAACTGTAATCGTATTGCATACCCCGCCCGTTGGCTTCCCCGGTACCCAAGCCGCCCTGGTTGCGTCGGTAAGTATATCCGTATTGCATGCCAATCCATGGTACAAACTTTATTTCACCTTCAATTACTCTAATTACTTCCTCAAATTGCCTGGCATCGTTTAAAAAAAGCAGGTTTTCGGCAAGAATGCCGGCAATCTTTATCCTGTCCCCGCTGGGCCTGGCACCGGAAGCATTCAGGTGGGCACGCCCGATGATGGGCTGTGTTTTTTCAACCAGATCGTCCGGCAACTCATCCCCCATGATCAGCATCAAACTGACCAGGCTGCTCGGTGTGCCTATTTGATTATACCACCAGTTGTCGCAGAAGAAGTCGTTCCTGACCCAATAGGCAAGCGCTTTAACTATGGTTTCCCTGACTATTTTCTTTTTATAGTAGTTTGAAGATTTGTTTTTGTAGGCACGCGCCAGCGAAACCATGTTTGCATAATGGAAACGGTGCTCAAACCCGGTATTGGAAACATCGCCATAATTTATGCCGGGCCATGTACTGTCCTGCCTGAAAGAATTGATCAATAATTCGGTACGGTCATCGTCAACTTCAGGTTGCATCAACGCTTCCACAACGCGTTGTTTAACTTTTTCAAAATCTGAAATGGCAGATACTCCTTTATTCACCGATAACACAAGGGATATCAAAATGATAAACCGAAATAATTGTTTCATTTTAGTTGATTTTATATTTATTGACCGGGGCGTTTATCTTTCCATAGCTTGAAATCATCCCAATAGATCTGCAGCGTTTTTCCCATGCTGTTCATATAATCAATCAGGCCTTTCGATGTATACAATTTCAATGGATTGAAATCAGATACCCCGTCAGGATCCGGATCATTCGTGTTATGGGTAATTTTTTTAAGATCAAAGATCACATCTTTTTCACCTTGGTCAGTTATAATGGCGAGATAGTACCGTCCCTCTTTCTCATTTCCTTCCTTGTAGTAATATTCAAGGGTAGACCATTCTCCAATGGGAACCTTTACGTTTTCATTGGTTTCTGCCCAGATGGTCGTGTATTTTTGTCTCCCACCTTCAAAAAGCTGGCAATCCTGTGCATCAAGAATGAAATACAAATCGCTTTCGCCTTCTGCTGGTTTGCCTATTCCGAGGGTAATCCTGAAACCATAGGGTACCGATTGGCTCCAGGTAATATTATTCCAGTATTCTGCAATGGTGAGCCAGTGGATCTTATCGGGATAGGTGCGGACCGTATAAAAATCTTCGTGCAGGAATATCCTTGTTGACTGGTAAAATTCTTTCATTCCATTGCTGCCGTAAATATTAGCCTGTATGCGCCCTTTCTTTCCTTCCACATTGGGTTCATTCAGCCAGAAATGCAGTACATGATTATCCGGATTCCCCGGTTCCGGAATGATCCTGGCATAGCGCATGGTTGAATCCCCACCCTGGTACTGCAGGTTGAAATTTCCGATATCAGGGTATTTATCCAGATCGTTCACCCAGTCGTTCGGCCTAGCCACTGAGTGATCAATTCCTGTTATATCAGCATCCGAGTGTATGGTAACAACCCCCGGGCCCCTGGAAATGACTCTCGAATCCGGTTCAAAACCAGACTGGAAAATCAGTTCCTGTGCACATGCATTGAAGTACCATCTTACACCCGGATCGTCATGGGTACCTTCTCCGCCCAGGTCAAAACGGTTGTCAAATCCCTGTGCCACACCCTGAAACCATGGGTTTGAATGTAAATGGACATACAGCCCGGCCCTTTTCTTTGCTTCCTCGATTTCAATGTAATGCACGGCTTTGCCTTCCGGGGAATATACTCCCTGGGGTGTGAATTTTTGTGTCCAGCCTCCAAAAATCTCCACATTCACTATGGGCATATCATGGACACCGGCTGCCTTGAAAAAATCATAATGCCAGCCACTGTGATGGCCATTCTCTATATCTCCACTGAATGTATCGAATAGCAAAACATCCACAGACTTTGATTTTCCGATAACAACATTCAGGCTGTCGTTGTATCCACCACCTCCTACAATCCTTTCAGGATCAATGTTTTTTACTTCTTTACAGAGACTGATGATGTTCTCCGGATCATTGAAGGCAAATGCCTCATAGGATCTGTAATGATTGGAGTTTTGTTCATTGGCAATATTGATGATGACATTCCGGAAGGATTTCAATTCTTTCGTTACCAGCCGGACGGCATTTCGTATGGCATCCTCTGATCCCAGGTTGCAGATCTCAGGATCCTTCATGGTTCGCTGGTAGAATATACCGGCAATGACCAACATATCTCTTTTGGCACATGCATCTATAATACGGACCAGCCGATCCATATGTGCATCATCAATGTTTGATCCATTGGCTCCAAACGGATCGGAGTAACCTCCACTTGACCCCTGCACAAAGACGGATATACAATTGATGCCACTAGCCTTATAATCATCCAGGTTGGAGATAAGGTCCTCAGTATACGCTTCGCTTTGCGATGCACTGGCCACACGAACCCCCCACATGTCAAAAGGTTTTCCATCCAGCAGAAAAGCCTCTCCATCAACCTCTAAAACCTGTGCCGAAAGCGATGTGAAAAACAGTCCGCATAACATCATGATCAGGGTTCTATTTAAGCCTGACAGGAAACAAACCATAATGAAAGCGTTTAATGATTGTTTCATATTTTATTATTCACTTGATTAAGGTCCCTTTGCATGGCTCTCCATCCCTTTCCCCTCTCCAATAACTCACTCAGCTGGTTGATCAGGTCTGCGTTTTCAGGAAGAGCGGAAATATTCACATTTTCATCAGGGTCATTTTGATGATCGAACAGATCCCTGGCCAAGAGTTCACCGCTGCTTTCATTGATCCATTCCGTGTAACGATACCGGTCCGTTTGTATACAATAACCCATTACCAAACTTTCTGGATCATCCCGATGAAGCGGCCAGACCGTGATGGCCCCTTTCTTCCAAGGCCTTCCTGGATCATCCAGAAGTGGAGCAAAACTTTTTCCCTGCAAATGGTCTGGAAGTCCTAGTCCGGCCAATTCACAGAGGGTCGGATAGATATCCACAAACTCAACCAGGGCATCGGTTTTTAAGGGCACCTTGGTTTGTCCGGGTACTTTCAGAAGCAGTGGAACGTGGCTGTCCAGTTCAAATTGCGTGTGCTTGCACCACATGCCATGCTCGCCCAGCTTCCAGCCATGGTCTCCCCAGAGTAACACGATGGTGTTCCGGTCAAGTCCATTTTCATGCAGGGCATCCAGTAATCTTCCGATTTGTGCATCGATGTATGAGACACAGGCGTAATACCCGTGTTTCAGGATCCTGGAAAGGGTGTCACTAAGCGGTTCGCTTCCTTTAGGTATGCCGGCATAGTTTCTCAGTTCACCAAAGTTATAATCGAAATACCTGCTCACATGCTCCGGCATAAATGGATTGTTCGCCATTTCAATTTCATCTGCATCATAAAGATCCCAGTACTTTTTTGGCGCATTGAAAGGCAGGTGTGGTTTCTGGTACCCGACGGCCATGAAAAATGGTTTTTCTCCGGAGCTGAACCCGGCAAGCTGTCCGATGGCCAGGTCTGTCATCCCGCCATCATGATATGCATTATCAGCCACATCCGGGGCTTCATAAGCCGGTCCCCATCGAAGTGGTATATTTTACCCGAGGCCCAGACCTGATATCCATGATTTTCAAAATGCTGGTTAAGCGTCAACACACCGGGCGCATGTTCATTCAATGATTTATTGGTGAAGATCCCAAGCGTATCGGGCCGCAGACCGCTCATCAGGCTGGCCCTTGATGACATGCAGATGGGTTCCTGGCAATAGGCCCTCTGGAAAAGGATCCCTTCACTCGCCAGCTTGTCAATGTTCGGGCTCTTTATGGCCTTATTCCCATAACAACCCAGCTCAGTCCGAAGATCGTCAACGGCGATAAAAAGCACGTTGTGGCAGGGACGCTCATTTTCATTACTTTTACTTTTACGCTGGCAGGATAAGATGGTACAGGCAAAAGCCATGAAGAACACAGGGATGAGTAATTGATTGCTTTTCATCATTTCTCTAATGTTTATACCAATATACAGAATAATTCTTTCTTCCATCCCATAACAAATAATGTTAACGCATTTCAAGAATTAATCAACCCATCAAATGGTTTTCTAATATGAAAAGAGCATTAACCATTGCGATAATATTGATAAATCTAGCAGGCTTTTCACAGGATATGAACTGGAAAGCAAAACGGATCACTTCTGCACAAAGCCAGAACGAATCAAATTCCTGGATAAACTTCCGGACAGATGTTGAACTGGATATGGTGCCAGGACAGGCCATTGCCGGCATTGCCTGCGATTCAAAATACTGGATGTGGATCAATGGCAGGCAAGCTGTCTATGAAGGGCAGCTGAAGCGGGGACCGAATCCAAGAGATACCTATTACGATGAGGTGGATATCGCACCCTTCCTGAACGAAGGAGACAACATGATTGCCATCCTGGTCTGGTATTTTGGCAAGGATGGATTTTCCCATAACAGCAGCGGGGAAGCGGGACTGGTATTCCAGTGTGATGAGATCGGGCTGGTCTCGGATGGAGACTGGATGGCCCGCATGGACCCGGGATTCGAACATACTGCAGGGCCCTATCCAAATTACCGCCTGCCGGAATCGAACATCCGTTTCAATGCACAGAACGGAAGTTTTGACTGGATCCTGCCGGGGACGGAAATGCCAGGATTCCGGAATGCCTGGGTCATTGGTGATGCCGTATCACCACCCTGGAATAAGCTGGTCAAAAGACCGGTTCCCCTGTGGAAAGACTTCGGTTTGATGGATTATGATAACAATGATGAGATCCCCTCTGTGAGTGACGGGAAAGAGATCATATGTAAATTACCCTATAACTGCCATATCAGTCCCTATCTTGAGATTGAGGCACCTGCGGGATTAGTCATACATATGCAGACTGATAATTTTGATTATATGGGACTGGATGCTGCATCGGTCAGGGCCGAATATGTTACAAAAGAGGGTGTACAGCAATATGAATCGCTCGGTTGGATGAATGGTCATATCGTTAAATACAGGATACCTGAAGGTATAAAGATCAGGGCACTGAAGTACCGGGAGACAGGTTTTGACTGTGAGTTCAGCGGTTACTTTGAATGCAACGACGATTTTTATAACAAGTTATGGCAAAAGGCACACCGGACCCTCTATGTGACCATGCGGGATACCTACATGGACTGCCCCGAACGGGAACGGGCCCAGTGGTGGGGGGACATGGTGAACGAGAGCGGTGAGGCCTTTTATGCACTGAGTCCACCGGCAGCCGCCCTTACGAAAAAAGGCATGCTGGAACTTATCAACTGGCAGCGCCACGATGGGACGATTTACTCACCGGTGCCCGAGGGGAACTGGGACCGGGAACTGCCCGGGCAGATGCTTGCCAGCATCGGTTACTTCGGCTTCTGGAATTATTACTGGAATACAGGCGATAAGGAAACCATGGCCAGGGTCTGTGATGGCGTAAAAAGGTACCTGGATGTCTGGCAGATCAAGGATAACGGGACCCTGATCGAGCGTGAAGGCGACTGGTACTGGGGTGACTGGGGCGTGAAAATTGACAGGCAGCTGCTGTTCAATGCATGGTATTACCTGGCCCTGAAAGCTTATGCGAATATGTCGGAACTGCTGGGCAAAGAATCGGAACTTTACCGGACCAAGGAGGAAATGGAAGCATTCAAACAATCATTTAATACCGTTTTTTGGGACGGTAAAGGATACCGGACAGCCGGCTATGAAGGTGAGTATGATGACAGGGCACAGGCCCTGGCCGTGATATCGGGACTGGCAGACAAAAAGAAGTATCCGGCCCTGCTGGATATATTCAAAAGCAGCTTCCTGGCCAGTCCATATATGGAGAAATATGTCCTGGAAGCCCTATTCGTGATGGGTGAAGCCGATTACGGGCTGGAGCGAATGAAGGAAAGGTTCTGGAAAATGGTTGAAGTATCTGAATACACCACCCTCTATGAGAACTTCGGAAGTGGACCCGGCAGGGCCGGCAACGGTACGAACAACCATGCCTGGAGTGGCGGAGGATTAACGTTGCTGTCCCAGTATGTTTGTGGTCTATACCCCCTTGAACCGGCATGGAAGACCTTCCAGGTGAAACCGCAGCTCGGGCCCCTGAAATGGGCCGGAACAGGCAACTAACCAGTGGCGGGGGAGATATCCGTCAGGGTGGAAGCAGACAAATCTTCATACACTATTAAGCTGAGCATCCCCTCCGGTACACAAGCCATTGTATGCATTCCCGTGGATCGTAAATCCATTGATGTAAACGGGACCCTGATATTCAAAAGGAAAACCGTTCAAAATGAGCTGGCATCATTTGAAGGTGCTGAAGACGGATATAACCGTTTTAAGGTCGGCGCCGGCCAATTTACTTTCTCAGCAAAGTAATATTGGTTTCATCCCTTCTGATCAAAAGAACCGTTTGAATATTGCCGATAAAAGTCCGATATTCGAATTTGTTCTTATCGTAATATGTATAATTGGATGAAAATGAAATGTCTGCAAAAAGGACTGATTATTCTCCTGCTTTTACTGGCGGCATCCTGTTCTCAGAATAAGATTGTTCGATTTGGTGTTTGCGCCGATGTCCATAAGGATGTTATGCATGATGCCGACCATCGCCTACAGGTATTTGTAAATGAAATGAATGAAAAGGTAGTGGATTTCATTATCCAGCTGGGAGATTTCACCCAGCCGCAGGATTACAATGCTTCTTTTATAAATGTCTGGAATTCGTTTGATGGACCTGCCTACCACGTGCTGGGAAACCATGACATGGACAATGACACGGATGACAGATACACCCGGGAATATACGAGAACCTACCTGGATATGCCCGCACAATATTATTCATTCGATGTGAACGGCTGCCATTTTATTGTACTGGACGGGAATGATGAAAAAGACCCGCCGCAACAAGGGTATGCACGCTATATAGGGGCAGAACAGCAGGCATGGCTGAAAAAGGATCTTGCTCAGACGAAATTACCGGTTGTAGTATTTTCACATCAGAGTATTGAAGATCCCCATGGTGTGGAAAATGCAGATGAGGTCAGGAAAATCTTTGAGGAGGCGAACCTCCGATCCAAAAAGAAAAAAGTAATCGCCTGTTTCAGCGGACACCACCATATCGACTATTCTAAAACAATCAACGGTATACACTATATTCAGATTAACAGCATGTCATATTACTGGATGGGAGGTGATTACCTCCAAGTAAGATATGGCAAGGAGGTAGACGAAAAATATCCATATATTAAATACACTGCACCATACAAAGATCCCCTGTTTGCGCTGGTGGAAATCGATGTCAAAGGGATCATCCGGATCACAGGCCGTGAAAGCACCTGGGTAGGTCCCGATCCATGGGAACTTGGATACCCTGAAACACGAAGGGAAAGAATCGGCCCACTGATCACCAGCAAGGAACTGGAATTCTGATATAATGCGACTCACCTGGAAAAGAACATCAATGTGAAATTACCAGACAAAGTTGCGAGCGTAACAGGATCAAGCCAAGGGATCGGTAAAGGGAGGGCCAGGGTCGTTTAAAAGCAGGTTGCAAAAGTAGTAATCACCAAATAAGTTTAATAAACAAGCATCTATCGTGAAGCCAAAGAAATATAAAATACATACGAAGAACCTGAGAAACCTAATGCTCATCATACTCATCTGGATCTCATCTATCTCCGGAACCTGCCAGGGATGGGTGGAACGACGGCAGGCAGATGATAACGAACCGATCCCATGGAACAGGGTATGGAAGCCGGATTCCACTTCGGAATTTGAAGTGGGGACCCAGATCCGGCCCTGGACAATATATGACGAAGGTATGACCTACATCCTGGATAATATGCAATCCATGATCGGTGTGAACAATCTCTATATCATTGTTGTTATGCACGAGGAGCACCGCCCTTTCAAGGCCTCCGAATTCCCGCATAACCCTGCCAGGGATATATTCGATGCGGAAGATTCAAGGGTCACATTTTTCCCCGAGATGGAACGCTATGATACCATCAAACCCCTGATGTCGGATTACGAATGGATCAGGGAAACGGACTGGCTCCAGCTGGTAATAGACTCATGCCGGGCCAGGGGCTTAAGTGTCGGTGCGGAAGTTTCACATTTCCCGATACCCAAAGCACTCGTGCGGGCGAACCCGGACTGGCAACAGAAGAATATCGATGGAAAAGCTGAGAATCCCCACATGTTTTGCCCCAACAACCCGGACACACGGGAATACGTGATTGCCCTTTTCGGGGATATAGCCGCGAACTATGATGTTGACTATATCCAGACCTGCCAGCTGCTTTTCAATAACAGGGACATCGACCAGGGCGGTACCTGTTTTTGCCGGCACTGTATTGCCAGGGCATGCGAGACCGGTTTTGACCTTGAGGCCGCCATACCGGTCCTGAAGGAAAATAAAAACGCCCAACCGGAAAGAGATCAGTGGATAGCATTCAGGACCAACTCCACCACGGAACTGTACCGTCTGATCGCAGAAAAGATCAGGGAGGAAAATCCCGGATGCCATCTCCGCTTTAATGATGTCCTGGTATGGGGTGGTGGCAGTGCAATGGATTACGGTATGGACATGAAAGCCGTGGCACCCTACCTCGGCTCCTTGGTCAACCAGGACCATACCGAGCAACTTGGCAGGGAAAACGAAACATTTGAATTACGCAAAAAATGGCTGGCAACAAACCGGAAATTTATCGGACCGGATATGCATTTTGTCTCGGGCATCGCTGCCCGCATGGCTGCTTCACCGGAGCTGATCAAAGCCGGCATTAAAGTGGCGCTGGAACACCCGGCCAGGGTAGACGGCCTCGCCCTGAAGCATTATGACGGTGCATCCTTCTCTCTCATGCGGGCCTTCAAACAGGGCATGATCGAGGCGGGTGTTGTGGGACTCCCGCCTACCATCGGGAAAGAGGTCGAGGAAATGGATCTTGACGGTTACGCACCCTTCCGGGAAGAACTGGTGGAGGAATGGGGGGTGGAAACCAAGGACTCAGGCACTGCCAGCTATACCTTCGATCAGCCCTCCGGCACATACGATATAAGGATCACCTATTTTGATCAGGTGGAGGGGCAGTCTCAGGTCAGGCTGTACATCGCAGGAGAAGAAAAGGCAACCTTCAAACTGGATGAGGACACGGACTGCTGGCGCTGGCGCCGCTTTGATAATATCCAGGTAAATACCGGCGACGAGATCAAACTGGTGGGGAAGGCCCATAAGCAAGAGCTGGCCAGGATTGATTATATCGAATTTATTCGCAGGAAATCACAGGCAAATCAAGAGTAAAACATCACCTTTGCCTTTCCAGATAAACAAGCCCGGATTGGATCTCAATCTGGTTGGCAACAAGGTATAGCCTCAACATGATCCAGGTATTCCTGTTCTTTCTTATTTGACAGGAACCCCAAACAAGGGCAATCCCCAGGACAATATATAATCTCACAGGGTATTATTTGTTGCAAGAGAGCCTGATGATTCCAGTTCCTTTTTCAACCTCTTATGGATCTTCTTTTCTTTTCGGGATAGTTTATCAACATCCAGGGGTGATGTCTGGTCTATGTCATTTCCCAGGTCAAAGAAATCACCATTGTTGAAAAGTACATAGCGGTGGTTGCGGGCCATTTCGCGCGCTCCTTCCGGGGTGCGCCCGTGTGCACCCCAGTAATGGAAGAAAATGGCCTTGCGGGTTTTGCCTTTCTTTCCCTTTAACCGGGGAAGGAAGGATCGCCCGTCAATGTCCAGGCTGTCCGGGACCTTAGCTCCCGCCAGGTCACAGATGGTAGGCAGCATGTCTGAAAAATCCACCAGGTCATCAAGCGTCTGTCCCACCGGTGATGTGCCCGGCCAGGAGACAATGAAGGGTACGTGGGTACCCCTGTCAGTCATGGATCCTTTCCCACCCTGAACGATGTCCCCATCGGTCATCCTGGTAAAGATATTAGTAGTGGTGCCGTTATCCCCGGTAAACATGATCACCGTATTTTCACGCAATCCCAATTCATCCACCTTTTGTACAAGCCGGCCAACAACTTTATCCATATAATTAACCATGTCAGGGAAAAAACTGGAATCACCCTCATGCCTCTTCATGGGATAGCGCATATCAGGATCCCTCCATTCAGGGGAATCGGGGGTGGGTGTAAACGGGTTATGCACCAGTACCATGGGGTAATATACAAGGAAAGGCTGGTCCTTTTTCTCTTCCATAAAATCCAGTATGAAATCGCAGAACACATCGGGACCATACTGGTCCTTTAATATGGGCAGCTCAATACCATTTTTAACCACCAGGGGGTCAGCATAGCGTTCTCCTGCCTGCTTGTATTTTGATACCTGCCATAGACAAAAAGCATCGAAGCCCAGATGTGCAGGCCTGTTCAGATCATCCCAGCCGGGTTTTTTTGATTGCCACCCATTCAGCTGCCATTTGCCGGAAATACAGGTAGCATATCCCGCCTTCTTTACCAGTTGGGCAAAGGTAACCTGGCCGGGATCCAGGTATTCAAAACCCTGGTAGTTGCGGTTATTATAAAGCCCGGTCATGATCTGGACCCGGGTAGGTGTACAGATCGGTTGCGAATGGCACTGGGTGAATCGTAATCCTTCGGCCGCCAATCCATCAAGTACCGGTGTTTCGTATGCAGCAGCTCCATAGCAACCCAGTGACTCCTGTCCCAGATCATCCGCCATGATGAGGATGATATTGGGTTTGCTCCCTCTACTGCCGGATGCAGGTTCCATAAGCGTAGAACCGCTGAAAATGAATATTGACAGAAAGAGGGAAACAGTGTATAAAAATGATTTCATATTAAACAATATTACATGAGTTCGGGATAATTTCAAAAAGTTTATGCCCTTGATTCATTATAGCATTGACTCATAACAGTTTACACAGTATTTTGTGTATTATTTACTTTCTGACTGTCTTCCAACGTATCAGATAAGATTCATCTCCATTGTGTACCATGGATATTCCCCAGGTCAGGCCTGTATTCTCAGCCTCCCTGTCCACAAGGTCAGGCCTGAAAGCTCCCGGCGCCTTTGGACGTTCCTCATCAGGTATTTTAATGTTCAATGGGGTGGCAGTAAAATCCACCCCGTTATGAGCGTACTCAAATGTTGAGCTTATGGAAGCCAGGCAGGCAATACCTCTACCCTGTTTCCAGATCATCACTTCATGACTTTTATCAAGGATGGGATTGTTTTCATACCGAACGTAGGGACCTTCAGGATTTTCAGAGAAAGCAACGCCCATTTTCGTCTTCCACGGACCGTCTTCGCCATGCTTCAGGTTTCTGCCTTTGTAGTATAACCAGTATTTCCCATCACGAACCAGTAAAACTGCATCATCAATTCTATAGCTGTCAAAAGTATTTCTCTCATTACTTATTCGCAAGGCTGGCTCTCCCTCATGAAGTCTTCTGAAGGGGCCATCCGGTGATTCTGACTCAGCAATTCCTATGGCTGTGACATCACTCGAAGAATTGTTCTCGAAAACGCCGTCCGTCCTCCCGGGAGTAGGTTTCACACCAGTATAGAATAGATAATATTTTCCAGCAGCATAAATGATATTGGGTGTGAAGGTGGCCTGTGAGTCAAAGCTACCTTTGGTACCAACACCCAAAACTTCGCCTTTTTCCTGCCAGGTATATCCTTCATCCTTCGATGTTGCATACCAGATGGTACCCCAGTATCCCGGTGACCTGCCATATACCTTTGTATACCATATGTAAAAGGCATCACCCACTTTGATGATATCACTTGGATCGCGACGTGTACACCCTGGCTCGTAGCCTATACCAAGTACCTTTTCATATTTGAAAACAACACTTGCTAGTTCTTTTTTAACATCATTCAGGTCTACACCCAGCAAATCGCCATGCGCCTTGATCTCAGGATCAATTGTACTGGTTGCATTCCTATGATGCAAACATGAACAAATAATAACCACCGAAATAACCACAAGCAGTACCTGGTTTTTCTCACCAATCAAGCTGAATCCGGATAGCATCATTTCACAATTTCGGAAACACGGAAGTTTTTGTAAAGGGCATTCCTGGATGCCATATGCCGCAGGCCGATGCGCCCTTTTTCAACCGGTGGCAGGCTGGTATTTTTCCAGTGGCACAGCTTCTTTTTCCCGGGACCAATGATTTCCATGTACAGATCGTTCCCATATTTAATCACCGTGATCCGACGTGTGATCCCTGGCTGAAACAGGCCTGTCTGAAAATAATCAGGTTCGAGGTCCGTGCCATCCAGTCCCCTGCCTGATTCAGGCATATACCTGCGTGCCCGGATGTAATCATTCGGTGCGTCCAGATTGGTATTTCCAAAGGCTGCATAGCTGATATGATAGGTATTCATGTGATTGAAATACATACGCATGGCCGGGATTCTCCTCAGTTCTGACCATTCAAATATTTCCTCTGTGAAATCTCCCTGTCCACTTCCTGTCGCCTGTATATAGAGGATATTCACATATTTTGTGGCAGTGTCAAGCCTGGTATACTCGTATTCAATTTTTATATTCCCGCTGAAAAGCTGTCTGGTCCACAACACCGAATGGCTTGAATCTTCCGCAGGGATGGGGCCCGCATGAAATGCCATCCCCTGGGGGGAGTTCTGGACCCTGGCTTTCAGGCCATCCAGCACCCATTTTTCACTCCAATTGGATGTCCCGGGGTCAGAAAAGGTCTGTTTCCAATCGAGCTCCTGAAGTTTGCTAAAAGATTCCTCCTGCGCATTTATGCTTGCCCTAAGCAATGCCAGGCTGAAGAACAGTATGGTTTTCTTCATCATAGTTCAATTATTGCTTAACAGGTCCAAGGGCAGTGCTGACCACATCCCGGGACCGGGGATCAAACCACGCTGCATACCCGTTTCCTGGCAGGAACTCATCGTGGGCTTCCTCCAGCAGGACTTCCTGCCTCCGGCGCATGGCCTCCAGCAGATCCGGCTCTTTGTCACTGACAGCCAGGTTGATCATCTGGAAGGGATCGTTCACGTTATCATAAAGCTCTTCATCTCCTTCCAGCCACTTGACATAGGTATGTGTCATGGTCCGGACCCCCCTCCATTCCTTCCACCGGGTTCCCGTGGCACACCAGTCCCAATGCGAACTGTAATTCATCAGCAGTGCCTCCTCCCGTTCCGGTCCGGGTTCACCCAGCAGGATATGGCTCTGGTCCATTCCGTCAGCAAAATCCGGCACTGTTATACCGGCCAGCGAAAGCAAAGTGGGCATATGATCAACCGGGGTGAAAAGAGAATTGGTCCGCTGACCAGCAGGAATGTGACCTTTCCAGCAATACACCAAAGGTATCCCGATCGATTCTTCGTAAGGAACCATTTTGTAGATCCGGTCATGGCTACCCATCATTTCACCATGATCGGAGGTGAAGACAAAAATGGTGTTGTCCATCTGCCCGCTTTCCTCCAGGTAAGTCATCAACCTGCCGATATTGTGGTCGATATTCTTGACCATGGCATAATAAACCCTGAAATCCTGCTGGCTCCTTGCCTTCCATTCGGGCATAAAGGAATCGTCCACATTGGGCTGTAAATCAAGAGTGTCTTTCACCTTTTCCAGGTATTCGGCCGGGACATCTTCCGGTCTCCACGGATTGTGGGGTGTATGTGGAGCCACCATCAGGAAGAAGGGCTTGCCCGATTCCCTGTTTTGCTCCATGAATTCAATGGCCACATCCACCTCCCCGTCAACCTCATAGCCCTTATAGTGTAACCGTTCAGGGCTGTCCCGGTAATAATATGCATGCATGAAATTTACATGGAAATTATAGGCAGCCCAGAATGCATATCCCTGCCGGTAGGGACCCGGGGGGACAAATTCGCTTTCGGGATGGGCTGCAACGTATTCCCTTTCCATCCGTCTTTTTTCCTGCTGGTCCCCCGCTGTCTGGCAATACAGGCCGGTGGTGGTCTTGTTCCCCGAATTCAGGTGCCATTTCCCGATAAATCCCGTGCTGTACCCGGCATCCCTGAACAGTTCTGCGATCCAGACATCCTCCGGGTTGGGGTTGATCCAGTTCATCATGATCCCGGTATGGGCGGGCATCCGCCCGCTCATCAACATGCCCCGGTAAGGGGTACATATGGGGAAGGTTGACAGGGCCTGGTTGAATACCATGCCCTGCTCCGCAAGCCGGTCCAGATGGGGGGTGGTGATGTTGGTCTCTCCGTGAAAACCGACCGATTGCCTGCGCAGCTGATCGGCAAAAAAGAAAACCACATTGGGAGCCTGCTCTTTTTCCTGTATGCTGCAGGAGATGCATGGCATGCATACCAGCAGGATCAGGAAAAAATGTCTTGATATACCTTCAAAGGCCTGTTTTTTCATGATCCGGCATCCTTATCTGGCAGCATCCTCAATCTTGTGAAAGAAATCCCCGAAGATGGCATCCCTGCGTATGTGGTAGGCAGCCCGCATGAGGTGCCTTGAATCATCAAAACTGAAAGTATGCAGGTCTGTAACTATGGGACTGTGGATCAGATTCGATGGGGTCCAGTCCCCGTTGATCAGCCAGGCCACCGCGGTCATGTCCCACAACACCTTGGACCAGGCATAATGGTCCTTTTCGTAATCCCTGAAGATCTCAAGCAGATAATCTCCTATGGCTCCCCGGCCCTTGAGGTAGAACTCCATCTCAGGCAATGTGGTCGCCAGGTGAGTGACCACCGGGGTGCAGGGCAATTGCATGAAAGGTACCCCGCAATCGAAGATCAGCCTGGATGCGTTCAGGTCCTGCGAAAAGTTGAATTCCCTGGTATTGTGCCAGTGGATGGAATTCCCCCCAAGCCATACAACCACTATATTATTGATGATGGAGGGTTCCATCAGGATGGCACTGGCCACATTGGTAATGGCCCCGACGGCAACCACATAGAGCGGATCCTCCGGACTGGCGGTCCCGGCACGCTCGATAAGGTCAAGCGCAGCAGGGCTCTCAACCGGTTTTTCAAGGTCCTTCAAATATTCCCTGCTCCCCTTGAACACAAATCCTTCATGATCCATGCCTAGGCGGTCCAGCAAACGCAGTATCTCCTCATAGCTTTTCTCCATCCCGTCTTCGGGTCCTTCGGAACGGCTGTTGTGGAACGGTGCGGCATAAAGGGCTTCAACATCAAGCTTTTCCTTTGAAAGCAAGGCATAGACAACGGCAAACTGGTCATCGATCTCGTTGTAGGTATCTGTGTCCAGCACCATGCGGACCCTGCCTTGCGGGGGGATGAGCCTGGCGATCCTTTCGGATTCAGGGATCTCGGGGAAGTCCTGGCCGGAAGCCTTTAATCCAGCAAACAGGACAGGCAGCATTACCGGGATTAGCATCCATTTTTTCATAATACAAGATTTTTGGTTTATCATTTGGTTATGATTGCTTCTTTTTCAAAATCTGTGGGATTGACCCATCCGGCTTCTAACTGCTCACCCTTCATCATGCGGTTGTAGAAATCCCTGTGTTTTTCGCCGGCATAAGGATATTTATCAAATTCCCCGCCCTTCCCGAACATCCTTGGATCACCTTCCGCTTTCAGTTCCTCCAGGAGTTGTTGTTTTAATTTTACTTTCACATCCTGAAAGTCAGGATTATCTGCCAGGTTATCCAGCAGCCAGGGATCCCCCTTTAGCTCATACAATTCTTCTGCCGGCTTCTTGCCGAAATTCTGCTGCCAGAACCAGCTTTCTCCATGCAACCTCCTGTCATTCAGGATGAATGACTTGGTCGGTGATCCGTCGGTGTCCAGGTAACCCGTTTCAGGATTGCCTGCCGGCCATCGCTCGGGATGGATATTCATAATATATACAAAGTCCCGGTCTGCAATACCACGGGCAGGGTAACCAACATCGTCAGGCCTGCCGACATCGGTACGTTCCTTGCCAAACACCATGAAATCACGACCAGGTGAACCTGCCTTCCCTTTCAGAAGGGCCACCAGGCTCTGGCCTTCCATGGGTTGCATCCCGCTCTCCTCTATTGAAATACCAGCCAGCTCCAGGAAGGTGGGTGCAAAATCCGTAAAGCTTACAAATCCATCAAATATCCTTCCCGCCTGATGTATCCCGCCGGGCCACATCATGGCCAGGGGCACCCTGTTGGCGATCATATTCGGCATGCCCTTGACCCCCGGAAAAGGCATCCCGTGGTCGGAGGTTACGATCACCAGGGTGTTCTCAAGCAGGTCCCTTTCTTCCAGCATCCGGAGCATCCTCCCGATATGGCTGTCAAAGTATTCTACCTCAAGTGCATAATCCAGCATGTCGTTCCGCACCGTATCGCAGTCAGGCCAGTATGGCGGTACCTGGTCGACGTCAGACAGCTTTTTGCCGGCCTTGCTGACGCCGGACCGGTACTCATACCTCCTGTGTGGTTCTATACTGCCATACCAGAAGCAGAATGGCTCGCCTTCCGGTTTTGCATCCAGGAAAGCCTCGAAATTTGCGGCATAATCATTATTGCTGATATGACCTGTAGGCGGATCTGTCTTGTATTCATTAAAAGCGGGCCCCAACAGTTCACGGCTTTCCCCGTCGGCTGTTTTCACGATCCCGGGTCCCCATCCCTTCTGTGTATGCCCCACAAAATAGCCGCTTTCGATCAGGCATTCTGCATATGTCTTGAATTTGGGCGGGAAATAGCACCAGTGGTTGGCTGCCGCCTCCAGCTGCCAGGAATTCCTTCCCGTAACAATACAGGATCTTGAAGGGGCGCATTTAGCATTGGGCGTGAAAGCCCTGTTAAAAAGGATGCCCTGCTGTGCGATCCTGTCGAAAGAAGGTGTATTGACCCAATCACATCCGTAAGCCCCCGCATGGGGAAAGGATTGGTCATCTGCAATGCAGAACAGGATGTTGGGCCGTTTATCCCCGGGGGATTGTCTTGCACATCCGGTAAATATTACAAGCATGCCGGCCAGGATAAGTAAGGTGTTTCTTGTCATAAATGTTTTGTTTTTTTAATCTTCTGTAACCTTGCTCCCCCACCAATTCTCGTCCGGTTGCCAGTCGGGGGATAAATAGTCCAACCTGTCCTGCTCCAGCCTGGGCCAGAGGCCACTGCGAATCTCCTCCTGCCTTTTCATGTCCAGCTCCCTGTCGTATTCGGGATCGGGTACCGGCATCTGTGCATCAACCTCTGCCAGCCATTCCAATAGCCTGAATCTCATTTGCTCTGTAATATCTGGGCAGTCAGCTGATACATCCGTGCTTTCACTAATATCTTTGGTTAAATTGTAAAGTTCATCATGCCCGTCTTCCCAGTAATGGATCAATTTCCATGCTCCCTCCCGGATGATGGAGGAAGGATCACCCCCCTGGTTCCCGTAATGCGGATAATGCCAGTAAAGGGACCTTTCCGGGATACTGTCCCCATATAAAAGCGGTACCAGGCTGACCCCGTCGATATGCTGCTCCGGTTTAAGCTCCGCCCCCACCAGTTCCAGCAGGGTGGGATAAAAATCTGTGCCCGTTACTGGTACATCGCATCTTGCACCCTGGTTCCCCAGCCAGGGCACCCTGATAAAATAGGGCTCCCGTATCCCCCCTTCCCATTGGTAACCTTTTCCGCCCCGCAGAGGCAGGTTGGCCGTGGAAAAATTGTCCCCCGACGAGACACCCCCGTTGTCTGAAGTAAATATGACAATGGTCTGCCCGTCCAGTCCAAGTTCCTCCAGGCAGCCCAGGACCAATCCCACAGCCTCATCCATGGCTTCCACCAGTCCGCCGTAGACGGGATTATCCTGCACCTGCCTTATGGGCAGTCTTCGTTCCATGATGTAACCTGACTCCGCTATGCCCATTCCGGCTGCTTTTTGCCTGTATTTTTCCCATTTTTCACTTGTGGTCTGGATCGGACTATGGACTGCATAAAATGACAGGTAGGCAAAAAATAAAGTGTCTTTGTTTTCCCTGATAAACTGAACGGTCTCCCTGGCCAGCCTCATGGAAAGATTCTCTCCCGGCTCCCCGTCTTTCAGTTTTGGATTCTGGTAGGGTGAAAAATATCCACCCCGCGGCCAGCCGGATTCAAAACCTCCCTTATTGAAATCAAAACCATGATCTTCAGGGTAGGAACCTTCGCTGCCCAGGTGCCATTTCCCGGCAAAGAATGTCAGATAACCCGCTTCCTTCATTGCCTCCGGGAGCGTTGTGAAGGCATGGGGCAGGTTGTGCAGATAGGCTGCCGGAAGAAGCTTGCTGTATCGCTTGTGTTCCCTCCACTCTATGCCTGACCTGGCACCGATCCAGTCTGTTATGCCGTGCCTGGCCGGGAACTGTCCGGTCATGATGCTGGCCCTTGAGGGACTGCAAACCTGGCAGGTGGCATGTCCGTCCGTAAAGATCATCCCCTCCAGGCCGATCTTGTCTATGTTCGGGGTTTCATAAAATTCGCTGCCCATGCAGCTCAGGTCATGATAGCCAAGGTCATCTGCCAGGATGAACAGGATGTTGGGGTTCCGGGGGACATCCTTTTGCTGGCAGGACACCAGCAGGCCAAGACCCGCAAGGAGGCCCATGGCAAACTTTTTGGGTATTATACTACGGCTTAACATTTTCTGAACGTTTATTAGGGTATGTACTGGCATATAAATTTATGGAAGGTATACAATTTATCAAATTTCTACCAGGTATTCACCCGGACCATATTCCCCGATCAGGCTGAAACCATTCTCTTCCCGGATGACATCCGCGTCCAGCCCGTTTAACAGGATACCTGCTCCACTGCCATAGGTAGGTACATGGATGATGCCCCTGCTGTTCTCCGGGATGCGGATACGCCAGGTCATTTTACCTTCGGCATTCTCCCATTTGCTGATAATGGTTCCGAATCCCGATCTATAAGTGGCGGAAGCGGAACCAAGCTGCCGCGTGAGGTAAGGTTTGAACACGATCAGCCGGAAACCCGGTTGCTCTACAACCGGATTGATCCCGGCAATCCCTGCATAAAACCATTCATCGAAGCCGGCCTGCATGGGATGGCTGTGTGATCTCAGATAAATCTCCTTAGGGTAATTATCATTACAGGGAAGTACCTCCCAGAGGGTTGTGGCATCATAATTCTCCCACATGAAGGCAAAACTGTTCCGGCCGGTTTTTGTCAGCAGGCGGTATACCTCATCCTCATAGCCGTTTTCGGAAAGGACCCTGAAAACACGGGCCAGACCGAAGATGCCGGTATTCAGGAACCCATCATATTTTTCATGGATATTCATGACAATGGATCCTGCCACTTCATTCCGGTATTCCGGGGGTACAATGCCGATGTCAAGGGCCAAGGCATTGGCAGTCTGGCTGCCATAGGTATGGTTTTCAAGGTCAAGGAAATGACGGTTGAAATCGGACTTCAACTGCGCCAGCATCCCGGCATAGCGGGACTGATCTTCGGGTTTGCCCAGCAAGGCAGATACCTGGGCCATGATGCTGACATCCAGGATATGAAAAGCGGTCGAACTGACAGGCACAGGACAATCTATATTTTCATTCCCCCCCGGCGGGCACCAGTCCCCCAACCCATGCGGAACGATCCCGTCCTCCTTTATCCCATGGATATATTCCACCCAGGCCTTCATATCGGGATAAAAATTCTCCAATATCATCCGGTCGCCATAGTAAACATAAAGATACCACGGGATCTGCACCATGGCTGTTCCCCAGTCCGGGGAAGCCACACCGCTGGTGCGCTTACCTGGCACGATCATGGTCGGCACACCCGCAGGTTTCATGACCATGCTGCGGTGGTGGAAACTCTCAGCGAAATAAAGTTCCTCTTTCTCTTCCCTCGCCGAAGAGCGAATATCGAACATGTACTTAACAA
>LJUP01000293.1 GCA_001303955.1 Bacteroides sp. SM23_62 | reverse complement strand
CTGGGCGACCTGGGCAGGCAATATCTCGTAGGCCTTGAAAAGCACCAGGTAATAGGCAAAGGGACTGAGGGCACCCATCAGGGCGGAAAAAGCAAGATCCTTTTTTCCAGGGGATCTCAGCTGTTTCAGTTTGCCCCGCAAAAGATTGATAATTAACAGAATAAACAGGGAGGTCCAGGTAGCAAAAAACAGAAACTGGATAAAGTCAATATGCTGCAGGCCAACTTTGAAAGCCGAAGCTACGGTGGACCAGAAAAAAATGGCAATGCCTGCATATAAATATGCCTTTTTTTGATCTGTCACGGTATCGGATTTGATATCAGATCGAATCCGGTATAAGGGTGTAGTATTTCAGGGATTATAATGCCGTCCGGCGTCTGGTTGTTCTCAAGCATGGCGGCCACGATCCTTGGCAGGGCAAGGGCGCTTCCGTTCAGGGTATGTGCCAGTTGTGTTTTTCTGTCACCCTCGTTCTTAAACCTGAGTTTCAGCCGGTTGGCCTGATATGATTCAAAGTTGGAGACAGAACTGACCTCCAGCCATTTTCCCTGTGCGGCTGCATAGACCTCAAAATCGTAGGTCAGGGAGGAAGTAAAACTGATATCACCACCGCATAATCTCATAATGCGGTAGGGCAGGCCCAGTTTTACGATGAGTCCTTCGATATGGGAAGCCATCTCCTCGAGGGCCCGGTATGAATGATCGGGGTGCACGATCTGAACGATTTCCACCTTGTCAAACTGGTGCAGCCGGTTGAGTCCCCTGACATCTTTCCCCCATGATCCTGCCTCCCTGCGGAAGCAGGGGGTATAGGCCGTATATTTTACCGGCAGGTCTTTTGCCCTGAGGATCTGGTCCCTGAAAATATTGGTAACGGGGACCTCTGCGGTTGGGATGAGGTAATAATCGTCCGATGGAATATGGTACATCTGTCCTTCCTTATCGGGAAGTTGTCCCGTTCCAAACCCTGAATCTTCATTGACCATCAGGGGTGGCAGCACTTCCTTGTAACCGGATGCAATATTTTCATCCAGGAAAAAATTGATCAGGGCCCTTTGCAGCTTTGCCCCATTTCCCTTGTAGACGGGGAAGCCAGCCCCCGTCAGTTTATTACCAAGCTCAAAATCAATGATATCATAATGCGAGATCAGGTCCCAATGGGGAACTGCACCGGCTTCCAGCACGGGCAGCTTACCGCCATCCCTGACCTTTTCATTATCGGCTTCTCCTTTTCCTTGGGGGACTGATATATGGGGGATATTGGGGACCTGTACCAGGAGTTCCTGGAGCTTTGATATGGCTTCATGCTGGGCCAGTTGAAGTACTTTGATTTCTTCTTTCAGGCGGGCAGTGGCTTCCTTGGCCTCATCTGCTGCCTCCTTTTTACCCTCCTTGTAAAGTGCCCCGATCTCCCTTGATTTGACATTCAGTTCCGCCTGCAAATGATCCTGTTTCACCTGGAGAGACCTTCGCTCGTTATCCCTGATGATAATCGCATCAATGATTTCAACCTGGTGGAAATTTTTAATTTTTAATCTTTCGATCAAATAGTCCCGCTGATCGCGGATAAAGGAGACCGACAACATGGCACGCTTATTATTGTGGATTTTAAAAATAAAAAAATCTCCTGTAACATACCAGCCTTGCCAGATAGTTACAGGAGATCTGTACGGTTGGATAACTTCCGTTAATCTTCAGCAGGAACGACGGAAACGTAAGATTTGTTGTTGGCTCTTTTTTTGAAATTAACGGTGCCGCTGATAAGCGCAAATAGCGTATGATCCTTGCCCATACCTACATTTTCACCTGGATGGTGCACAGTACCGCGCTGGCGTACAATGATATTCCCAGCCTCTGCAAACTGACCACCATAGAGCTTGACCCCGAGTCTCTTACTTTCCGATTCCCTTCCATTTCTTGAGCTTCCAGCTCCTTTTTTATGTGCCATGGCTTATTATGGTTTTAATTTTTTACTATTCTTTGGTTTCTTTTCCGGCATCAGGTTTCTTTGCTGCAGGTTTCTTTGCCGCAGGTTTCTTTGCCGCAGGTCTGGCAGCAGCTGTTTTTTTCGCTGCCGGTTTGGTTGGGGCAGTCTTATTGGCTGGGGACTTCTTTGCCGCTGGCCTCTTTGCTGCAGTCTTTTTCACATTTTCGGTCTTACTGTCAGCGGTTGCAGGCTTTTTAGCTGCCGGTGGAGCTTTCGCGACTGCCGGTGCTTTGGTCTCAGCCGTTGTAGTGGCCTTGGTTTCAGCAGGTTTTTCAGGGGCTGTCTCTTTTTTGGCTGCAGTCTTTGCTTTGGATTCCTTGACAGCACCCTTCTCAATGATGTTTTCTATTTGAATCTCTGTCAGGTACTGTCTGTGTCCTGTCCTTACCTTATAACTTTTACGACGCTTCTTTTTGAACACCTTGATCTTGTCCCCCCTGGGATGGGAAATTACCTTACCGCTGATCATGGCTCCCTTGATGGTCGGTTCACCTACGATCACGCTTTTGTCATTATCAATCAGGAGAACTTCATCAAAGCTCACAGATTCACCTTCCTTTTCCTCCAGCCGTTGGACAAATAACTTCTGGTCTTTCTCCACCTTGAACTGCTGACCTGCAATATTTACAATCGCGTACATCCTGTTTGGTTTTGTCAATTATCAAATCCCCGAAACTTGGGAGTGCAAAAATATAAAAGTTTAGTACAACTGCAAAGATTTTACACTGACTTTTAACAGTATTTGAAAAATCCCTTTGAGGCAAATTTCATTTATATTTATCCAGCATGAAATTTTCCTGACTAAAAGAATGATTTCATTATATTTGTGAGAGGGTAACCGCATAAGGACCTGCATCTACCATAGTATTATGAGCAAGATTAAACTGAATGTTCTTGGAATCTCCTATAGCCAGACGCAATCCGGGGCATATGCACTGGTGCTGACTGAAGAGAGTGGAGACAGAAGGATACCGATCATTGTTGGAGGTTTTGAAGCCCAGTCGATCGCCATCCAGCTGGAGGGATTGAAGCCACCGCGGCCCTTGACACATGATCTTTTCATGAACTTTGCCAATTCCTTCAATATTGATCTGCTCGAGGTGAATATCCATAAACTCGAGGAGGGTGTATTCTATTCTAAATTGCTCTGTGATAACGGGGAGAAGAAATTATCCATAGATACCCGGACATCCGATGCGATTGCGCTGGCCCTTCGCTTCAAATGTCCTATATATACTACTGAGGAGATCATGGAAAGGGCAGGGATTGTGCTGGAATTCGGGAGTGAGGAAAAGTCAAGCAGCTTTTCAGAGAATGCTTCTGCATCTGATTCTGTCACTCCATCATCCGTTTCATCGACCGAGTATGAAGACTTTACCACCCAGGAACTAAAAGAAATGCTGAAAGAAGCCATCGGTGAAGAGGACTACGAGAAAGCCTCTTTGATCAGGGATGAGCTTAACAAGAGGAATGAAAGTTAATATCATCGATGAATGAAGTTTTTTTTAACCTTTGTTTGTCTAATTATACTCATCGGTAACCTTACATTCGGGCAATCGCAGGAAAAACCTACCCTTGATACTTCTCTAGCCCCCGTCACTGATACTGCCGGGAAAGCCTTGGCACGGGAGAAACCAGGCCTGATCGATGAATCAAATGTCATCGTTCCACGCGATGAACAATTCAACTTCAGCCTGGTCAAGATACTCAGGGGACTACTGGGCATGCTGGTCCTTATACTTGTCGCCTGGCTTTTCAGTTCCAACCGGAAAGCCATTTCCTGGCGGGTGGTTTTTATGGGACTCTCCATTCAGCTGATCCTTGCCGTTGGCATCCTCTGGATACCGCCTGTGCAGGTTTTTTTTGAATTTGTCGGGAAACTCTTTGTCAAGGTGCTTGATTTTACCTATGCGGGGACGGAATTCCTTTTTAAGTCAAGTGATTCAGGGGTCATTGAAAAGCCGTTGCTCAACTTTGCCATTACCATATTGCCAACCATCATCTTCTTTTCAGCACTTACCAGCGTCCTGTTTTATTTAGGGATCATTCAATTCATCGTATACGGAATGGCCTGGGCACTTAGCAGGGCGCTTCGGATCTCAGGTGCTGAAAGCCTTTCCGTTGCTGGAAATATTTTCCTGGGACAGACAGAATCTCCGTTCATGATCAAGGCGTATCTTGAGAAAATGAACCGGTCTGAAATACTGCTTGTGATGTCAGGGGGCATGGCAACACTGGCCGGAGGTGTGCTGGCCGTATATATCAGTGTGCTGGGTGGGACTGATCCGGTGCAGCGGCTGATGTTCGCAAAACACCTCCTGGCTGCATCCGTCATGGCCGCTCCCGGGGTCATAGTAGTATCAAAGATATTGGTCCCCCAGACCGAAGATATAAGCAAAGTGATGAAGATCCCCAGGGAACAAATCGGCAAAAATGTGCTGGATGCCATTTCCAGGGGAACGGGTGAGGGACTAAGACTGGCTGTCAATGTGGCGGCCATGTTACTGGTATTCCTTGCCTTTATTGAAATGATTAATTTTATTTTCCTGAAGATCGGGGATTGGACAAGCCTGAATGCTGCCATCACCAATGTGACCAACGGGCATTATGAGAAGTTATCCCTCGAATTTTTGCTGGGTTATGCATTTGCCCCATTGATGTGGCTGGTAGGTGTGGCAGCTGAAGATATCACTTTGGTTGGCAGGCTGTTGGGTGAAAAAATCATCCTGACAGAATTCATCGGATACATGAGCCTTGCTGACCTGAAAGCCGCAGGAAGCTTTGCAGAATCCAAATCCGTGATCATGGCCACTTACATTTTGTGTGGATTTGCTAATTTTGCGTCAATAGGGATCCAGATCGGAGGGATTGGTTCCCTGGCACCAGGACAGCGAGTACTTCTTTCTCAATTTGGTATGCGTGCACTCCTGGCTGGTACTTTGGCATCACTTTTGTCAGCCACCATCATTGGTATGTTGCTGGGATAAGTCAGGCCGGCGTTCAAGAATGAAGCATGGATGCAGATCAAAAAATAAAGGAATTACAGGCAAAGATTGCCGCTTTGGAGGGCAAGATCCTGAGTGCAGGTGAAGCTGAGAAATATCAGGAACAACTTGAATTCCTTACCAATACTGCCCTTGATTTCCTGGGTCAGACAGACCAGTCCGATATTTTTGAATATATCGGGAATAAACTTGCTGAGCTGATCGATGATGCCATAGTGATAGTCAATTCATTCAATGAGGCTGCCATGGAACTGCAGGTCAGGTATATTGGCGGAGGGGAAGGCATCGTGGACAAGATTGTAGCAGTGCTGGGCAGGCAACCGCTGCAACAGACGGTAACCCTGACCAAAGATACCATGCAGAAGCTGTTTAAGTCCGCCAACAAGTTATATCGATTCGAGGGAGGCCTTTATGAATCTTCTGACGGAAACATCCCAAAACCGGTAGCCACCACACTTGAAACATTGATCCAGGCCAATGAAACTTATGGCATTACCTTTGAAAGGGGTGGGGAATTATACGGTACAGCCACGATCATTACCAAGGGAGACAGCAGACTGGAGGATCCGAAGGTCATCGAGGGATTTATCTTTCAATGTTCCATTGCCCTTTACAGACAGGATGTAGAGGCAGAATTGAGGAAGGCCAAAAAAGAGGCTGAGGAGTCTGATAAATTAAAATCCGCTTTCCTTGCCAATATGTCCCATGAGGTCCGTACGCCCATGAATGGCATAATGGGACTGGCACACCTGCTCGCCAACCCTGACATTGACAGTGCGACACAGCAGGAATATGTGAATCTGATCCTCAACAGCGGCAATGTGCTGATCAGCCTGCTGGATGATATCATGGATGTATCCAGGATAGAAGCCAATCAGGTAGTGGCCACCAAGGAAGATTTTAATTTGAATGAGCTGATCAGGGAGCTGCACGGATTTTTCTCTACGGAGCTCGAGGTGATGGGAAAGAAAGTCCTTGAATTATCCTATGAGGTTGCCCTGGATGATGCCTCTTCAATGATCACCTCCGACCGTGTAAAATTAAGACAGGTCCTTGTTAATCTCCTGAGCAACGCATTAAAATTCACCGAAACCGGAAGGATTGAGTTCGGGTATCGCATGCAGCAGGACGAATCCCTGTTGTTCTACGTGTTTGATACCGGTATCGGCATAAGCCGCGAGAAACAAAAACGCATATTTGAGCGGTTCGTACAGGCAGATGATTCTCTGTCCAGGCATTTTGGAGGATCCGGACTCGGGCTTTCCATTTGCAAGGGTTTCGTTGACTTACTGGGGGGAAAGATCTGGGTTGAGTCCTCACCAAACCAAGGGGCTAAATTCTATTTTACCATTCCGGATGTGAATCCATCTGGAAGTATAACTGATAAACCTGTTAGCCAGGGACATACAGCCAGTGACAGGAACTGGGAAGACAAGACCATACTGATCGTTGAAGATGATCAGATTAATTATCAGCTGCTAGAAGTGGTGCTAAAGAGAACAAGGGTTAAACTGCTTCATGCCGTTACCGGTATGGACGCAGTCAGGTACTGTCGCGAGCAGCCAAAGATCGACCTGGTGTTGATGGATGTTCAACTGCCGGAAATGAACGGGTTTGAAGCCATCAAACTGATCAAGGAGTGCCAGCCACACATTCCGATCATTGTACAAACGGCCAATTCCATGAATGATGAAAAAACAAGGGCTGATGAGGCAGGTTGCCAGGGATTCATGACCAAGCCTATCAGCCTGAATAAATTCATGTCTGAAGTAGACAGGTTCCTGCAGAAAGCCTGACCATTCATGGATTGGGCCTGGATCATACTGATTCCTGTCTTCATTGCCTACGCTATCCGGATGCTGACCTACCTGCATGGATGGGCAAGGACCCTCCGGCTCGATGTCCATTACAGGGCTGCCACGGGTGGAAAAGTATCGGTTGTCATTCCGGTCAGGAATGAAGCAGCACAGATGGGATCCCTGCTCGAGGATCTTCAAAAACAACACTATCCTGAAGACCATTACGAGATTATACTAGTAAATGATCATTCAACAGATCATACGGCAGCGGTCGTGCATTCATATGCCTCCAGATATGCCAACATCAGGCTGATTGAACTGGAAGCAGGAGAATATGGCAAAAAATCAGCCATCAAAAAAGGGGTATTGCAGGCACGATATGAAGTCATCATATCAACAGACGGGGATTGCCGGGCGCCATCGGGATGGCTGGGCCGTATCATGGCAACCTTCGGCGAAACGGGGATAAGGATGGTAGCGGGACCGGTAATGCTCGAACCGGACAAAAGTTGGTTCATGGCCATGCAGTCCCTCGAACTCTTCAGCCTTATCG
>LJUP01000292.1 GCA_001303955.1 Bacteroides sp. SM23_62 | reverse complement strand
TGATATATAATCAATATCCGGTTTAGTGGTTTTTACCAATTCAACAATGTCATAAAAATCACGGCCCTTCGACCTTTCCAGGATGGAGCAAAGTTTTGTTGCCAGGATCATGCTGTCAGGGGCACAATTGACCGGTGTGAAAACATCAAACCTGTTTATCAACTGTGTCTCCACTTCATAAGAGTAAGATCCGAAATCATGTTTTTGTGCATCAATCTTGATAAAAAATTTCCTTCCGGGAAGATCCTTTAATCCGGCCAGTTCCAAAATCGTAGGGAAATTGATATAACGCGTTTGCACATCAAATTCCCTGATCTTCTTGTCCTGATCAATTTCTGCATTAATATTCTGATTATGAAACTCTTTTACAAGATATTCGCATAGAGCTAAATGATCATTGCTGTCATATACTACTGATAAATCAAAATCCAGATCATCTGAGAATCTCCTGAAATTATTCAGCAACCTTAGTTTTGTTCCCCCTAGAAATACCAATCTATTCTTAAACGGTCCACGGTAAACAAATTCAAGGATCTTGCACTGAAGGTACTCCTTTATCATGGACCTGTATGAAGTAATACCTGTCAGACTGGCATCAAACTCCTTTCGTATTTCACTGAAACTAAGCAATGGTATATATTTCTAACATTTGGCGAACCCTGCCCTCCAGTTCCTTATTCTTGAAATTTTCAAGGTATTGAAATAATCGATCAATATTTAAATTCTCCCTTAGGACCGGTTCATTGAATCTCAATCCTGAAATTTCTCTTATGCCTTGATAGTGAGAGCGAAAATAAAAGAAATCCACAATTGCTTTCTCAAGATCGGCAACCCTGATCTTCCATTTATATCTGTCCGCCCCGACCAGCTGATATCCGACAAACAAATCCCTCCTTATATGGGAGAATGAATAATCATGCCCCACCATCGCAATGCGCAGGGGTCTATTAGTAGTGACTGAAGTTGTCATAAATACCCCTTCAGGGATCAGGCCATAATAATCGAGTGCCGATTCAAGACTTATATATGAAGGTGTATGCACTAAATTGGCAATAATCCATGAACTGTAGGGCTCTTTAAAGAATTCCGGGAGACAGTACCATCCGTTCCTGATTTTATCTATATAGCCTTTTTTCTTCCATTCAAAAAGTCTCCTTTTGTCAATATTTGGATACAGTAATTCAATATCAGCAATGGAGAATATTCCTAATTCTTTTACCTTATTTATAAAATCCATCACTATCATATTGCAAATATACGTTATTTTTAACGTTTTATTGAAATATTATAGAGTTTTTATTTCCGAAGGTTTCTTTCAATAAAAGTTTGTATATAAGAAGGATAGATGTCTGTTGGATTAAGTTTATTATCGTATAGTCTCGGATAAAAGTTTGAGAATACTTCAACCTGGCCTCTGACCATCAACATTAGTCCGACCGGATTACTGAAAAACGGATCCCGGTTTTTTCGTCTGATTCATATTTCAGCCAGATAATGGCCGTGGGAATCCCATTGACATCATATTCCACACCGTATTTATAACTCCTCTGATCCAGGGATATTCCATTAAGGATACAAGAGATTTCATCGGGTCCCCATCCTGAAATAACAAATACCGGATTGTAAACCGGTCTTTCCCCGGAACCATTAAGTGCCAATGTAAGGTCTGAGGGTTCAGACACTTCAATGAGATAAGCCCGCTGCGATGGATCGTATCCCCTGGAGGTAAATCCCCTGTTTACTTCCAGGGTAGGTGGACGGTTCCATGCACGGGCCAGTTTAAGTACCGCATTGTGATCATTCGTCATCCCGTAAAGGGCATAATCCTTCCCGGGATCTCCCCAGCTCAGGGAAGAATGTGAGGCCCTGTCAGGAGCACTGGCACTTCTGCCATCGGAAATTATCTGTGCTACCGGCCAATGGTTCCACCATGGAAAATGTGAATATTCAGGCCTCACCTCAAGATTGAACACATCAAAACCGCCACCGTCCGCAAGTATGATGAAGGGCTTATATTCAGCTTTGAGATTAATGATCTGAATATTGGCATTGGGAAGGTCGAATTCCGGATAACCATGCTTCCATGTGTAGGTTTTGCTGTCCCCTTTCAGGTTCATTAAAGTAACTGCCTCCAGCTCTATGTTATCTTCGGGCCTGGTACCAGGTTCATTAAGGAAGATGGTCTCCTGCCATCCTCCCCTGCCGGGAAGAACCTTTCTCACCGCTATGCCGTCCGGATAAATATGATATAGTTCGTTGCCCCACTCACCAAAACCTGTATTATTGGGAAGGTCCATTTGCCGGAACTTTACATCCATTTGTAAATATCTCCAGTTTACCGTGATCCTGGCGGGATTGTTTTCAATAATGGACACCCGGGAGCTCCTGGTTTGTACATCCGACATATGCTCGATGCATCCAGTCGGCATTGCGTCCCTTGGACCCTGCGACAGAAACCAGTTATTTCCGGTTTCCCTGCTCTGATCGGCCATCCATTTACCATTTTCAGTTACCCAGCATGGAGAGTACCTGGTACCCCTCCAGAACATAAGCTTTACAGGCAATTGTTCAAACTGTACCACCACATCCATATAAGGGCCGGCCGGCCAGAGGGCATCCCATTCCGGATAGTAATCCAACCTGGTGTAATTGGCTGTAAATCTGCCCTGCCTCTCTATTGAAGGGAATTTTCTGGGAGCGAATTCCGGTTCATTTTCAGGGATGGTGGAGAGGTACATTTGTTCAATCACCCCGGCGGACAAAACCCTGCTGTAAATTTTGGTTTCGTCAATGATCCCATCCAGTGTGTATCTCGATGGATAGGTGGCCCAGTCCCGGATCGGGTCAGTAGGCGGAAGAAGGTCCCGGTTCATCCCGAGCCGAAATCCCTTTTCAAGGCCGCTGTAAGCAATACCGTAGTCAAATGTAAAATCAGTATAACTGTTTTCAAGTTTACCGTTGAGGTAGATCTTTATGCCTTCTTCGGGACCATAGGTGGCAACCACATGGTACCATCTTCGCAGGTCCATCCCCAGTCCGGTTTCAGTATTTATTTTTGAATTGCATTCATGCCAGACCGAGGTGGCATCGGACAGGTGAAAGCCTAGCCTGCCTCTTGAATCCACTCCAAAATAAAATCCGGTGACCATGTATTTCCCGATGGTGAGGATGGGAGCCCAATTCCATGGGTAGGCTCCCAGTGCCACCCATGATTCCACGGTTATCTCATCAGGAAATACGATCTCCTCATCCTTGATCTCAAAATCAGGAATACCTTCAATGTAGGAAGAGAAACCGTCAAACTTGAAAGCACTGCCTTTTACACCGGGAACATATTTCCCCAGTCCCTGGATCTCGTATGCATCTCCCCTGACATGTTCCCAGGTGGATGGTTTCGGGACCTCCTGCCATGGGTCCTCATCCGCCGGATCCATAATTTCTTTGCTGTCATTGAAATCCCACCACAGGTAAATGTCGTTTTTGCCCTGTGCCAAAAGTGTGACAGGCATCCCGATGAACAGTACTATCACCAGAAGTATGTTTAATCTCTTCACGCTCCCCGACTGTTTAACAAATCAAATAGTGCTGGAAGTTCCAGCATATATTTCTATGAATAGTAAAAATAAAAAATCTACCTGTAAATGGGTCCTGGACGCTTACCTTCCCTGATCCATTTCAATAATTGATCAAATGCATCAGCAACATCCCCGGTGGTAAATTCACAATGCCCTTCACTTACAACATATTGTTGCACGTAATAATCAGCTGTCCGTTTTATCTCAGTAAGCTCTTCATAATACTGGTAGTTGTTAACGGGCGATATCTTATCATAGACAGTGTGCAGGGCCAATACAGGATCAGAAATAATACCCGTGGGGGTGTAATATTTAATATAGTACTCCCTTGCTCCTGGATCAGCGGCATATCGCAGGATCTTTCTGTTCAGTACTCTGTCATCGTTGCCAAAACCCGCGTAAATGGTTTGAATATTGCCTGCCGGCAGGCCTCCAATCCAGGCGGTGCACTCCTTAAATACCAGTTGGTTTAATTCAATCACATTGGCGATATCATCCATCCTCACACTGAAATGTTCAGCGAAAAAACCAGCCAGATCCGGCTTCCGGGAAAGCTTTTCCTGGATTGATTCAGCATCAATATAATCACTGCCAATCACAATTTCACCATCGTTTTTACCAAACAGATAATCGTAGGCTGCCAGCATATCAAGCCCTCTTTTGAGGAGGGAATATACTGGCGACAACCACCCGCATAATGGCAGGGCCCCATCGTATTCTGCCGGATATTTTTCAATCAGAGCCAAAGATATGATCCCTCCCATGGAATGCCCTGTAATAATACAAATATCAGGTTTGCCATATCTTAACTCAAAGTATGACCTGAGTGCCTCCGAATCTTCAATCCCATCCTTAATGATCAGTCCCTGCCTTTTATAGGCCGATGCTGCATAGGCAAACCCACAGGAAGTAAAGATTTCCATAAAATCGTCCACTTCCCTGCTATATCCTTCAACCTCTTCCCCAATTTCCTCATATCCATGTGCATACATAACCAGTCCTCCATTCCAGTCCCCGGGTATGTAAATCTTATATCTGGCGGAATTTATTTCTCCCAAATCAAATGTCTGAGAATGGCCCGTATATGGAAACCAACAAATTAGTCCAAGTATTGAGAGCATTAAGCGTATTCTCATAACATTTAATTCTTATTCACAGGTATTATCTATGATTGAAAATAAGCTTCTTTCACCAGCTCAACCATTTCATCATAGGTTGCCACTCTCGGATTGCCCTCATAATCAGGAAGGACCATGCTCTGTTTTGCCAGTGCCTCTATCTCATCTTCTGGCATATTAACCTGCCTGAGTCCTTTGTACAAACCAAGGGATTTCAGGAATTTGACAATTTCAGCGCAGTCCTGCCCGGCCGCTTCCCGGTCCGGAACCTCTTTTAATTCAGGATTGAGGGCCCTGGCCATAAAGGCATACTGCTCCACCGCAGCATCCGCCGTGTACCTGGTACAGGCCGGGTAAAGGATGGCCAGTGCTTCTCCATGTGCCACATGAGGGTACATACCCCCGATGGCCATGCCCATCCCATGTGGAAGGGTCACACCGGCACTGGCAATACACAGTCCAGCCAGGGTATCGGCCAAGGCCATCTTTTCACGTGCTTCCAGATCTGATCCATTTTTCAAAACCCTGGGAAGGTTTTCAATTACCAGTTGGATCGCTTCTTTTGCCATAAGTGTCACATAGGCACCGGTTCCGGGATTAATCATGCTCTCAAAGGCATGGCTGAAAACGTCAAATCCGGTGGGTGCTGTCACGGAGACAGGCAGGGTAATCATAAGCTCCGGGTCAACAATGGCCACTTTGGGAAAGATCACCGGATTATACAAGGCCGATTTATCCCTCTCGGCGGTATTTGTAATGACCGACACCTGGGTGACCTGGGAGCCCGTTCCCGAGGTGGTGCTGACCGCTATCACCGGCAGTACCTTAGAAGGATCGGGAGCAGGTTCCTTATAAAAGAGGTAATCCCAGGCAGATCCTTCATGGGTGGCCTCAACGGCAATGGCCTTTGCAGCATCCATACTGGAACCGCCTCCGAGTCCCAGGATCACATCGGCCCCGTGCTCTTTGGCCATTTTTGAACCGGCAGCACTCGTCTCGGTGGTTGGGTTTGGGATTACCCCGTCAAAGTGTGCAACCTCAACACCGGCCTCGGCCAGGATATTCTTTACCCTTTCATACAGTGGCCGTAACGGTTTGTCCGGAGTGGTCACCATCAGGCATCTGTTCCCATATTTACGAACGATCTGACCGGCTTCGGCAATACGGCCGGAGCCGAAAACAATTTCTGAAGATTGATGATAATTGAAGTGTTTCATTGATTGGATTTTACATTAATATTTTATCTATGAACTCCCTGGGCAGCGTTGGTGTTGCTCCATTTTGGGTGCAGACGAATGCTGCCACCTCTGTAGCAATCTTGTGGGTTGTCTTCAGGGTTTGATTTTGGAGCATTCCTGCCAGCATAACAGCTGTAAAAGCATCCCCGGCACCTACCGTATCCGTTACTTTAATCTCAGGTACCTGGCAGGATGAGATCTCCTCATGCGTCAGCAGCAGGCTGCCGCCACTACCCATGGTATGCGCTATGAGCCGTAAATCATACCCTTTCAGTAGTTGGTTCAACTGGCTTTCCTCGTTGCCGGAGTATCCAAGGAGTCCAGCCACAATCGGCAATTCTTCTTCATTGATTTTAAGGACATTGGCTAATTCCAGCGATCTTACAATGATCTCTTTTGTATAAAATGACTGGCGTAAATTGATATCAAAGACCCGCAGACACTGCGGGTTAGTAGATTCAAGGAAGCGGCATATTGTCTCCCTTGAAACGTTCTCCCGCTGGGCCAGGCTCCCGAAACAAACCGCGTCGACCTCCTTTGCCAGGGCATCAAGCCCGTCAGTCCACGCAATATGGTCCCAGGCCACATTTTCATGAATGGTATAACCGGGAATTCCACTCGGGTTTAATTTCACAGTCACGGTACCCGTGGGATAATACGGTATGCGCTGTACAAAGGAGTCATTTAACTGCAACTGGTCCAGCACGTCCATTATTTCCTCCCCATCCCTGTCCTTTCCTACCGCACTGACAACAAAGGTTTCAAATCCAGCCTGCTGCATGTGATATGCAAAATTGGAGGGTGCACCGCCCAATTGCTTCCCGCCTGGGAGCATGTCCCACAGTATTTCCCCTATGCCTGCTATTTTAAATGCCATAGATATAAAGCCTTATGGACTTACAGGTCTATCATCACCTTCATCGCTTCAGCGCCCTGCTCCTCGATGAAATGATAGGCATCCAGGTATTGTTCAAAGGGAAAGTGCCTGGTGATGAGGGGGGCCGTTTTGATCTTCCCTGCGGAGATCATCGATACTGCTTCTTCGTAATCCTCCTTACGGTACATCATGGAACCGAAGACATTCAGTTCATGTTCCCCCAGGTAATACATATTCACGGTGGGATTCTCCGAGTAGACCCCGAGGATCACAATATCACCCCCTTTTTCAACATGGGCCATCAGGACATCCAGTGAGGCCTGCACACCTGCCGCTTCAAACCCGACCTGGAACCCGGAGGCTCCGAAAAAATCCTTCACACCTTCTGCAAAAGGGGTGCCGGCCACGTTGAGGGTCCCTTCAATGCCGCATTCACGTGCTATCCCCAGACGGTAATCACTGATATCTGTGATCAGCACCCCCTCTGCCCCCCTTGCTTTTGCGAACTGTGCCACCAGGTTCCCGATGGTGCCCGCTCCGGAGACCACTACATTCTTTCCTTTGATACCTGAGGCCCG
>LJUP01000001.1 GCA_001303955.1 Bacteroides sp. SM23_62 | reverse complement strand
ATTTCTTTAGCAGTTGGAACGGGTGTATTATATTTGCCTAAAAGTCCAGTCATCGAAGTTCCTGCTCTGTAATAGTATTTTGCTGGGCATCCTGTTTTCTGTATCCGGGCAGTTGTTTACCCCACCGGTGGAGCTGTTTCAGGGTGAGCCACGGGATATTCCAGCCAGTTCAGAGATACCGACCATTTTCGGACATGATGAAACAGGTTATTATGCTTTATCTTATAATTATGATTATGTGATTGAACACTATGATCGCGATCTTAAGTTCACCCGTGAGATAGAAGTTGATTTGCGTCATGGCTGGTGGCGCAAAAGGGAACTTCTGGCGATATATCATTTTCATGATAAGATTTACCTTTTCACCGTCGAATACCGGATCAGAAGAAGGATGCTTTATGTGGAGACCGTTGATAAATCCACCCTGGAACAGAACCGGGACGATAAACTTATCCTGAATGTCCACAATCTCAGGGGGTATTCCGCTGAATTTCATTTTAAAAGTTCGCGGCAGGATCAGAAATTACTTGTTTACAGCCAGCTGGATGTTCATTCAAGACATATCTCTGATCTGAATTTCATCATGTTCGGGAAGGATCTGGAGATTATATGGGAACATACAGAAAAAATCCTGTTTGAGGACAGGCCTGCGGGCAAGGATGTGGTAAAAGTGAGTGAAAACGGTAATGCATTTCTGCTCTGTCTTGTGCGAGATGAAAAGCTGGCCGGGTTCTTTTACATACTTAGCAGCAAATATGTCCTGCTGGCCATCACCGAGAATGGAGAAAATGCCCATCAGTACCCTGTTTACTTTCCGCGGAATTACATTCATGGGATACAGATAGAACCGGGTCTGGGCCACGATGTTAGCTGCGCCGGTTTTTACTCTCCAACTTCAAACATCAATGCAGCCGATGGCATTTTCTACCTCAGCCTGAATAACCGTTCAAAAGAGCTTTCGAAACCGCGATTCTATGAATTTGAAGAATGGTTTTTAAGAGAGGCCATGCAGCTCCAGTCCACCAGGGACCCAAAACAATTGTATTATTTCAAGCTTGATCAGCTCATTCTGCAAAAGAACGGGGATTTCCTTTTGCTGGCGGAAAATCAAAGGAATTGGACATATGATACCTACCTCAATATCCTTGCCGCCAGTATTAGTCCCGGTGGCATTTTAAAATGGAAAAAGCTGATCCTGAAAAACCAGCAGCACAATTTAACGCATTCACGGAATTATTCCTCCTACTGTGTGCTGTCTCCCTATCAATACGAAAAGGTTTACCTGTTTTTCAATGACAACCCCAAAAACCGCCAGTGGCCGGATGAAGACAGGATCCATGCGCTGAATGAGGATGGTAAAATGAACCTGAAGGTCATCGGTATCGATCAGGATGGAATACTTACAAGCAGTATAGTCTATGAGAAAACGAAAAACAGCATGAAAACACCGGTTCCACTGCAACATTATATTAAATTGAACAATGAGATTGTTATCCCGGCGATCCAGTGGAATGAATTCAGCTATTTTAAGATCCGTGTCAATGAATGATGAGGGTCCGCAGGTTTTTTATCTTCGTTGAAATTTCCTGCATCTGTCCGGGGGTCACATTCAGATAATAACCTTCGGCTGAAATTGTTTTACTGGAAGTATCCACCATCACATTCCCCTTTTTGTAATACAATTGAAACTGGTTATAAGTGCGCCGAAGGTTTTTCAGCATCAGCAGGTATTCGGCCAGGTCCAGATCGGCATGATAGTTATTCATCAGGGCAATCAGGCTGTTCAGTGAATATTTTTGTTCGGCAATCTTATCCTGCATGGCAATATTCCCTGGATCACTTTCATAGATCTGGGTGGCAATATACATGGTTTCTATCCATCCTCCCATGGCAACGAGGGAAGCTGCGCCTTCCTGTTTATCTTCTCTCAGATAGTCATCTGTAGCCGAATAAAGTCTTATGGCAGCCCGGGAAAGGCTGTCCGGATTTGCGATGAATAACTCCAGGTTGTCCATGACATCCCCGTATATCTCTCTGGGTATGCCCATCTCGGTAGCCAGTCTGTTGATTGATGCCAGGTAAGCAACCGATCTCTGGTGCTGGTTGAACATCTTGACATAACTCAGGTCGACACCATATACCCCTAGGTTTAATGCTATTTTAGCGGGACGGGTATATTTCCCGAACGCATCGGGTGGATTCAGGAGATCCGGGTAAAAATTTACGCCGACATGATCAAATAGCCTGGCCATTTCAACTGGCAGGGACATTGTATAATGAATGGATCGATTCACAGAATCAGTTGTCTCCTTGAAATCACTGAGGTCAATGGATTCTGTTAAGTCAACCCCTTGCTTTCCCCGCTGGCTGCATCCGGTAAGTAATAGAATATAAGTAACTCCGGCCAGCAGGGCTTGTGAAAGTTTTATTTGCATATGAACAATCTGTAGTCGATCCTAAAATAAGGATTTTTCACAAGATGTTGAAAAGCAAGTGTTAACAGGGGTCAGACGAATTTCCTGGATTGCAGGAGGTTTATAATACTGCAAACAATGTCATCCAGGCTCAGTGACATGCAATTATATTTGACATCGAATCGTGTATAATCAGATCCTTTTCCGTGAAAATAATTCCTGAATTCCTCCCGTTTCTTATCAATTTCGACAGCCCTTTTTCTGGCCTGTTCAAGGGATATACAATACTTTTCAGATGCCCGAAGTGCGCGCCATTCCATTGGGGCTTCCAGTTTAATATGCAGGGATCTTTCAATATCCTTGGTAATGGCCACTCCTCCCCGGCCAACAATTACCACATTCCCTTCAGAAGCAATGTTCCGGATGACCTGGGCAACCGTTTTCCGGATTTTTCTGTCGCTTTTATAATATTTCCTGGATTGAGATGACAGGATATCATCAAAAACTGTTTTTTTCTCATATTGGAAGACATACTTGATATCAGCTGGGTCCATTTCCAGCTCCCTGGCAGATTCTGCGAGGATCTCCTTGCTGATCCAGCGCCAGCGGATATTTTTTGACCTTGATTCTTTGAGCTGGTTTAACTGGTTGGTTAATCTTGAGGCAATTTTTCTGGCAGGACACCCGAAATCTCGTGCAATGGTAACAACAGGTCCCTCGTATTCCTGTTTCAACATGGAATCCTGGTAACGCTCGGTCAGGTATTTCGACAGATCGATCTTCATGGCGTGCAGATGAAGGAGCGCCAGATAAAGTTACGGCTTTCTGCAGGATATTTCAAGCCGGGAACAGGTCAATCTCCGAAATCATCCAGTATTTTATGCTGATACCGTATAATCTCTGAGAAGGTTTTCCGGATCATGGTTTGTTCGATGACCGTCAGTTCATCACGGGTAACCATGTTATCGGGGGACTTATTATCCAGTATGGCATTCACATGTGACCGGAAGCGGATTTCCATCATCCGGCTGTAAATATTTTCTATCTCATGGTATTCTTCCTCCGGTATGACTTTCATCCTGAGCATTTTCTCCAATCGGAGAAGACTGTTGGACTCACTCACATGATTTTGAATGGAATACACCCGGATGAAATCCACCAGGGGTGAAATGGCATTTTTTATATTGAAGGATTCAGTGATGCCTGCCGTGGTTTCTGGTCCATTATCCTTAAATATATCCGTTGGGATCTTGTATTTTGAAACTTCATTGGCCAGTAGCCGGAAAAAAGTTCTTTTGCCGTCGATCATCTTATTGATATGTCTTCTTAGCTCATCGGCATATTTGTCTGTTCCGTAAACAATACGGAAATCAAAGAATACAGCTATTCCCAGCAGACTCTCTTCGCTTTTCTGGTTGATCCATTCAGAGAAATAATTTTTCCACCTGGATACGGGCTGACACCACTGGGGATTACCGGCCATGACATCACCCTTGCAATACTGGTAGCCGATCTTATCCAGCCAGAGGTTTATCTTCTTGCCAAAGTAAAGAAAATACCGGTTTACCTGGGCAAATTTTTCATTGGGCACATCTTCGAAAACAATGGCATTGTCCTGGTCAGTGACCAGGGTCTGTTCCCTGCGTCCCTCACTCCCCAGTGCAAGGAAGGCAAATTCAGCAGGTGGTTCTCCCATTTCCTCGATGGCAAATTCCACAAGGCGATGCGTGATGGCATCGGTCACTGTACTGATCAGGTAGGTTACGTTTCTCACCCTGGATCCACTTTCAAGCAGGATTTTCACAAGGACCGGTATTTTATTATGAATCTTCTTGAGTGATTCAACGGTTTCTGCGGCATTTACTTCTTTGATCAGGTATGATATGGAATTGCGCTGAACCTCGAGCAGATCTTCATTGCTGAATATGCCAGTAATCCTGCCGGCCCTGTCTTCCACGGCCAGGTGTGAAATGTCGTTTCCCTTGATCTGAAGCACGGCCTCATACAGCAAGGCTTCATCCGGGATCCTGACCAGCGGGGAACTCATGATCTCAAAGACCGGCCTGCTAACATCAAACGCTCGGGCAACCACCCTGTTTCTCAGATCGCAATCGGTAACGATCCCGACAGGCTGCTGAATGGTATCCTTGGTAACGATGATGGCATTTTGATCTTTCCGGCGCATCATTGAAGCCGCCTCATGAACTGGTATGTCCATATCACAGGTAATATGCTCCCTGACGAAAGACTTCACCGGCAGGTTCATCATCAGTATGCTTGATTGCAGTTCATTCATCAGGTTGATAGATTCTTTTTCTATTCTTTCCTTGCGGGAAAGATCCTTGCTGACAATGATGATCCCGCGCTTTTCCATCAGATCCACCCTCGAGGCAGTGAGTATGACTTCCCTCATTTCCCCCCTTTTACAGGATATGCTTGCCTCCATGTTGACCGTTCTGCCTGTATCGCCTATCTCTTCATAAAATGCATCAAGGTTCATATCTGGAGTTGATTTTAAAACGATCAGGTCTTCAAATGTCAGCCGGGAAAGGTCTGTGAGTGTATACCCGCTCATGGCCAGGAAGACGAAATTGGCATGTACGATTGTCTTTTCAATGATGATCAATGTACCATCGGTGGATGTTTCCATCAAAGCCCTGTATTTTTCATTGGCCTCGGTCAGGCGCTCCTGAGATTGCTGCTGGCTGGTATGTTCCTTGAAAACCTTCCGCACAACCAGGACCATTAAAACAATAATGATCACAAAATCAGCGCCCAGTGCATAAAACAATAAGCTCGTCCCGGAACGGGTATATTGATACGCAAGCCAGGCGAAAGCCATCAACCCGGGAATGATCAGGGCAAAGGGAATGAGGTAATGTTTATTGAAAGTCCTTGACATACTGTGGGGATGTGGTTTTTACGAAGATACTGACATTATTTCAATGAAATGGCTTCAAATTCACGGCTAAGGGTATCCAGTATGATAAACCCCCTGCTCCCGGGATTTCGTGTGACGGGTGGCCCCACAATGATCTGTCGTGTCTTTAGCAGGTGAGATTTCCGGTAATAATTCATCAGGTAATCCTTCCTGGATATGCGGGCAAAACCCTCCAAATGAGCATGACCGGCAAAACCTGCCAGGCATTTTTTCTTCCTCAGCAGTTTCAGGTGCCCGGAAAAATCTTTCCGGCCTGAAGGTGATGCTTTTGAGGTACCTGTAATGTCAGGTTCGATAAAATGAGTGGCCAGGATATTAAAGTCCCTCGTTTCGATAACAATATATTCAGGTAGTTTATTGAGAAAATCACAGCTTGATTCACTGACAGGATCTTCTATCTCATCTTCGTATAGCCATAGTTGCGATTTTGAGACCCGTTGTTTTTCCTCCAGGTCAAGTTCATACCAGTTCTCAGGCATACCCAGCTCGTCGTGGTAGGAAGGAAGTTTCATAATGGCATGCAGGTCATGGTTCCCGCAGACTATATAATCGCAATGGTTTTTAACCATCCTGACACAGGCATCCGCATTTCTTCCATCCAGGCTCCCTTCAAAATGCAGGCCGTAACCTACAATATCCCCCAGGCACAGGATCTTGTCGCATTTTTGTTTATCAATCTCCCGCAGGGTCTCCTGCAAGCTGACCAGGTCTGAGTGAATGTCTGATATCACTGAAAGCTTCATGCGGATCAATCTTTTAATTTCATGATCTCACTTTCACTGGCTTTGCAGATCCCTTTTTCGGTAATTAGCCCACTTATCAGACCGGCAGGGGTTACATCGAAACCATAGTTGGAAACCGGGCTGTCTTCTGGCATGATCCTCACGCTCTGAATCTTGCTATCCGAGATGCCTTCCATTACCCTGACCTCATCAGGATCCCTTTCTTCAATAGGAATTTCATTTATCCCGGATGCAATGTCAAAATCAATGGTAGATACGGGAAGGGCCACATAGAAAGGGATGTCATTATCCCTGGCGGCCAGGGCTTTCAGATAGGTGCCTATTTTATTGGCCACATCTCCATGGCGGGTTGTCCGGTCACTGCCGGTAATGACAACATCCACCATGCCTTTCTGCATGATATGGCCTCCGGCATTATCCACGATAACCGTATGGGGTACGCCATGTTGCCCGAGTTCCCAGGCCGTCAGCCTGGCCCCCTGGTTCCGCGGCCGGGTTTCATCGACCCAGACATGAACGGGAATCTGCTCATCGAATGCCCGGTAGATGGGTGATGTGGCAGTCCCATAATCAATACAGGCCAGCCATCCAGCATTGCAATGGGTCAATATATTAACCGGTTCCCTATTTTTACTTTCACTGATCCCCCTGATGATCTCCAGGCCATGCTGGCCTATCATGTAAGAAGCATGGAGTTCTTCCTCCCTGATCTTCAGTGCCTCAGCCCTGGCATCATGGATCAGTTGATCAGGATCATTTGTCATTATTCCCAACATGCGATCCACTGCCCGGGCAAGGTTTACAGCCGTGGGCCGTGCTTCTCTGATCATGGCAGCCTGCTTCATGAGATAAGCCAACGGTGAGGGTTGTTGTCTTGCTTCAAGGCATGCCATGTAAATGCCAAAGGCAGCCGTAACGCCTATCAGTGGGGCTCCCCTTACCTTCATTGTCCGGATCATATCATAGCCGTCTGCCGATGAGTGCATTTCCTCTATCCTGAACTCGAACGGCAGGATATCCTGGTTGATATACCGGATCCTGTCCTGATCAGACTGATCCATCCATATGGTCTGGTATGGTTTCCCCTTTACAAGCATAATACCTCGGTTATCCTTTGTGGTAACCGGAGATGATAGCCATGGATCCCCAGGTCCCCGGCAGCCTTTACATGTACTTCCGTATCATCGATATATAAGGTTTCCCTGGCAGTAAGCCTGCTGTCAGCCAGGATATGCTGGAAAATCTCATGGTCCGGTTTCCGCATATTAAGGTCATGGGAATAATAAACTTTTTCAAAAATGTCAGTCAGGTTCGGGATGCCATGTTCCATGTGAAGGAGGTTGTTGTAATATACCTCATGAATGGCATTGGTATTGCTCAGCAGAAACATCCTGTATTTTGCCTTGAGCTGAGTTAGCAGATTGATGGTGTCAGGCCGGAAGCCCAGGATCATGGCATTCCAGGCCTCGAGTATTTTTTCCCTGGGTGCATGATCTCCCAGCCGGGCGGTCAAAGCATCCATAAATTGACCGGCGTTGATCCTTCCGGTCTCAAATTCCAGAAAGAAGGGATATTTCGAAAAAATGATATCCAGGTCTTCCAGTCCGGTCAAGCCCAGTTCACTCAATGCTTTTATGCTTCTGTTTACATCCAGTTCGAGAATCACTCCTCCCAGATCCAGAACAATATTCCTGATTCCTTTAAGATCGATCATGCCAGTCCCCATTAGTTTTTATCAAATGTAACAATTCCTCCACCGCGTTTTGCTGTGGTATGTTTTTCTTAACCATTTCTTTATTTCGGTATAAACTTATTTTTCCCCTGCCCGATCCAACATAACCGTAATCGGCATCTGCCATCTCACCCGGACCGTTTACAATACATCCCATTACGGCAATTTTGAGATGATTCAGGTGGGATGTTGCCGCCTTGATCTCCCGGAGTGTCTCCTGTATGTTGAATAATGTCCGCCCGCAGGATGGACAGGCGATGTATTCAGTTTCTGTCATCCTGGCCCGCGTGGCCTGAAGAATTTTAAAGGCGGTGGCAGACAGCTTGTCATTGTCTGCAAAAGGATGATCCAGCCACAGACCATCGGCATACCCGTCAATAAAATACCAGGCCAGCTCAGTTGCAGTTCTCATCCAGAACCTCTCCCGGTCATTTTCATTATAGGATGCCATGATGATGACCGGCATGCTGAAACTTACATCCTTCACCAGGGTGGTAAATGCCTTGCGTGATTTATCTGAGGTTTCATGCAGGTAAATAATGCATGCCGGAACTTCCGGAGCTTTTAGTAATTCAAGTGCTTGTTTGGTTTCATCAGGACTTACGAGCACAAAATTCAGCACATCAGAAGTCTTCCCGTAATCCGTGAAATCCTTCAGGGAAAACAACGGGAAAAATGTTTCCTGAGGGTATTCCTCGAGGAGCCATGATTCGGCCGTCAGGATATACCGGCGATCCCCGGGCAGATCATTGATCAGCTCATGATCCGAAACAAACACATAATCCGCTTCAGTAGCCGTGGGTTGTTCTTCCATGGGTTCTTCCGGGAACCTTGTTATGACAACTGGGACCAGCCCTCCCCCGATTTTCCCTGTTTTCTTTGATTTCCTTCTCTGGTAGCTGGTCTCAAGGGGCTTTATTAAAGTGGGTTTTCCTGTCACCCCGATGTTTGTCCTGTAGGCTGCTTCCAGCAATTTTTGGGCTGCCGGTATTTCCTGCTCGGGTTCCTCGGTGAGGGAAACACGTATGGTGTTTCCTATCCCTTCCTTCAGTAATGTACCTATGCCGACAGCTGACCGTATCCGGCCTTCTTCCCCCGCACCGGCCTCTGTAACTCCCAGGTGAATGGGAAAATCCATTTTCTCCTCTATCATCCGCATTTGCAGCAAACGGTTGGCATAGATCATGATCCGGGCATTGCTTGATTTGAGTGAGACTACCACATTATGAAATCCTTGCTGCTGACAGATCCTCAAATACTCCATGGCAGATTCAACCATTCCTTCAGGTGTGTCCCCGAATTTTTCCAGGATCCTTTCAGCCAGCGATCCATGGTTGACGCCTATGCGGATGGCCGTATTATGCTGACGGCAGACAGCCAGCAGTTTAAGAAATGGCCCCTGGATGTCATCCCTGGCAAAGTTGCCGGGATTGATCCGTATTTTTTCAACATGCGCGGCGGCTATTTCGGCAATGGATGGATTGAAATGGACGTCTGCCGACAAAGGGAAATGATATCCCCTGTTCGATAATTCCTGTCTTATGTTTTTGAGGTTGCGGGCCTCTTTTATATTGCTGGCGGTGATCCTGACAAGTGTTGCCCCGGCATCGAATATACGGATGCATTGCTCGACACAGGCAATTGTATCCATGGTGGATACATTGGTCATGGACTGGATCAGCACGGGTTCGCCGTCCCCCATGCGCTGGTTTCCAATATGTATTTTCCGGGATCTATACAAAGCTATTCCATGATGCAGCTACCTGTGCAGTTTCCATTCAAAGCCATCCTTGGTATCCATTACTTCCACACCAAGTCGGGCCATCTCATCACGGATCCTGTCGGCCATATCGAAATCCTTGTTTTTCCTTGCATCTGTCCTCATCTGCAGCAGCAGTTCGATCAGCTCTCTTGTCAGTTCCTGGTCCCCCGAAGCTTTCCCCTCCGGTAGGAGGCCCAGAATCTCCTGGACAGCCTTATGGTAGAATTGCCTGCATTTTTCCAGGTCATTTTCTGTCATGGACTCCTTTCCGGCTGCAGCATTGTTGATGGTCTTTATCCCCTCGAATAAATGGGAAATGGCAATGGGGCTGTTAAAATCATCATCCATGGCCTCAAAAAACGATTTCTCCAGCTGTTCCAGGTCCATCGTTGATTTCTCCGATGGTGTGATCCTGTCAAGGGTTTTCATGCCGTCAAATAATCTTTCGAGTCCCCTTTCAGCAGCCTGCAGTGCTTCATTGGAGAAATCCAGGGTGCTCCGGTAGTGTGCCTGCAATATAAAGAAACGAATGGTCATGGGATGATATTCCTTTTCCAGCAATGAATGTTCTCCTGAAAAGAATTGTTCCAGGCTGATGGCATTGCCCAGTGATTTACCCATTTTCTGGCCGTTGAGTGTGACCATGTTATTATGCATCCAGTACCGTACTGCCTCTTTACCGTAACCGGCAACGGTCTGTGCGATCTCACACTCATGGTGAGGGAACAGCAGGTCCATGCCGCCTCCGTGTATATCAAACTCCGTTCCGAGGTATTTGGCGCTCATCACGGAGCATTCCACGTGCCAGCCGGGGAATCCTTCACCCCACCTGGATGGCCACCTCATCAGGTGTTCCGGGTCAGCATTTTTCCAGATGGCAAAATCCAGCGGGCTTTTTTTTTCCTGTTGTTTTTCCAGTTCCCTTGTACTGGCGATCAGGTCCTCGATTTTTCTCCCTGACAGTTTTCCGTAATTGTTGTTCCGGTTGTATTTTTCAACATCAAAATATACAGACCCCGCTTTTTCATAGGCAAAACCGTTTTCCAGGATCTTTTCCACCAGGGCCTGTTGTTCAATCATGTGACCTGTAGCTGCGGGTTCGATGCTGGGTGGAAGAACATTCAACTGCATCATTTTCAGCCGGTATTCATTGGTATACATCTGGACCACCTCCATGGGTTCCAGTTGTTCAAGCCTTGCCGTCTTGGAGATCTTGTCCTCCCCGAAATCCTGGTCTGCCTCCAGGTGGCCCACATCGGTTATATTCCTTACATAGCGAACCCTGTATCCAAGGTGTTTCAGGTAACGGAAAACCAGATCGAAAGTAATGGCCGGGCGGGCGTGCCCGAGATGCGGGTCCCCGTAAACCGTCGGACCACATACATACATCCCGATCAACGGCGGATGGAGCGGTTCAAATATCTCTTTTTTACGGGAAAGTGTGTTGTAAATACAAAGTTTCATCAGACCTGCCTGCTGTAATGATTAATTGCCTTTTCTGGTAAGCAAATTTAATCTTTTTACACAGGAATCCAGTAATCAATGTTTACCCGTACAGGTGCTCCGGATATTTCTCAAAAGACGTTCCCCTTCAGCCTCGGTGAAAAATTCAACCAGGTAACGGCTCATTTCCTTTCTGTTTTTTTCATCCAGATACGTTGATGAATCAACAATGTCAAGTATCCTGTCTTTGTTTTTATATATCTGTTCAATGGCCGTTAAATAATGTTGATCCTCCCTGCAGGGACCCGTGAAATACCTTTCCGTCACAGAGGTGATGCCAAGGTTTTCCCCGGGAATAGCATAGCTTGCATTGACCACTCCGGCATAGTCAAAGTCATAGGGAACCGGGACTATCAGGGGCTGGCTCGGGTCCTTACGCCTGATCAGTTTCAGGTTATGCCTGCCGGCTACGGAATAATCCGCATTTCCGATCATGTACATAAAAACTGCAACAACATCCATGCATAAGGTATCTGTGTAGTGCATGCTAATTTTGTCTGACTTAATTGATAAAACATCCAGCCGTTCTGCCATCATTTTTTCCGGCTCAATCATGAATGCCCATGAACTGGTTTCCTTGTTCTTGCGGCCTGTATCGATGTATTTCATGCGGATGAGCCTGACCCTGAAACTATAGGGAGATATTTCATTATAGATCTTATAGGTGAGGTATTCCTTGATCAGGTATTGCTCATATAGTTTTGAATCCGAGCAATGTGTCACAATCTTGATCTTACTGGTTCCTTCGAGGTATTTGTTCCCGACTTTTGCCTTCTTGATGTTAAGCCAGAAGGGTGGCAGTTTACAAATTTCCCTCCTTCTTTCTCCACGGGCTTTTACCCTCACTTTTTTATTGATATCCAGGGTATCGTTCACATGGTAGGTTAACTGCACGGGGAGGTATTCATCCTTGAATTTGTTTCGTCGATAGCTTTTGATATCAAAGCGCAAGGTGATATCCATCGGTTCCTCCGCGTTGAAAATGTCTGCTTGTATGGACAGGGTATCAGAATAAAAATGGTCTGATTCCTCATCCTGGCTAAAAACAAACGCAGGGATACACCAGGCTGGTAAAACAATAAAAAGCAGGATTTTCAAACGCAGTTTGCGTAATAATTCCATATAAGGGTGGTTTTATCAGACAATTTGATGAATGAAATTTATAAAAATTGAGTGATATAGAGAAAATTTTATACCTTCCTGAGGCAGTAAGTCTGATATGGCAAGAAAGAAAAAGAACCAGTCCAGGGATGTCCTTACCAATGCTGTGATGGGGGTCTTTACCAACCGCCCGAGCCAGACCTTCAATTATAAACAGCTGGCAAAAAGGCTTAATATAAAAGATGTCGCAACCAGGCGGCAGATCATTCCCATCCTTGAACACCTGGCAGAAAAAAAGGACCTGGTCGAGGTGTATCCCGGGAAATACAAACTGAAATCAAAAGGGGGATATATTTACGGCACCGTGGATATGACCCAGTTCGGGTATGCCTATGTTTTATCCGATGCCCTTGAAGAAGACGTTTTTGTTTCGCGGAACAACCTGAACCATGCCCTGAATGGGGATTATGTAAAGGTTTACCTGTACGCCCGCAGAAGGGAAAAACGGGCCGAAGGGGAAGTTGTTGAGATCATAGAACGGGCCAGGAAAACCTTTGTGGGGATTGTGGAGGTCTCCAGGCACTGGGCTTTTCTGAATCCTGACAGCAAGGAAATGCCCTATGACCTGTTCATCCCTCCCGATAAACTGAATGGAGCTGAAACTGGACAAAAAGCCATCGGCAGGATCACCGAATGGCCAAAAGGTTCGAAAAATCCTGTTGGAGAGATTATTGAAGTCCTCGGTGAACCCGGGGTGCATGATGTCGAGATGCATGCCATCCTTGCTGAATTTGAGCTTCCTTCAAAATTCACAGATGAAGTGGAGAAATCCGCCGAAGGGGTGCCCCATCAGATAACCCCCCAGGATTATGCCGAACGGCGCGATTTCCGCAAGGTAAAGACCTTCACGATCGACCCGGTCGATGCCAAGGATTTCGATGATGCCCTCTCCCTGCAGAAACTCAAGAACGGGAACTGGGAAGTGGGTATACATATTGCAGATGTAACCCATTATGTAAAACCAAAGAGCCTGCTGGACCAGGAAGCATATGAAAGGGGCACCTCTGTTTATCTGGTGGACAGGGTAGTGCCCATGCTGCCGGAAAAATTGTCCAACCTGGTCTGCTCCCTGCGCCCGGACGAGGAAAAGCTGTGCTACTCTGCTGTATTCGAGATGGATGAAGAGGCTGAAGTGGCAGATCAATGGTTTGGCCGGACGGTCATCCTTTCAGACCGCCGGTTTTCCTACGAAGAGGCCCAGGCTATTATTGAAACAGGGCAGGGAGAGCTTCACGATGAAATACTCCAGCTGCACAAACTTGCCCAGGTCCTTCGGGAACAAAGGTTCAACGAGGGATCTTTTTCCTTTGAACGGGTGGAAGTGAAATTTCACATCGATGAGAGTGGATATCCCACCGGGATTTATTACCGGGAAAACAAGGAATCCAACCAGCTGATCGAGGAATTCATGCTGCTGGCCAATAAAAAGGTGGCCGAGTTAATCGGTAAAGTGCCTTCTGAAAATCCATCCACGGGATCTGTCCCCCAAACAAAATCAAGGACCTTTGTATACCGAATCCATGATAAACCAAACCAGGACAAGCTTGAATCATTTGCTTATTTTATCAGACGCCTGGGTTACCAGATCCGGATGGGAAGCAAAAAGCAGATATCCGGTTCGATCAACCGGCTGATGGAAGAGATCAGGGGGAAAAAAGAGCAGAATATGATAGAAAACCTGGCCATCCGGACCATGGCCAAAGCAGAGTATTCCACCATGAATATAGGACATTATGGACTGGGGTTCCCCTATTATACTCATTTCACCTCCCCCATCCGTCGTTATCCGGATATGATGGTCCACCGCCTGCTGGATCATTACCTGAAAGGCGGGGATTCCAAGAGCCACAAAAAATATGAAGCCCGCTGCAAACATGCCTCAGAAATGGAGCGCAAGGCCATGAACGCCGAGTGGGCATCCATCAAGTACAAACAGGTGGAATTCCTTAGCGATAAGATCGGAGAAGTTTTCGATGGGGTGATCTCAGGTGTTACCGAATGGGGGATTTATGTTGAGCTGGTGGGCTGCAAATGTGAAGGGATGATCTCCATGAGGGATTTGACCGATGATTTTTATGACTATGATGAGGATAATTACCGCCTGGTCGGTAAAAAGACCGGCAGGCAATTCCAGCTGGGGGATGAAATAATGATAGAAGTGGCAAGGGCCAACCTGGCTAAAAGACAACTGGATTTTGTATTGGCTGAAGCGCCCGAATAAGCATTGGAAGGATCAGGAAACTGTCTTTTTGGTTTCCACTGTCGTTTCTGTCTTGCCCGCTGTGTCTGGAACAGGCTCTTTTCCCGTTGGTTTCTTCTGCTCGGTAAAAAGACGCCTTTGAAAGAACAGGATGATAAAAACACCAATGGTGATAGAGGAATCAGCAACGTTGAACACCGGGCGGAAAAAAACAAGTGATTGTCCCCCCCAGAAAGGGAACCAGTCTGGCCAGTAACCCCTTATGACCGGGAAATATAACATGTCCACCACACGTCCGTGCAGGAAGGATGAATATCCTCCTCCATCCGGGAACAGGGTAGCCACTTTCCCCCAGCTATCGTCAAAGATCATCCCGTAGAAAAGGGAATCAAAAATATTCCCTGCAGCTCCTGCCAGTATCAGGGCTACTGATATGACCAGTCCGTTATGTGCTTTTTGCCTGATCAGGTAACGCATGTAGAAGGCAATCCCGGTGACTGCCAGGATACGGAAAAGACTCAGAAAGATCTTTCCGCTCTCCCCGGGCAGATCCATGCCGAATGCCATCCCGTTATTTTCGGTAAAATGAAGGATAAACCAGTTGCCAAACACATGGATTTCCTGACCGATGCTCATATTGGTTTTGATCAGGATTTTGCAAAGCTGATCAATGGTCAGGATGATCAGGATGATTAATATGGATTTTTTGCCGATGGACATATGGGATAAAAAAATGATTGGGCATGGCCCGATCATTTTTTACTGTGCCTGTTTTGCATCAATGCTGAGGGTAGCGTGCGGAACTGCCCTGAGACGTTCCGGACTGATAAGTTTACCGGTCACCCTGCAAACCCCATAAGTTTTATTTTCAATCCTCACCAACGCGGCCTGCAGGTGCTGGATAAACTTCAATTGCCGCTGGGCAAGTTTTCCTGACTCTTCCTTTGAAAGTGTGGCAGCTCCTTCTTCCAGGACCTTAAACGTCGGGGAGGTATCCTCAGTATCATTGCTCTCCCCGTGCGTGATTGATTCTTTTAACAGTTCGTAATCTTGTCTGGCCTTATCGAGTTTTTGGAGGATAATCTCTTTGAATTCCCTCAACTCTTCGTCTGAATATCTGGTCTTCTCTCCCATTTCTCTCAAAATTTTGGCAAATATAAGAAAAAATAATATATGGAAATATACTCTTGAGTTAAAGTCAATTGGCTTATATATCGCTGGCTGTTTTCTCGATCTTCATCCATGTATACAATCCTTCTTCAAGTTCCACTTTCCTTGCATTTTCCGTATCCATATCATCCACCAGCTGAACGCTTTCAGCCAGGGTCTGCATGCCGATGTTTTCCCTGTGCTGATCAATGGCCTTATTCAGGGATTCATGCTTCATGATCATGATATTGATCTTGTCCGTAACTTCAAACCCGCTTTCTTTCCGGTAATTCTGAATGCGGTTGATGAACTCACGGGCAATGCCTTCATAACGTAATTCATCGGTAATTGTTACATCCAGGGCTACTGTCAGGTTGCCATCATTGGCCACCAGCCATCCTGGAATGTCTTCTGTAGTGATCTCCACATCTTCCGGAAGGAGCATTATTTCCTGGCCTGATGTCTCCAGTTTCCACTCACCTGCCGCCTCAAGGCGGGAAATGTCTTCTTGCGTCATTTTCTGTACCTCAGTGGCAATTGTTTTCATCAGTTTTCCGAAGCGGGGACCCAGGGACTTGAAATTGGGCTTGATACGTTTTATCAGGATCCCGCTCGTATCTGTCAGGAATTCAATGTCCTTTACATTTATCTCTGCCAGGATCAGGTCTTTGACTGCTTTAACTTTTTCCTGGAAGCCATTATCAATTACCGGTATCATCAACTTATTCAGTGGTTGCCGGACCTTGATATTTACCTTTCTTCGCAAACCAAGAACCATGGAGGATATTTTCTGTGCCAGTCCCATTCGTTCTTCCAGTCCCTTGTCAATCCAACTTTCATCATACACAGGGAAATCGGTAAGGTGCACAGACTCTGCATGGTGATGCCCGGAAACACTATTCAGATCAGTAAACAAGCGTTCTGCATAGAATGGGGCCATCGGTGCCATCAGCCTGGAAACGGTTTCAAGACAGGTATACAGGGTCTGGTATGCCGACCTCTTATCTGTAGTAAATTCACCTCCCCAGTATCTTTTCCGGTTCAATCTTACATACCAGTTGCTCAGGTTTTCAATGACAAAATCCTGGATGGCCCTTCCTGCCCTGGTTGGTTCGTAATTGCCGAATTGCTCATCCACCTCCTTGGTCAGGGAGTTCAGCAGTGATATGATCCAACGGTCAATCTCGGGCCTTTCTTTTACAGGGATTACCCCATCCCGGAAGTTGAAGCCATCAATATTTGCATAGAGGGCAAAAAATGAATAGGTATTGTAAAGCGTACCGAAAAATTTTCTCTTCACCTCATCCACCCCATTCATGTCAAATTTCAGGTTATCCCAGGGCTGGGCATTGGTCATCATGTACCACCTGAGAGGATCTGCACCGTATTTTTCAATGGTTTCAATGGGATCAACAGAATTGCCCAGGCGCTTGGACATTTTATTGCCATTTTTATCGAGGACCAGTCCGTTGGATACGGTATTCCTGAAAGATACCGAATCCGATATCATGGTCGCAATGGCATGCAGGGTAAAGAACCAACCCCTTGTTTGGTCAACTCCTTCGGCTATAAAATCTGCAGGGAACAGCTGGTCAAATTCTTCTTTCTTTTCAAAAGGATAATGCCACTGGGCATAGGGCATGGCCCCGGAATCAAACCAACCATCTATCAGGTCTGTTTCCCGGAACATTTTCTTACCACTTTCCGAGACCAGCCAGATTTCATCAACAAAAGGCCGGTGCAGGTCGAATTTTTGATAGTTTTCCTCGGTATTATCACCAGGGATATATTCAGCCAGTGGATTTTCCTTCATGATCCCGGCAGATACGGCTTTCTCGATTTCTGTTTTCAGTTCTGCCACGGAACCAATGCATTTGATTTCCGTCTTGTCTTCGGTCATCCATATCGGCAGCGGGGTTCCCCAGAAACGGGAACGCGACAGGTTCCAGTCCACCAGGTTCTCCAGCCACTGCCCGAACCGTCCTGTGCCGGTGGAGGCAGGTTTCCAGTTAATGGTATTGTTCAAGGCAATCAGCCTGTCCTTGACCCGGGTGGTCCGGATAAACCAGGAAGACATGGGATAATATAACACCGGTTTATCCGTCCGCCAGCAATGCGGATAATTATGCTCGTATTTGGCTATCTGGAAAGTCTTATTTTGCTGCTTCAGGTCTATGGCTATGGCAACATCTGCCGTCTCTGCTCCTTCTGGGATGGTTTCATCATATTCATTCTTCACAAACCTGCCAGAGAATTCACCATAGGTTTCCTGGTTCACATATTCCTTTACAAAATCCTTATCCAGTTCATCTATTCTGTAAAAACGGCCATGCCTGTCAACCAGGGGTTGGGTATACCCTTCCCTGTCGACGACGATCAACGCCGGTATATCGTATTGCTGTGCAATCCGATAGTCGTCTGCTCCAAAAGTCGGGGCGATATGAACAATACCTGTTCCTTCCTCTGTGGTCACAAAATCACCAGGCAGCACCTTGAATGCAGGTTTCCGGGGCCTTACCCAGTCGATAAGTTGTTCATAGGAGATCCCTTCAAAAGCCTTTCCCTTGTACCGGCCAAGTATCTGGTAAGGTATTTTATTGTCCCCTGGCCTGTATGAATCCCATTTCAGATCTTTGTTCCCAGCAGGAAAATAAGTCTCAAGCATGGCTTTGGCCAATACCACGGTAATGGGATCCCCGCTGAAAGGGTTATAGGTCTTAACGCTCACATAATCCATGGATGGTCCCATGGCCAGGGCAGTATTGGACGGCAGGGTCCATGGAGTCGTTGTCCAGGCCAGCATATAAACATCCGTATCGGTATCTTTATAAAGGAATGCCGACCTGTCATCCTCGATCAGTTTGAAAAGAGCGACAATGGTGGTATCCTTTACATCCCGGTAACAACCGGGCTGGTTCAGTTCATGGCTGGAAAGCCCTGATCCCGCTGCCGGGGAATAAGGCTGGATAGTATATCCCTTATACAGCAGATCATTTTCAAACAGTTTTTTCAGCAGGTACCAGAGGGTTTCAATGTATTTGTTCTCATAGGTAATATATGGATCATGCATATTGATCCAATAACCCATGCGGTCGGTCAGTTCTTCCCATTCCCTGGTATATTTCATCACTTCCCTGCGACAGATCTCATTGTATTCTGAAATGGATATCTGCTTTCCGATATCATCCTTGGTAATCCCCAGTGTTTGCTCAACAGCCAGTTCAATCGGAAGTCCATGTGTATCCCATCCGGCTTTACGGTCCACCCGATATCCCTTCTGGGTTTTATAGCGGCAGAAGATATCTTTTACCGCACGGGCCATCACATGGTGGATACCCGGGATGCCATTGGCTGACGGGGGACCCTCATAAAATATGAAAGCGGGACTGTTTTCCCTTATTGCAAGACTCTGTTCAAAGGTTTTTTTATCCTTCCAGAACGCTTCTATTTCCTTGTTGATCCCGGTCAGGTCAAGCCCTTTATATTCAGGAAATTTCGTCTTCATCTTATCCTAACAAAACCCTTTTTTCAGAAAGCGACAAAGATAAGAATTATTTCGGAGAACTAGATGTATCAAGGACTGGGGTAAAACTGTCAGGAATGGCAGTATATCTGGGTAAAATGTTTTAATTAAATATTAAATTAGTGAAAATTTAAATCATCGGTTTATGTTTTCAGGAATCGTAGAAGAAACAGCCATCGTTACCAGGCTTGAAAAGGAGCAGGAAAATCTTCACATCAGCCTTACCTGTTCATTTGTCAATGAACTGGACATTGACCAGAGCATCTCCCATGACGGGGTATGTCTGACGGTAGTGAAAAAAACAGAGAAGGATTACACCGTTACTGCCATCCATGAAACACTCCTGAAAACAAACCTGGGACAATGGAAGGTGGGTAGCAAGGTAAATGTGGAGCGCAGCGTCAGGGCCGATGGCCGGCTTGACGGACATATGGTACAGGGGCATGTAGATATGACAGCTGTCTGTACGAAAGTATCAGAAGCGGAAGGAAGCTGGTATTACAGTTTTGAATACGAGCCCCGCACGGAGGAACACATTACGGTTGAAAAAGGATCTGTATCCATCAACGGGGTTAGCCTTACCGTGGTAAATTCCAGGGAAAAATCCTTCGATGTGGCCATAATCCCATATACCTACGAAGTCACCAATTTTCACGAGATCAGACCGGGGACCATTGTCAATATTGAATTTGATATCATCGGTAAGTATATTGCAAGAATATTAAAACAAATGGGAAAATTGTAGGATTATGAAAACCACCCCCAGACAACTGGCTTTATTGATTTCATTGATCATTTCATTAGTCTGTACCTCCCTTGTGATTATGTCCCTGTTCCTGGATATAGTGCATCCGCTGATCGTGATCATCGTGTCTATCGTATTGGCATTTATAATTACCTATTTTTTAGTCTATTATGCGGTCGATAATTTTATTTTCGAAAAGATTAATCCCATCTACAAAACAATTGAAAACATACCGATTACCAAAGACGAGCTGAAGAAAAAACTGGAAGGTAAAGATGTGATCCAGGAGGTGAACAGGATGGTAATTAATTATGCAAAGAACCGTGCCAAGGAGATTAAAAAACTAAGGAGATTGGAAAAATACAGGAAAGAATTCCTTGGGAATGTATCACATGAATTGAAAACCCCCATTTTTAATATTCAGGGTTATATTCTTACCTTGCTTGATGGTGGACTTGAAGATCCGGAAATAAACCGGGAGTACCTGGAGCGTACGGAGAAAAGCATCAACAGGATGGTATCCATCATCGAGGACCTGGAATCCATTACCAAGCTGGAAACCGGGGAGCTTACTCTGGAATGGGATGATTTTGATATCGTTCAGCTGGTAAAAGCAGTATATCGGTTGCAGGACACCATTAGTGATAAATTCAATATTGACCTGACCTTTGACCGCAATTACGATAAACCCATCATGGTAAGAGGTGATAAGAAAAGAATTACGGAAGTGTTGAATAACCTGATTGTAAATTCTATTTTCTATGGTAATAAAGGGGGTAAAACAATCATCAGTTTCGCGGAAATGGGAGAGAACATCCTGGTCGATGTCACGGATAATGGCATAGGCCTTGAAGAGGATGAAATCCCCCGGATTTTTGAGCGGTTTTACCGGACCGACAAAAGCCGGTCCAGGGACCGTGGTGGTACCGGGCTTGGCCTTTCCATTGTAAAACATATCATAGAGGCGCATAACCAGACCATCACCGTGAGGAGTGAACCCGGTAGGGGTTCTTCTTTTTCTTTTACCCTGAAAAAATCCTGAATACTGTTCCCCCTGCGCATGGCTAAAAAAATCCGGAGAAATATTCAATCCTCTGATGTTAATTGTCCGATGTATTCCATGATCAGCTTTTCAAGGGCCCGGATCTTATCAAAAATTCTTTCCAGTCTTAAGATTTCTTCATTCACGTCTGAAACATGAATTTCTTTCTCAACATTGTCGAGATGTACCAGGGCCAAAAACAGGTAATGGATTTGCTGTCCCCTTGATAATGACCCATGGCTGTAATTCAGGTTCATTAAGAACCTGTTCATTTCTGCCCTGATCTTTAATAGTGTTGAGAAATCATCATACGTCCGCCACATGGATGTATCCAGTGCACTGGCTGAATCCAGTGATATTGCATAGAGATTTTCCGGTCGCATATTTTACGTTTTAAACGTTTCTTTCCCTTTATACACAAATTGATAAAAAATCAGCTACTTGTTTTATATTTACAGCATGATTCTGGTTACAGGCAGTACGGGACTGGTAGGAACACATTTACTGCTGGAACTGGCAAAGAAGCATCACAAAATCAGGGCGATACACCGGGCATCATCAAATCTCCAGGCCGTTCTTGATACATTCGCACTGTATGTCGATGATCCATTGCCTTACTATGATAAAATAGAATGGATTGAGGCGGATATTACAGATTTTGAAACGTTACTTCAGGCACTGGACGGGGTGGATCAGGTGTACCATACGGCTGCCTTTGTTTCATTTGATCCCAGGGACCGTCATGCCTTGATCCGGAGCAATGTAGGCGGGACAGCCAATTTGGTAAATGCCTGTCTGGAGAAAAAAGTGAAGAAACTATGCTATGTCAGCTCAACAGCGGCCCTGGGAAATGCCCCTCCGGGAATGCAGATCACCGAGGATATGATGTGGCCTCATTCAAAGAACCGATCTGCATACTCGGTCAGTAAATACCAGTCTGAAATGGAAATTTGGCGTGGTATTGCCGAAGGCTTGCAGGCTGTTATTGTCAATCCTTCCATAATCATAGGTCCGGGGGACTGGAAAAGAAGTTCCTCATATCTATTTTCTGCAGTATGGAAAGGCATGAAATTCTATACAGAAGGGGTAACAGGTTATGTGGATATCCGTGATGTGGTGCATGCCATGATTTACCTGATGGACGGGCATTTTTCTTCAGAAAGGTATACCCTGTCAGCTGAAAATCTTTCTTACCGGCAGGTACTTGAAATGATAGCCTCAGCACTGGATAGACCTCCGCCCAGAATCCGTGCAACTCCCTTTTTAATTGCTCTCGCATGGAGAATGAGCTGGCTTATCTCAAAGTTCAATGGCAAACCAAGGAGCATTACCCGTGATACGGTCAAATCAAGCAAGAGAAAGGTATTGTTCTCAAACGAAAAGATCAGGCAGGCCGTCGGAATTGATTTCATACCCGTAAAACAATCTGTCCAGGATACGGCCAATCATTTCCTGAACCATGTCAGAACCGGGAAGGTTTAGGAAGGTATTTTTCCCTTCTTTCGTTTTGTTAACCACCATTGTATCATATACATGATGATCATGGAAGAAATGATGAGTATGGTCAGGACAGATTCCCCAAGATTTTGCATTACCACCACCCCTGATACCATTACTGCATTGATCAACAATAATAGGATTGTTACCTGTAAATGGTTTAATCCCAGGTCGATCAGCCTGTAATGTATATGTAGCCTGTCAGGCTTTAAGGGAGATCTCCCGAGCCAGATCCTGGTCAGTATAACCCTGATCATATCTGCCAGGGGAATAATGAATATGGCCAGGCTCAGTAATCGCGGGGAGTTTATTTGTACCCCTGCCAGTGAAGGATCATCCATACATGTAAACCTGATGACCAGGATGGAGGTAATGAATCCAACCAGCATGGAGCCGGTGTCTCCCATTAAGATCTTATTCTTCCTGCTGAACACATTGTAATAAAAAATCCCAGCAGGCTCCCGCAGAAAATAAACGATAGTAAGGCATAATACACAAGGCCGGATTGTATGAAGATCCATCCCAGCAAGAGTGAAGAGCATATCCCGATCCCGGAGGCCAGTCCATCAATTCCATCGATCAGATTAAAACTGTTAATCATAAATACAATCACCAGAACAGTTATCAGGATGGCCATTGCATGGCCGGGTTCATTTATCCCCGGAAGCATGTTAGGGGATTTGATCTGCAATCCGGCCATAATGGAGACGATCATGGCTGCCAGGACCTGTCCGGATAATTTCCACCACGGGGCGATGATCAGTATATCATCCTTGATGCCAATGAAAAAGAGAATCACAGAACCAGCGATAATATAAGGTAATTCCGGAAATTGATAGACATCGGAGAACAGGGCCAGTGAAATGATGGTTCCGGCAAAAATGGCGAGTCCCCCGAGTATCGGTATTTCTCTCCTTCTGGATTTTCGTCCCTGGGGTTTGTCATACAATTTCTTGTTGCGTGCTACGGTTACAATGCTGGGAATGGCCAGTAAGCTGATTGCCAGCGAGGTTAAGAAACCAAGTATGATGCCACCAAACTGCAAGCTGTTTGTTGAATTTATCAGATATACAGGAACCTCTTTATTTTTTTTGTGGCTGTTTTCTGAAATGGGTCTTGCTGCAACACAATGCTGTGGAGCCGGGAAAATTTGTTAACCCTTGTGTTTACATATATCTTCAGTTCACGCAGTATTTCTTCTGTCTTTCTATCTACGAACTGTGAAACTTCCTCACGCAAATGATGATAGGCCTCCTCAATTTCTTCTCTGTTAAGGTGGACCAGGGCCACCAGTTTTCCTTTTTTCTGTATGACGATGGATTCAATGACATGCCGGAAATCATTGATCACAGATTCAATTTCCTCCGGGTAAATATTTTCACCACTCGATCCAACAATGATGTTTTTCATGCGTCCTTTGATATATAATTTCTGATCCCCGTCAAACACCCCCAGATCACCGGTCTTAAACCACCCATCGTGGGTTAAAACCTGTCCCGTAAGAGCCGGTTCTTTGTAATATCCCTTCATGACATTCGGGCCTCTGGCCCATATTTCCCCTTCACCTGTTGCAGGATCCGGATCGTTTATTTTCAATTCGACCCCTTCAATAGCCTTACCGGTAGATCCCAGCCTGGTTTCCCCGACCACAGCCCCGGCCAGTAGAGGCGCCGTTTCGGTCAATCCATAACCAATGGCATAAGGAAAACCGGCTTCCGCAAGAAATTGCTCAACTTTCCCGTTGAGTTTTGCACCACCAATACCGAAAAACTGCAGTTCACCGCCAAAAGTATGCAACAGTTTTTTTCCCGCAACCTGATGCAATTTTTTCCTGATTGGCGGGACGGCCATTAATATTTTTATATACCATTTCCCGTTTAATGCAGGATACACTCTATTGTAATATATTTTTTCGATCACCATAGGAACCGAAAGCATTATGGTTGGTTTTACTTTTTGTAATGCGGGAATCAGTACAGAAGGAGAAGGTGTTTTTTTCAGGTAATAAACACATGCGCCATTGAAAATGGGGATCAGGAAACCAACGGTGTTTTCAAGTGTATGTGAAAGAGGAAGAATGGAAAGGAAACGATCTGATTCATCCACATGCTTCAGTTTTCTCCCTGCAAGTGCCGTAAAACTTATGTTTTTATGTGTGAGCATGACTCCCTTGGATGAACCTGTAGTCCCCGATGTATAAATGATTGCTGCCAGGTCATCTTCTTTCACATCATAGTGGTTAATCGGTTTATTAACGAGGTTGAATACAGCCCCTGGCATTGGATCCCCGGTTAGCTTAAAATCCTCCAGCCTGATTATGTGCAAAAGAGATTTGTCCTTCACATTTTCCATCTTTTGCATCAGGGATTCAGATACCAGAATGGCTTTGGCTTCTGCATGATCCAGTATATTGCCAATCTCATTGGGCAGGAAATCCGGTAACAGGGGAACGACTACCGCCCCCATAAAGGCAATGGCAAAATAAGCAATACCCCAGTGGGGCATATTGGTGCCCAGCAATGCTACCCTGTCTCCTTTCTTGATCTCCAGGTCTTCCAGGAACCTGATCAGGGCATAAATCCGGTCGTTTACTTCTTTGTAGCTTAATGGACTTTCATCTGTGAACGCAAGTGCATTTTGGTCACCGTATTTTTCAAGTGCCTTTCCAAACAGGGCCGGAAAAGTCAATAACTCATTATCATCCATTGCCTTTCCAAATAAAGTTACAAAAGTACGATTATTTTCTATCCTCTGAGAATTATTCATAACTTCAACTCGTTATTAAGCTGAAGGAGCGTGTTTGTCAACACTCTGAGATGATTGTAGATCCCGAAAAAGATTATCACAAGATCCTTGGTTTGAAAAAAGATGCCGGCCCGGATGATATAAAACGGGCCTACAGGCAACTCGCCAAGCAATACCATCCCGATATCAATAAGTCATCCGATGCTCATGATCAGTTTATCAGGATCACAGAGGCTTATGAAATATTGATCAACAGGGATCTGCATGAATATTATTTTCATCATGAAGCCACCAGGGATCCCGGTTTTATGCGTGCACAATATGAGAAAGCCCGGGAGGAAGCCAGGGAAAGTGCCCGGCGTTATGCCAGGATGAAATATGAAAAATTTATCCGGGAACAGGAAGCATTCAAGAAAAGCGGCTGGCATGACCTGATCCTGACCCTCAGGTATATCCTCAGGATCATGGTTTTTCCCATTATTGTTTTCTTAATCGTCATGCCACTGGTAAGTGAAGAGGTTTCCCAACATCCCAGTGGATATGTAATGTTCTGGCTGATGGCTTCCATACTTATCCTGTTTGTGGTCAATAACTGGAAAGTGTACCTTAAAATCGATGACTATTATTATCACTTCAGTGATATCAGAAAATTCATCAGTGAGTCAGGGAAGAAACTGGAAAAAGATTGTTTCTACTGTCCCGGTCAGAAGGCCATTGCATATCCTTATAGAATATCTTTATTCCGGATAAAAAATATCCAGTTAAAATCCTATGGGGGACTATACGGAAGATCAGCGGGTATTAGCAGGAATATGAAAACCATTGCCATCCCAAGAAGCAAAAAGGCCTTCATGCTGCATGCTTTCAGTTCCCTGATTAAAATCACCATACTTGTCTTAAGCATGCTCATTATTCAAAGCAAACCGCTGTCAAATCTGAGTATTCCGGCCGGGGTTATTACCGGTAGCATTGCTTCATGGGGATTTCTCAGGTTCTTCAAAACCCGTCCTAAGGTATCCTACCTGTTAAGCTATGGGATGATTATTAAAATTACCATCTGGATGATTAATCTGTATTTCTTTGGGACATATGCTTTGATATTATTGTTTTTCGATCCCATGGTTGAAGCCATTTTGAGGCAGATTTCGGGGGACCGCCTTTTTATTCCCCTGTTGAAACAACATCCTTCGCTGGATAAATTATTTCGCAGACGATATCAGGTTTATTTGGAATTACCTGTCTGGTCAGTAATTAATCCTTTTTTCAGATGGATTTTCTAGTTTTATATAATATTTCATACCTTTAGGTCTTTTATGAAACGCAGACACTTTATCAAATCAGCGGTAATGGGTGTTGGGGCGATGGGGTTAAATAAATTTCCCCATCACCTTTATGCTGGCGACAGAAAGAAATTTGCCCATGACAGGGTGATACTTGGCAATACCAGTATTGAGGTCTCCCGGATGGCCATGGGTACCGGAACTTCGGGCTGGAATGGCCGTTCCAACCAGACACGAAACCTTGGTATCAGGGGTCTTTCGGACCTGCTCCGCAATGGTTATGACAACGGTATAACATTCTTTGAATCCGCTGACCAGTATGGTTCTCATCCCCATATTCGAGAAGCACTGAAAAAAATACCCCGTGAAAAAGTGGTTATCCTTACCAAGACTATTGCCAGCACGGCGGATGAAATGAAGGAGGACCTGAGCCGTTTCAGGAAAGAACTCGGAACAGATTATATTGACATTATCTTGCTGCATTTTCAAAGGGCAGTGGATTGGAATATACGGAAGAAAGGCGTTATGGAAGTTTTGTCCCAGGCCAGAGAAGAAGGTATTATCAGAGCACATGGTGTTTCCTCACATTCGCTTGAAGCAATGAAAACCGCCATAGATGAACCCTGGGTACAGGTGATGTTGTCCCGTTTTAATCCGGGTGAAGCCAGGATGGATGGCAGTATACCTGTGATCCGACAAGTGCTTGAAAATTACCATGAAAAAGGCAAGGGAGTGATACAGATGAAAGTATTTGGAGGCGGTGATCTTACCAATAAGCAGGATGATTGCCTGCAGTTTGCACTGGGTCACTCCTGTGTTGACAGTTTCACCATTGGGATCGAGCAGGCAGATCAGCTGACAGATCTGCTTGAAAGGATCCCTGCAGCCAGTGTAAGGGGCTGATGCATTGCTAAAATAATCTTTGAGGTGGATTATAAAAAACAGATGGAATTTTTCATTGTTAACCTTTTCCAGGAACATTATCCTGATTTTCCTAAAGGTTTACTGAAACCATCCGAATCACCTGATTTTATACTCGGTATAACACCCAGACAAAAGATCGGCATCGAGATTACCAGCCTTCATCCGTATTTTTCAGACACCGATTTATTATCATATGAAAATATTACAGCCTGCCTTAAGGCAAAAAATGAGAAATTGAGCCTTTACCGGAAGAAAAAACTCGATGAATACTGGCTTATAATATCTGTAAATGATCTCCATTCGTGGAACAGGATCAACGTAAACAACAAATTAATAGTCTGGAATTTTAAGACAGGATTTAACCGTGTGTTCTTGTTTAATACAATATACGGCAAGGTGCTTGAACTGAATCATGAATGACCCTGCTTGGTCTGTTCAGCCAAACAAAACAGACAGACTAACGCAATTTGAATATAGCAGCTTTTCCGGGAAGTCGGAGAAGATCTATTTTACTGTTCCCTCGGGGGCCTGGCTTGATTTACACGTAATTCCCTTCCCTTAACCTCAGTACCATTCAGTTCATCTATTGCTTTCTGTGCATCAGCATCATCGGTCATCTCGATGAACCCGAATCCTTTGCTCTGATCCGTGTATTTATCTCTGATTATTTTAACGGAAGTTACTTCCCCATATGGTGAGAATACCTTTTCTAATTCATCTTCCGAAAGATTGTAATTGAGATTACCTACATAAATGTTCATACTAAAAAAATTATAATTCAATGGTATAAATATATAGATTAAATATTGTAAAAATCAAAATATGAGTGTTTTTTATTATTCTTACGACTCTTCTTTAAAATTATTCTGTCATCCGTACGTTATTATCAAATATGTACTAAAAGATTAGTACATTTGCTGTTACAACAATAAAAATATCAAATACTTATGGATCATAATAAGGATACATACCCAGAAAAACCTTTGCTGACGCCAGAAAAATCAAAAAAGAGGATACCTGTACTCTGGATCATACTGGTCATTGTCCTTGCAGGTGCCATTGGTTACCTCTGGTTTACATACAGTGATCTTAAACAACAATCTGCTGAGGAAAAAGCAGAACTGGAAAGGCAAAAAGTGCAGCTTGAAGATGAATTAAAGGATATCTACAGTCAGTATGATTCCCTCAAAACAGAGAATGATACCATGAACCTGAAACTTCAGGCAGAGCAGGCCAGAATTGAAAAATTGCTAAAGATCAATGCCAATAATGTTTATAAGATCCGGATGTACGAAAAGGAATTGGGTACCATAAGGAAAGTACTCAAAAGTTATGTGGTGCAGATTGATTCCCTTAACCTGGCCAACCAGGAACTTCGGGCTGAAAACCTTGAAGTGAGACAGGAATTACGGCGTGTGGAATCTGAAAAACAGGAGCTTACAGAAGTCAGGAACGAACTTTCCAGCAAGGTTGAAATGGCCTCGGTCCTAAGTGCTAAAAATATTGTTATTGCCTCCCTGAATAAAAGGAGCAAGGAAATCAATAAAACCATCAAGGTGGAGAAATTAAGGATTTGTTTCACCCTGAGGGAAAATCCTATCCTGGAACCTGGTCCGAAAATCATTTATCTGCGAGTGGTCCGCCCGGATGATGTGATATTAACTTCCGGTGTTAATTTCTTTGATTTCCAGGGAGAACAAATTGTTTTTACGGCCAGCCGGGAGGTAAGCTATGAAAATGTGGATGTAGACATGTGCATATTCTGGAATAATGACGGACAGCTGGTTCCGGGTACATACCAGGTACATTTATACGCTGACAGGCGTGAAATCGGGTCCTCCAGTTTTGGCCTAAGATAAGGGACCCTGCCGGGAATAATACCTGCCTGACCCCGGGTGGTTAATCCTGATTCATGAACAATTTTGCAATGATATGATCGGCAATAAACATGCCGTCCTCTGACAGGATGAGTTTATCGCCATTCTTTTCCATCCTGCCGCTTTGCAAATATGGCTTTGCCATCTGTAAACAATGTGCTTTATACATTTGTCCAAATTCCCGCAGAATGAATGCCAGGTCTGCTCCCCACATGGTTCTCAGTGAAGTCATAAGATAATCATGAAAACGTGAGGTATGATCCAGTTTCTCCATTTCATAGTAAACAGAGCCTTTATGAACAAAATTGATATAACTCGTATTTTTGGCAATGTTCCAGCTTCTGATTTCTCCGTTAAATGAATGGGCAGAAGGACCTACGCCCAGGTATTTTTTACCATTCCAATATGCACTGTTATGCCTTGAAATATAACCGGGCAGGGCAAAATTTGATATTTCATAATGCAGGTACCCGTTATGATGCAATTTGTCAACCAACAGTTCATACTGATCCTGGCTGGTTAGTTCATCCTGGATTTTAAAACTGCTTTTCATTCTTCTATAATCCATTACCGTGCCTTTCTCATACGAAAGATGATATGCGGAGATATGTACAGGTGAATACCCTGAAGCAATATCAAGGTTCTCTTCCCATTTTATCGTCGTGAGTCCGGGCAATCCATAGATCAGGTCCACATTCAGATTCTTAAAACCTGCTTTCCGTACTATTTTCAGGCAATAATGCGATTGTTTTTTCCCATGCCGGCGGTTCATGAACTTCAAGTCATCTTCATGAAAAGACTGAATGCCAATACTGAGCCGGTTTATGCCCAATTTTATTAAATTCTCAATGTATTGTGGTACCAGGTCTTCAGGATTTCCCTCCAGTGTAATTTCAGGATCCTTACCTATTTCGTAATGATCTTTGATGACCCTGAAAAGTGATTTCAGCTGGCTGGCAGATAGAACAGAGGGAGTGCCCCCTCCAAGGTAAATGGTGTCCAGTACTTCTCCCTGCAGAAAATCTTTACGCATGGCAATTTCCTTTTCTATGGCATTCATCATGGAATTTAACTGCCTCATGGAGATACTGAAATGAAAATCACAATAATGGCAGGCTTCCCTGCAGAAAGGTATATGTATATACAATCCCGCCATATTGGTAAATGTTCTTTGTTTTGTTAGTTTTAAACCATGAAAAAAATCTTGTTTTTTTGGGAAACAATCACCTGGACCGTATTTATGTTGGTTCTTTTCTTGAGCCCTTCACGGAGTATTCCCCATGTGCATATACCTTATCAGGATAAATTTGCACATATTGGTCTTTTTATGGTATTTAGTATGCTTTATCTGCGAGGGCAATTGAAAATAAGTTCTTCAAAAACCTTTGCCCCGGGTCATATTATTGTCACATTTATTATCGTAATGCTGTTTGCCATATTCTTAGAAGTATTACAGGAGGTAATGCATGCAGGGCGAGATGGTGATTTTACTGATATCCTGCATGATTTTGCTGGATTTATATGTGGATCCCTTCTTATGGTACTAATATATGGTATCCGTCCCCGTGCGCTATAGATTTACTTTCTTTTCCCCTTCCTTTATTTCATCAACAAGTTCAGAAATCTTTTCTTTCTGAAACAACGTCATAAGATTTTTTCTTATTTCTATGTATTTGTCGTGCATAGAGCAAGGTTCCTTGCTGTTACAATCTTCCAGCCTAATCAGGCATTTATTGAAAATATCCTGTCCGTCAATAATATCTACAATATCTATCAATGAAATCTCATCAGCTGATTTTCCCAATCCAAATCCTCCATGTGGCCCTTTTGTTGAAGAAAGTAATTTTTGTTTTGCCAGTGTCTGTAAAATTTTTCCAAGGAAAGGTGTAGGAATGCTCAAGTCCTTTGATATCTGCTTAATGCCTATCTTTTTTTCCTCACCTGCATTTAATGCAAGATAAATTACTGCTCTTATGGCATATTTTGAGGTATTTGATAACATCTTTTTGTACTTTTTTTATTTACTCCTTTCAAATTTATACAAATTATTTATTTAATACCTAAAAGTATTAAACTTCCTTTATCCTTATCTCTTAATATCTTGTTTTTATATTATTTCAAACACTGTTAAATGAGTGTTAATTATCTTTCAATAATTTTAAAAAAAATAATTGTATGATTTAATTTTAGTAAATACTTATTTTTTTAATCAAATATTCAAAATTTTAATCTCTTTATTTACTAAAAACAGGCAAACATATTATCAACATTTCATATAAATATGGATTATCAAACATGACTTGCCTGATTTTAATCAACAGTTGTTAATTTTGCCCATATTTTCTTGAATAATAATGATTATACATACCATATCATGTTAGTATCAATTTTCATTTTTTTTCATAAAATGAATTAAGGTAATTTCAGTTAAGATATTAATATAATTAACAGACCATTATTATCATCATTATTATAAAAATTATATAGAATATAATAAATGAATGTTAATTGGAAAGATATAAAGGAAAAGGGATTTGTTGACGAAAAGGTAGGTCCGGACCTTGATATTCTCAGGGAGATTGACAGGATGAGAAAGGAAAAAAATGCCATTATCCTGGCCCATTATTACCAGCAAGGTGAAATACAGGATATTGCAGATTTTGTCGGGGACAGTCTGGCTTTGTCACAGCAGGCAGAAAGAACCAGTGCTGATATCATATTGTTTGCAGGTGTACATTTTATGGCAGAAACAGCAAAGATTCTTTCACCGGATAAAAAAGTGCTGATACCGGACCTGAATGCAGGATGTTCACTAGCTGATTCATGTCCTCCGGATGAATTCAAATCCTTTGTAGAAAAGTATCCGGGATATACAGTTATTTCATATGTAAACACAACAGCTGAGATAAAAGCATTAACGGATATAATATGTACCTCATCAAATGCCATGCAGATTGTTCAAAGTCTTCCTGAGGAAGAAAAAATTATTTTTGCACCAGACAGAAATCTGGGAAATTATATCAAAAGTGTAACGGGAAGGAATATGGTTATATGGCAAGGGGCCTGCCATGTACACGAAGAATTTTCACTTGAAAGGATACTAGAGATAAAGGAAAAGGAAACTGATGCGAAGATCATAGCACATCCTGAATGCGAAAAACCAATACTGATCGTGGCTGATCATATAGGATCAACCTCATCATTGTTAAATTTTACCAGGAAGGATAATGCAAAGAAATATATTGTGGCCACGGAGTCAGGGATCATACACCAGATGAAGAAAAGTAATCCGGAAAAAACATTTATTCCGGCTCCACCAAAGGATTCGACATGTGCTTGCAATGATTGTAATTTTATGAAGATGATCACAATAAAGAAGTTATATAATTGTTTGAAATATGAACTGCCTGAGGTGAAAGTGGATGAAGATATCAGGCAGAAGGCGGTTCATTCAATCAAACGAATGCTTGAAATATCTGAAATGCTGGGTATTTGAAATATTAAGTAAAATGTACAGACTGGCAGTCATACTGACATTAATTATCTATGGCTTTGTTGTTTACGGGCAGGACGATACCCCGGCAGATGGTTTTGTCCAGTTTTTCTATCCTAACGGCCAGGTCTCAAGCGAAGGTACCATTAAAGGTGGAAAACCGGATGGATATTGGACTACCTATTATGTGACAGGGATTAAAAAATCAGAAGGCAAAAGAACGAATTTTTTGCTGGACAGTATATGGACCTTTTACAATAATGAGGGAGACACATTGCAAACAATAAGTTATATGTTCGGGAAAAAAAATGGGTACCATATTGTGTACAGTTATGAAAACAGGAAAGAAGGAAGGGATTATGGTGAAATAGTTTCAAAGGAGTTATATGTGAATGACAAGAGAGAAGGAATGTCATATTATTATTATACAAACGGTAAATTAAAAAGCGAGGTAAGTTATGTAAATGGCAAAAAACAAGGATTGACAAAAGAATACAATGAAGATGGGGTAATACAATCCCTTGTTTATTTCCACAACGGATATATTACTGATCGTGAGCAAATTAACAGATATGACAGGAGTGGAATTAAACAGGGGATATGGAAAGAGTTTTACGAGGATGGGAAACTGAAGAACGAAAGAACATATAAGGATGGAAAATTAAACGGTCTGTACAAAGAATTCAATGAGAATGGAAACCTGATACTGGTGCTTAAATACGAAGATGACCAGCTAATTGCTGAGGATGTAGAAGAAGATGAAGGTGTGGAGATAAGAAATGAATATGATGAACAGAATAGGCTTGTAAAAAGCGGTCCCTTCAAACAAAACATTCCGATTGGGATACACAGAAGTTATAACCCTGTGGGTGAAGTAATCGCATCTACCATATACAATGATTACGGAGAGGTTGTATCAGAAGGTATTGTGGATAATGAAGGCAAACGATGGGGTATTTGGAAAGATTATTACGCAACAGGTGAACTGAAGGCTGAGGGACAGTATGAAAATAATTACAGAACGGGTAAATGGAAATTCTATCACAAGAACGGCCAGGTGGAACAAACTGGAGATTACAGCAGGGGCAGGGTCAACGGATTATGGAGATGGTACTATAACGACGGGAGCATACTCAGGGAAGAGCAATTTTATAACGGTAAGGAAGATGGTTATCTGATAGAATACTCAATGGATGGCAGGATTATAACCCAGGGTGATTATATAGAAGGTGAACCTGAAGGTAGCTGGTATTACCATGTGGGAGACCATATCGAGGTCGGAGATTTCATCACGGGACTGAGGGATGGAAAATGGAGATATTTTTATGCTGACAGCACGCTTAAGTTTGAAGGTTATTATATACAGGGGAACCCCGATGGCAAGCATAAGCTTTATTATAAAGATGGCGCCCTCAAGGAGGAGCGTTTTTATGTCATGGGAATAAAGGAAAAGAACTGGAAGAAATATGATCCGGAAGGGAACCTGGTTATGACAATTACTTTTAAAGATGATGTTGAGACCAGGGTGAATGGTTTGAAGGTCAACCTGCCGGAATCAACCAGAAAACTTGTCGAATAGACCATAAATGGAAGAAAATTTCGAGATACATGGGCCGGGATTGACAGAACGGGACAGGGAATATGAGAAACGTCTCAGGCCTATCTCCTTCTCTGATTTCAAAGGACAACGCAAAACGGTTGATAACCTGAAAGTTTTTGTGCAGGCTGCCAGGCAAAGAGAAGAAGCCCTCGACCATGTATTGCTTCATGGACCGCCGGGACTTGGGAAAACAACCCTTGCCCATATTATAGCAGAAGAAATGGATGTGAACCTGAAAGTAACCTCAGGTCCCGTTCTCGATAAACCTGGAGATCTGGCCGGGATATTAACCGGACTGGAAGAATCGGATGTGTTATTCATTGATGAAATACACCGCTTATCCCCAGTGGTTGAAGAATATCTTTATTCTGCCATGGAAGATTACCGGATAGATATCATGATAGACAAAGGACCAAGTGCAAGATCTATTCAGCTGGAACTTAATCCATTTACACTGATCGGTGCCACCACAAGATCAGGCTTGCTTACAAGTCCGCTCAGGGCCCGCTTTGGAATACGGTTTTTGCTGGAATATTATGATGCGGAAACACTTGAGACGATCATCAAAAGATCCTCACAAATTCTGGGTGTAGATATCGATACGATTGCAGCCAGAGAACTTTCCTCCAGGAGCAGGGGCACACCAAGGATCGCCAATGCTTTGCTCCGCCGGGTTCGTGATTTCGCACAGGTAAAAGGAAGTGGAAGAATTGACCTGGATATCACCAGGTATTCACTGGAAGCAATGAATATTGATAAGCATGGGCTGGATGAAATGGATAACAGGATCCTTTCTACCATCATAGAAAAATTCAAGGGTGGACCGGTGGGTATATCTACCATTGCCACAGCCGTAGGAGAAGACGGTGGTACCATTGAAGAAGTCTATGAACCATTCCTGATCAAGGAAGGATACATCAAACGCACACCTCGTGGAAGACAGGTCACAGAAAGGGCATTAAAACATCTTGGTAAAAGTAACTTTGGAAATCAGGAAATGCTCTTTTGATAAATCAATATCAGCTAGTTATAAAGATTTCCGATTCTTATCAGTCCAGCTTCATCAAGAATCCTGATCTTCCGGCCATTCAATTCGATAAGCTGATCATGTTTGAATTCTGATAAAAGGCGGATGACTGATTCGGTAGCGGTGCCTACTATATTAGCCAGCTCTTCACGGGTCAGGGATATTTGAAGGATGTTATTTTCGTCAAGCCCGAAATCGTTCTTCAAATGTATTAGTATCTCAGCCAATCTTTCCCGGACCGTTTTCTGAGCAATATCTGTGATATAGGTATTTGCCTCGCCAAGTTCCTTACAGGTGAGCTGCATCAGTTCCATGCTGAAATTACCGTTATGCTTAACAAGATATACCAGGGTTTCCGCAGGGATATAACACAAACTTGCCTCGTCAAGTACCTCTGCCGTTGTACATGCAAGTTCATTGCTCAGTACAGAACGAAAACCAATGATATCACCAGTACGGGCAAACCGGATAATCTGTTCCTTTCCGTCTATACCTGTCTTGAAAACCTTAATGATACCCTTCTGGATACAATAGCATCCATTGATGCGGCTGCCTTCCCGGTAAATGATGGAACCACGCTTAAATTGTTCTGTAGATTTATCAAAAGTCACTTTTTCGAGCTCATCAGGAGTCAGGTGCTTAAATATGGAATTCGACCTGTCCAGGCATCCATCCTTACACGATAATGTTTGGAAACTATTCATCTACAGCACGGATCGACCTTTGGTAATACTAGGTAAGTTAATGGCTGCAATATACAATTTATCCCTAAATTTGAGAATAAATTACATAGCAAAATATCTAGAGATGAAGAAAGAATCGATAAATGTTCGATGGAAGGAAGGAATGTTTTTTGAAGCAAAAGTCGATGGTTTCAAGGTTGCCATTGATGCTGATCCTGAATTTGGCGGGAGAAGCAAAGGGCCAAAACCAAAGCCTCTGATGATGGTGGCACTCGCAGGCTGTACAGGGATGGATACTGTTTCACTTTTGAACAAAATGAGGGTGAATTATGAAAGCCTGAATATTGTTGTTGAGGGTGAGCTGACCGAGGAACATCCCAAACATTTCACAAAGATGAAGGTGATCTATGAATTAAAAGGGGAAAATATCGATATCAAAAAAGTGCAAAAAGCTGTTGAGCTGAGCAAAGAGAAATATTGTGGTGTAAGCTATTCCTATAAAAGGGTAATGGACCTGGAATACGAGATCAGGATCCTTGATTGAGCCATGGACAAGGAATATTAATAAGCGGCACTAAACTGGTCAAGGAAACGTCTGTCGTTCTCAAAGAAAAGACGAAGATCATTAATCTGATATTTCAGCATGGCAATTCGCTCAACCCCCATACCAAATGCATAACCTGTATATTTATCGGAATCAATGTTGCAGTTGTCAAGCACGTTGGGGTCCACCATACCGCAACCCATAATTTCAACCCAGCCCGTATATTTACATACATTACATCCCTTACCACCACATATGCTGCAGGAAATATCCAGTTCAGCAGAAGGTTCGGTAAAAGGAAAAAAAGAGGGACGAAGCCGGATCCGGGTTTCCATACCAAACATTTCACGTGAAAAATAAAATAAAACCTGACGCAGATCGGCGAAGGAGACATTTTCGTCAATATATAATCCTTCAACCTGATGGAAAATACAATGAGCCCTGGCAGAAATGGCTTCATTGCGGAAGACTCTTCCAGGGGATATTGTCCTGATGGGTGGTTGTTGTTTTTCCATGACCCTAACCTGTACAGAAGAAGTATGTGTCCTAAGCAAAATATCAGGATTCCTCCTGATGAAGAAAGTATCCTGCATATCCCTGGCGGGATGGTCTTGAGGGAAATTAAGGGCGCTGAAAACATGCCAGTCATCCTCAATCTCGGGTCCCTCTGATATAACGAAACCCACCCTGGCAAAGATATCGATGATCTCCTTCCTGACAATGGAAACAGGATGTCTTGATCCCGGGGGCTTTGGTTCTCCGGGCCTGGTCAGGTCCATTTCATGCTTATCGGAGGATGGCCCGCCTGCTGATGTAAGATAGGAATCAATCTTTTCCTGGGCTATTTTTTTTAATTCATTGATTCTTTGTCCCAGGAGTTTCTTTTGATCAGGCGGAACTGCCTTAAACTCTGTGAATAGATCAGCAATGATACCTTTTTTACTGAGGTATCGCAACCTGAACGAATCAGCATCATCCCTTGATTTTAAGGAAAGCGACTGGATTTCTTTGATGATCTGATCTATTTTTACCAGCATGGCTCAATGATAAACGGCTAAATTAAGGAATTTACTTCAATACGGATATTTTAATAATTTTTATATTTTCAAGCGGCCTGTCCATATTGTCTGTGGGTTCTGATGCAATGGCATCAATAACCTCAAGTCCGTCGGTCACTTCACCAAAAACCGTATATCCATAATCAAGATGTGGCGTGCCCCCAATAGTCTTGTAAACCGTTCTTTGTTCATGGGTGAACCTGATGTGGGACCCGGAACTCTCCATCTGGTCAAGTTGTTCATCTGAGAAAACCTTACCCTGGACAAAATAGAACTGTGAACCATTGGATTCTCGGTTTGGATTAACCTGATCACCCTGACGAGCTGCTGCCAGGGCTCCTTTTTTATGGTAAAGATCAGGATGGAATTCAGCGGGAACCGTATATCCTGGTCCACCGCTCCCTGAACTGGCTCCTTTTTTTACGTTTTTTGAATCAGGATCCCCGGTCTGGATCATGAAATATTTGATCACGCGGTGAAAGAGTACACCGTTATAAAACCCGTCATTGACAAGTTTGATAAAATTATCAGCATGCATGGGAGTCTGTTCATAAAGGATGCATTTAATATTACCCTTGCTGGTCTCGATTAAAAGAGTATGGGAGGCAGTTTGAGAAAAGGAATTGTGAATAGATGTTATTACCAGCATGGTCGTCAGGAGAAGTGAGGAGGTAAATTTAATTTTCATTCGATGATGGTTTACATATAGCTGAATTCATGTAAATTGAAGGCACAAAAGTAATAAACATCCGGATGAAAAAGAAAACTGTTGCTATGGCAGGAGCATCCGGACTGATTGGGACATATCTGTCAGGATACCTGAAAGGATATGACATACGTAAAATCAGCCGGAATGATTATCTTATAAAGGATGAGGATTTTGCGGCAAAATACAGGGAAACTGACTTTGTTATAAATCTTTCGGGTGCACCAATTATAAGAAGATGGACGAAAAGGAACAAAAAGGAAATCATGGACAGCCGTATCCTGACCACCAGAAAACTGGGCTGTATAATGGAAAAATATTCTTACCGGGAACGACTGTATATATCCGCATCAGCCATCGGGATTTACAATGATAAAGACGTACATACGGAAGATAGTGATGCATGGGGAACTGGATTCTTGGCCGAGGTGGTAAGAAAATGGGAAAAAGAAGTTCGTAAGCTTGAATCCACGTCAACAAAGGTATGTATTATAAGGACAGGCGTAGTACTTACAGCCTCCGGGGGAATGCTTGGAAGGTTGTTACCTTTCTTCCGTATAGGACTGGGAGGCAGGATTGGCAGGGGGTCGCAGTATTTTTCCTGGATACATATCAAGGATATTGCCAGGGCCATCGCCTATATTCTTGAACACAAACAAAGCGGCATTTATAACCTGACTGCCCCTGGATATTGCACCAACCGGGAATTCACAAAGTTATTGGGCAACACTGTCAAAAGGCCTGCTCATTTTATCATTCCAAAAATATTGTTCAGGCTGCTGTATGGTCAGGGAGCTGCCGTTGTGACAGGAGGCCAGGCTGTGGTTCCGGAAAGGTTGATCAGAGAAGGTTTCCGTTTTGAATATCCCCGGCTTGCTGAGGCCCTGGAAGATATTGTTAATTAAAAAAACTCACTGAAAGTATATACTAGTAAGCGGTATCCTATCTTTGATCAAACCATTTGATAGCCTTTATTGAATCCTCTGAAGCAATTATTTGGTCAAACTGCCATTTATGGATTTGGCACTGTTGTGCCAAGGTTATTGAATTACCTACTGCTCACACCATTCTTTACAAGGGTTTTTGACCTGGAAGAATATGGCATTATAACAGAACTCTATGCCTATGTGGTATTTCTGTTGATCATAATGACATACGGCATGGAAACGGGATTTTTCCGTTTTGCCCAAACCAGTAAAAATGAAAATAAAGTTTTCATTACAAGTATGATATCAATATTTGTAAGTTCTTTATTATTTGTTGCACTGATCAGGATAATGTCCGGAACGTTATCACGGGTTTTAGGATATAATGAACATCCTGAGTATATCTTGTGGATTGGGATCATTGTTGGCGTGGATGCCCTTACAACCATACCGTTTGCGCGGCTTAGATGGCAGAATCGGGCCACAAAATTTGCCGTTATAAAAATTACTAGCGTGGTATTAAACATAGGCCTGAACTTTCTTTTTCTATTATTGCTCCCGTCATTAGAGATGCGTGGTTCAACACTTTGGCTGTTAAAGATATATGATCCGGAGATAGGCGTAGGATACGTTTTTATATCGAATATGGTGTCGAGCCTGTTTGCACTGGTACTGTTATCGGGAACCATTATCAGTGTGAAGCCAGCTTTTGATCCCAGGCTCTGGATCAAAATGATCGGATATTCATATCCCTTGCTGATATCCGGATTGGCAGGTACAGTGAATGAAGCATTGGACCGGGTATTACTGAAGCACCTTCTGCCGGATCCTGATTCTTCCCTTGGTCAGCTAGGCATCTATGGGGCAAATTATAAGATTGCGGTATTAATGACATTGTTTGTGCAGATGTTCCGGTATGCAAGTGAACCGTTTTATTTTGGTAATGCAGACAAAGCCAATGCAAAAATAATTTTCGCACAGGTAATGAAATATTTTGTGATTGCATCATTGGTCATATTTCTGGTAGTTAACTTGTATATTGATGTTTTCAAATATTTTATCGGAAAGGATTTTCATGAAGGGCTCCATATCGTCCCGGTGATCCTTTTTGCCAACCTGTTACTCGGGATATTTTTCAATTTATCAATATGGTATAAATTGAATAACCTGACAAAATATGGAGCAATGATAACGATAATGGGTGCATTGATCACATTTTTGATAAACTGGTTTTTTATCCCTGTTTATGGATATATTGCTTCAGCCTGGGCCCATGCGGCATGTTATGGGTGTATGGTTCTCATTTCATGGTGGTTGGGGAGGAAATACTATCACATTAAATATCCATTGAAAAGCATTGGTCTTTACCTGGCAATGGCGGCAATCATATATTTTCTGGCAAAGATGGCAAGTGAATTAACAAAGGTGAGTGAGATATTGATTAATACGGGATTGTTAGCTGGATTTATTATCATTGTCATTTTCTTTGAGAAAAATAATATAACCAGGCTTAGTTTTGTTGAGTAAATAAAAATGAGTGAATGAAAATAAGGATCGTAAATAAATCAAAACATGATTTACCTTCATACAGAACGGTGTTTTCTGCGGGCATGGACCTGAAGGCGAATCTGGATAAACCTCGGATATTGAAACCTGGGGAAAGAGATCTTATACCTACGGGTTTGTTCATAGAGCTACCCAGGGGGTATGAGGCTCAAATACGTCCACGAAGCGGACTAGCTATTAATAAAGGAATTACGGTGCTGAATACACCAGGTACTATTGATTCAGATTACCGTGGTGAAATAAGTATTATTCTGATAAACTTATCAAATGAAGATTTCATCATAAATGACGGGGAAAGAATATGTCAAATGATTATTACCAGGCATGAAACTATAGAATGGGTTGAAACAGACATACTAAACGAAACAGTTAGGGGGAAAGGTGGTTTTGGCCACACAGGGCAATAAGATATTATAAGGGAACGTAGTTTGTTTAAATGATTGGGAATCTATTTTAAATATTGAAAACGTGGGAAGAATATATGCACATTTAATGATTATTACTGCCATACTTATGCATATGGCATGCAGTTCTTCGAAGAAAATGACTGAAGAAAGTATCAGCCGGACTTTGAATGAGAGTGAGTTGAGGGAATATAATTATGCATTAACGGAAGCCACAAAACAAAAACTGTTTGGCAATTTCAAACAGGCTGCTGCCCTGTATAAGAAATGTCTCGACGTGAATCCGAACAGTGATGCTGCTGCTTTTCAGCTTGCAGGCATCTATATGATGGCCCAGGATTTTGATACTGCTAAAAAACTTACCCGAAGGGCTGTAACGCTTGCTCCTGAAAATTACTGGTATAAAGTGCAGCTCACCCAACTACACATGATTAAGCATGAAGCTGATAGTGCGATTTTTATTTATGAGGATATATTGGAAAAATGGCCTGAGAAAATTGAAGTAAAATTTGAACTGAGCCGCCTTTATTCAGAAACAGGTAAGGAAAACAAGGCATTAAAGACGCTTAATGAAATTGAGAAAGAAAACGGTATTTCAGAACCCGTATCTCTATTAAAGGAACAAATATATTTAAAAATGGGCAAGTCGGAACAGGCCATTGCCGAACTGCTAGCACTGATTGAACTGGCCCCGGGGGAGGTCAGATACCTTGGTGTTCTGGCAGAACTGTACACGACTCTTGAACGGAAAGAGGAAGCTAAAAAAACATATAAGGAAATATTCGAAATAGAACCAAATAATGGAGTTGCACAGCTGTCCATGGCTGAATTTTACCGGCTTGAAAACAATCCAGAAAAGCAATATGAATACCTGGCTCTTGCTTTTAGAAATCAATCACTGCAGATAGACCAGAAAATGGGAGTAATGATAGATTTTTTAACGAACCAGGAAAAATTTGATGAGAATAAAACAAGGATTGATTCACTGCTGACTATCCTCGAAATCCAATATCCGGCTGATTACAGGGTGCGCACAGCCAAGGCAGATTATTTCTCTAAGCTTGAAAGATATGAGGAAGCGCTGGCGGAATATGATGAGGTGCTTAAAGAACAGAAGGGGAATTATTTTATCTGGGAACAGGCAATATTTATAGAGAACATGCTGGAAAATAATGAAGGAGTGTATAGAAGGGCCAGTGAAGCACTTAATTATTTCAATGATAAACCTTTATTATTTTTATTTAAGGGAAATGCTGCCATGCAGATGGGGAATAATGAAGAAGCGGTTAAATCATTGGAAAAAGGGCTGGAATTTGCTGATAACAACTTGCCCCTGACCGTGCAATTTTATTCGATGCTGGCAGAAGCATGGCAAAATTTGGAAAAACATGAAAGATCAGATGAATATTTCGAGAAAGCATTACAGATTGAACCAGAGAATATTATGATACTGAATAATTATGGCTATTACCTTTCTCTGAGAGAAGTAAAGCTTGATAAAGCTGAAAAAATGAGTAGGGTTACCATACTGGCAGAACCTGATAATCCTACGTACCTGGACACTTATGCATGGATCATGTATAAATCTGGAAATAATCAAAAAGCACTGGAATATATTGAAAAGGCAGTTCAATCTGGCGGAGGAGGTGATCCTGAAATTCTTGAACACTACGGTGATATACTGTATGCCATGGAAAGAGAAGAAGAAGCTGTAAAGTACTGGAAGAAAGCGGTGGAAGCAGGAAATGAATCTGCAGAATTAAAAGAAAAAATTAAACAATTAAGATAGGATGAGAAAATTGCCAATATATATATTTGGCACAATGGTCATAATTCTGCTAATATCATGCCGATCTCAAAAAAATGTAGTTGATTTAACAAGGCAGGAAACCATGCTCACAGAACGTTCCGAAACGGTGTCTGTATTTGCTACTGGGCATGCTTTTAAAACGTTAAAAGTAAAAAGAATGAACGTTGAATTTGTGGTCAATGGGCTTTCAGATAATTTCAAGGGAAATATGGCTGTATCAAGGGACAGTCTGATCGCCATCTCTGTCATTCCGATGATTGGCTATGAGGCCTTAAGAATAATGTGTACAGAGGACAGCATTATTGTGATAAACCGTACGGAAAAAACATATCATGCCTCATCGCTGGATTATTATCTTGAAAAATATAATCTTCCTGCCAGATTTAATGATTTACAGGCTGTATTGATAAATGAGGCGTTTTTTTACAAGGACGGATATGCGGATAGAAGATATGCGAAAGAGATAAAAACAGAAAATGGGAGGATCATGTATAAAATTGAGTCAATAAAGGGTGGTAAAAGAATGACAAATCAGCAAATAGCTGCGGACAGCGTCTATCAGCAAATAAATGATGTATATATTGATGATTATCAGCGAAATGTGCAAATGGACATAGGGTATGCTGATTTTAATGTATCAGAGATAGAACCTTTTCCAAAAAGGATTTCTATCAATATTCAGGATGGGAATAATTCAATCAAACTAGAAATTAAATATAGCCTGGTAGTATTTGATGATCCGATCAATGTTAAATTTGAAATTCCAGCGAATTATTCAAGGATTCATATGTAATTAAAATGATAACGAGATCTCATAAAAGATCCTGCATAATTACTGTTGTGATCCTATTCTTGACAGTTTATATACAATATACCCATGCCCAGACAAAAGAAGAACTGGAAAAACAAAAGGGAAAGACCAAGGAAGAGATCGATTACACAAACAGGTTATTAGAGGAAACAAGACAAAAAAAACAAACAAGCTTGAACAGGGTTAAAATACTAAATAAGAGGATACAATTGAGAAATCAACTGTTAAGTTCGATAAATCAGGAAATCTCTTTGTACAATGAAGAAATCATCAATAAAAGGAAGCTGATCGTAGAACTGGAAAATGATGTCGATATTGTCAAAAAGCAATATGAGATGCTGATAAAGTTTGCTTTCTGGAACAAGAACAAATATGATCGGTTGATGTTTATACTTTCTGCGGATAATTTCAATATGGCATACAAACGAATGAAATATATTCAGCAATATACAAGGCACAGGAAAGAACAGGCGTTGCTGATCCAGACCATGCGAGAGGAATTAAAGCTGGAAATAAAGGAACTGGAAGAAATAGTTATACAAAAGGAAGAAATAGCCAGGCAGAAAATTGATGAAAACAGGGCCCTTGAACAGGAGCGGAGGGCCAAAGACCAGATGGTCCTTGAATTAAGCGGACAGGAAAAGGAACTTAAAAAAAAGATTGCGGAGAACCAGAAAATTGCCAGAAGACTTGAAAGAGAAATTGCTGACATAATTGCTGCAGAAGCTAGAAAAGGGCGGTCAAGAAATCTATACGATCAGCTAACCCCGGAAGAAAAATTGATATCAGATAATTTCCTGGGAAATAAGGGAAAATTACCATGGCCAACAGAAAGAGGAGTTGTCACTAGCCGTTTTGGAAGGCAGCAGCATGCTGTACTAAAACAAGTCACTGTACAAAATGATGGCATAGACATAAGTACGGTTCAGGGGGCTGAAGCAAGAGCATTGTTTGAAGGGGTGGTAAGCAAAGTAGTTGCCATACTGGGTGCAAATTATACAGTAATTATTAGACATGGAAATTTTCTTACCGTATATCAAAACCTGATTAATGTAAGGGTGAAACCTGGAGATATGGTAAAGGTAAAACAGGTACTTGGAACAGTATTTACGGAAGAAGAAACAAACTCAACATTGCTCCATATAGAGATATGGAAGGAATTAAATAAACAGAACCCTGAAGATTGGTTAAGTAGTAAATAATAGTTTCAAAAAAATATTATATTTTAGCAAAGGAAAAAGGTAACCCTAGCATCCTTTCTGCAGTATAAAAAGCATGATAATGAATTATCCTGGTATGGAGAGAGTGCTAAATATTACATCCAGAATTGAAAGCCTAAGGGAAGTTGAAAAAATGGTAGATGAAATTTCAATTGCCTGCAGCATGAGTTCTGAAGTGTATGGTAATGTAATGATCGCAACATTGGAGGCGGCAAATAATGCCATTCTACATGGCAACAAACTGGATGAAAACAAAGATGTAAATATCGAGTTTAGGTGGGATGAAAACAAGCTGGAACTTGTAGTAACAGACCAGGGAAAAGGTTTCAACTATAAGGATATTCCGGACCCTACTGCACCTGGGAATGTTGAGAAGGTTAACGGAAGGGGTGTATTCCTGATGGAAAAACTTTCCGACGGTATAAACTTCATGGAAAACGGTAGTAAAGTAAGTTTGACATTTAATTTGTAGAAGTTGGCTATACATTTTCATGAAAGAGAGGCATCTACCGGAATAAAAAATAAAAATCTCCTAAAAAAATGGCTTCGGGATCTGATATTGCAGGAGCATGGCTGCCCTGGACAGATCAATATCATTTTTACTTCAGACAGTAATCTCTTGGAGCTTAATAAAAAATACCTTTATAGAGATTATCTGACTGATATACTTACCTTTGATTATTCTGATAATCAGATGATTGCTGGTGATTTGTTCATAAGCGTTCAACGGGTAAGGGAAAATGCAGAGGAGTTTGAAGTGACTTTTAAGAAAGAGCTTAAAAGAGTCATTGTACATGGAATCCTACACCTTTTAGGATATGATGATGGAAACGAAAGGAAGAAATCATCGATGAGAAAAAAGGAAAATCATTACCTGATTAGCTCACCGGAGATATAGAAAAAAGGACCAACCGGTCTTTAAAAATTTCATTTGTGTAAATTTGTAAAAATTTCTATTTGCATGATAGAAAAATATGATGTGATAGTGGTAGGTGCTGGGCATGCGGGAAGTGAAGCTGCTGCCGCTGCTGCGAATTTGGGATCGCGTGTTCTTCTGGTAACTATGGATATGACCAAGATTGCTCAAATGTCTTGCAATCCTGCCATGGGAGGTATCGCGAAGGGTCAGATAGTGAGGGAAATTGACGCCCTGGGCGGATACAGTGGAATAGTTACTGATCGTTCAATGATTCAGTTCAGGATGTTAAATCGTTCAAAGGGCCCCGCAATGTGGAGTCCGAGGGCCCAGTGTGACAGAATGAAATTCAGTATGGAGTGGAGAGAAACCCTGGAAAGAATACCTGGAATTGATTTCTGGCAGGACATGGTCACAGAGCTAATCATTAAAGGGAACAAGGTGACCGGTGTTAAAACCCGGATGGATATAACATTTAAAAGCAAAACTGTCATACTGACAAATGGCACATTTATAAATGGTTTGATGCATATAGGACGCAATAAGCAAAAAGGGGGCAGAGCGGGTGAACCACCATCTTCTGGCATAAGTGAACAGCTAAGAGAATTAGACTTTGAAGTTGGAAGAATGAAAACAGGAACACCTGCCAGGCTGGATGGAAGAACAATAGACTTTTCTGTGATGACAGAACAAAAGGGAGATAATGAAGGGAAAAAATTTTCTTTTTTACCATACGAGGTGGATTATAGATTTCATAAAAGCTGTTTTATCACATACACAAATAAGGAGGCACATAAAACGCTGGAAAAAGGTTTTGTTGATTCTCCCCTGTTCAATGGCACGATTGAAAGTGTTGGACCAAGGTATTGTCCTAGCATAGAGGATAAAATTGTCACTTTTGCAGAGAAAGAGCAGCACATGCTGTTTCTAGAACCTGAAGGACTGAAAACAAATGAATATTACATAAATGGATTTTCAAGTTCCCTGCCATGGGATATACAGCTGGAAGCACTTAGAAAAATTAAAGGTCTGGAGAAAGTTAAAATATTCCGGCCTGGATATGCTATTGAATATGATTACTATCCTCCTACCCAGCTTTTTCATAACCTGGAAACTAAAAAAATTGAAGGCCTTTTCTTCGCGGGGCAAATAAATGGCACCACCGGATATGAAGAAGCAGCAGCCCAGGGCCTCATTGCCGGAATAAATGCACACAAGAAGGTAAAGGATGAAGATAAGTTTTTACTTGAGAGAGACAATTCTTATATAGGTGTGTTAATAGATGACCTGGTTACAAAGGGGGTTGATGAACCTTATCGGATGTTTACTTCGCGGGCTGAATTCAGGATTTTGTTACGACAAGATGATGCAGATGAGAGGTTAACTAGAATTTCATATGAGGCTGGGCTTGCTAAAAGAGAAAGAGTAAATGTATTAGAGGAAAAAATAAATAAAAGAGACAGGGTGATATCTTTTCTGAAGGGAAAAAGTGTCGCACCTGAAGATGTGAATGATAGACTTATTGAATTGGGAACAACTGCGCTGAGGCAGAAAACAAAAAGTATTCATTTGATAGAGAGACCTCAAATACGTATTAAGTACCTATGGAACTGTGTGCCTGGATTTAAGGAATTTATGGAAAAAATTTTACGCCTTAAAGAAGAAGATGAAATTGTTGAGTCGGCCGAAATAAGTATTAAGTATGCTGGTTATATTGAAAGGGAGAGGAAGCTGGCAGAAAAGATTAAACGACTGGAAAAGATAAAAATAAAAGATGGTATTGATTATGATAATTTAACATCAATATCAACTGAGGCCAGACAAAAGCTGAGCCGAATAAGACCACAGACCATTGGGCAGGCAAGCCGGATTAGCGGCGTGTCTCCATCGGATATAAGCGTTTTACTGATTCATATGGGCCGGTGAATTGTTCCACGTGGAACATTGTGAGTGATAATAATAGTTGTGTTTATCAAATTGGACTAAATGGAAAATAACAGGGTTGCCCTGATCAGGGATTCAATACGGACTGTTCCGGATTATCCTAAAAAGGGAATAATGTTTCGCGATATTACGACATTGTTGAAAGATGCCACGGCATTTCGTGCTTCTTGTGAATATCTTGTGTTGCATTCTCGGAGATTTCCGGCGTTTGATTTTGTGGCGGGGATTGAGTCCCGTGGATTTATTTTTGGGTCAGCATTGGCACAAATGCTGGGGAAGGGGTTTGTCCCAATCAGAAAACCAGGAAAGCTGCCTGCAAAAGTTAATTCTGTAGATTATGAGCTGGAATATGGAAAAGACACGGTTGAAGTGCATGTAGATGCAATCCTAGATGGATCAGCTTATCTTGTGCTGGATGATTTGTTGGCTACGGGTGGGACTGCAAATGCGTCCTGCAAATTGATTGAAAAAAGTGGTGGTATCGTATCAGGGTGTTTGTTTGTTATTGAGCTCATTGATCTGAAAGGCAGAAAAATGTTGAAGAATAGGATCATTTCATCCATCGTTCAATTTGAAGGAAAGTAAGTTAATGAAAGCTCTTATTCCTGAGGGCTGACTGATATTCTCGTTCAGACAAGATGAACAAGGTCGCATGTAATAAGAGAAGACATGGGTAAACCGCTTAAAAACGAGCGTTATGATTATTTGAAATTGGTAATTGAAGTACTTCCCAACAAACCCGGTGTATATCAGTATTTTGACAAAAATGGAAATTATTTATATATCGGGAAGGCCAGGGACCTAAAAAAAAGGGTCTCATCATATTTCACTAGATCAAATAAGGATAATTATAAAATGAAAGTACTGGTTAGTAAAATTGCCAGCATTAAACATATTGTTGTCTCGACTGAATCTGATGCATTGCTGCTTGAAAATAATCTGGTAAAGAAACATCAGCCCAGATATAATGTGATGTTAAAAGATGATAAAACTTTTCCTTGGATATGTATTAAGAATGAACGATTTCCGAGGGTTTTTTACACACGTAATTTAATTCAGGATGGATCTGTATATTACGGACCGTATACTTCGGTGGTAATGGTAAAAACCCTTATTGAATTGATAAGGCAATTATATCCTTTGAGGACATGTAAATTAAACCTGGACAGGGAGCATATAGAAAGTGGGAAGTATAAAGTTTGTCTGGAGTATCATATGGGTAATTGTAAGGCTCCTTGCATAAATATGATAAAACAGGAGGATTATAATGAATATATAAAACAGGTACACCAGATTTTAAAGGGAAACATAAGGCAGGTTTCAATGCAGCTGAAAAAACTAATGAAAATTTATTCGGCTGAATACAGATTTGAAGATGCACAATTAATAAAATCAAAAATTGAAATACTGGATAAATATAGAAGCAAATCTACTATCGTAAATCAAAGGATAAATAATTTAGATGTTTTCTCAATCGTAGAAGAAGAAAATTTTGCCTTTGTAAACTATCTGAAGATCGTAAGCGGAGCAATTGTGCAGGCCCATACCGTCGAATTGAAAAAAAAACTGGATGAAACAAATGTGGATCTTTTATCACTGGCAATTATTGACATCAGGCAAAAGATCAAAAGTGATGCACGGGAGATCATTGTGCCACTGCGGATAGAACTGCCACTCGGGAATATCCGGTTTGTAGTGCCCGTAAAGGGTGACAAAAAGCATCTTCTGGAGCTCAGTGAAAGAAATGCAAAACATTATCAACTGGAACGTAAGAAAAAGGCAGCGCAATCGAAGACAGAAAACAAAACAGCACGGGTCCTTGAAACAATGAAAAAAGACCTACGCTTGAAGGTACCCCCAAAACATATTGAATGCTTTGATAACTCTAACTTGCAGGGAACAGATCCCGTGGCTGCATGTGTTGTATTTCGTGATGCTAAACCGAGTAAAAAAGAATACAGACATTACCATGTGAAGACCGTACGTGGACCTGATGATTTTGCGTCAATGGAAGAAATCATATTCAGGCGCTACAGGAGATTACTGGACGAGAACCAGGCACTTCCACAGTTGGTTGTAATAGATGGTGGGAAAGGGCAATTGAACGCTGCAGTTAAAAGTCTTGAAAAATTAAACCTGCACGGGAAAATGGCCATCATTGGTGTCGCAAAAAGGCTGGAGGAATTATATTATCCCGGGGATAAAGTACCTTTGTATATAGACAAAAACTCTGAAACGCTAAAAATCATACAGCAGCTCAGGAACGAAGCTCACCGGTTCGGTATTGCTTTCCACCGGGAAGTTCGCAGCAGATCAATGATAAATTCTGAGCTGGATTCAATAAAGGGAATAGGAGAGCAGACAAAGCAACGGCTACTGCTTCATTTTAATTCTGTCGATGGTATCAGGAATGCAGGGTTTGAATCATTGAAAGAAATAATTGGCCTAGGAAAGGCCACCATATTAATCAACTATTTCAAGAAAAATAACGGGTAAATTTATAAAAGGTGCTCCGTCTTATTTTTTACGTTCGACTACATAATTTACGAGATCCTGAAGAGACTTTCTGTGTTGATTATCAGGCATTTCCTCTAAAATTGCCAAGGCTTCATCACGATAGCTGAACATCTTGTCCTCACTGTATTCAAGCCCTTCATATGTCCGGGCGAAACCAATTATCTCCTGTACTTTACCGGCATTGTTATTATGCTTGCGGATTGTCCTGATGATATGTTTTCTTTTCTTCTCCGGACAGACTTCGAGTGCGTGAATCAGAGGAAGCGTAAATTTCTTTTCTTTGATATCATTCCCGGTAGGCTTGCCAATAAATCCTTGCTTCTGATAATCAAATAAATCATCCTTGATTTGAAATGCCATACCGACCTTTTCACCAAAAAATCTGAATTTTTCAGTAAGTGTATTGTCTCTACTTGCAGACCAGGCCCCGCAGGCAGTGCACGCAGCTATAAGGGTCGCCGTCTTTTTTTTTATGATATCGAAATATTCATCTTTGGTAATATTCAATTTTCTTGATTTTTGAATTTGCATCAGTTCTCCTTCGCTCATTTCCCTGACTGCATCCGAAACAAGCCGGAGTAATTCATATTCTTTTTCTTTTACGGATAATAATAGCCCCTTGGCCAGAAGATAATCCCCGAGCAGTACTGAAACTTTTGATTTCCACAAGGCATTAATGGAGAAAAAACCCCTGCGTTCATAAGATTCGTCAACTACATCATCATGAATTAATGAGGCTGTATGAAGTAATTCTATCAGGCTGGCTGCGTTATAAGAAGAAGGAGTTATTTCCCCGCAAAGTCCGGCTGTAAGGAAAACAAACATAGGCCTCATCTGTTTTCCCTTCCGCCTTAGCAGGTAGTTAGTAATAATATTTAAAAGCGGGATGTTACTTTTCATTGACTCACGAAAATGCTTTTCAAATTGCTGCATTTCGGGGTAAATTGGTTTTCGGATTTCATTTAGTAGCGACATCCGCAAGCTGCTGATTGGTAAAGAGGTAAAAATAGGAATAAAATGGTTTAAACAGCTGAGTATTTGGCTAGAAAGATTCTAAATCTCTGATTTAAATATAGATGGATTCGAAAATTTGATTTTAATAATACATTTGAGATTAGATATTTATATATTTGCATCTATGAATAATGCTAAATACGGTTGATATGAAATTCGATAAGTTGAGTCCCGAAGAACTGGAAAAAGCCGCAAATATGCTTAAGGCCATTGCGCATCCCATGCGAATCGCCATACTGAATTATCTTGACAATGGTAAAAAATTGACGGTTACAGAAATACATGAATTATTAAAAATCGAACAATCAACCACTTCCCACCATCTTGGAATTCTGAAGGATAAGGGTGTTCTGTCTTCGAAGAGAGAAGGGAAGAACACTTATTATTTCCTAAAACACCAAAATCTCAGCAGCATTGTAGATTGTATAAGCCAGTGTGCTTGTATCTAGATAGATGGCAAATATTAGGGTTACAAAGAGTTTTACTTTTGAAATGGCCCATGCTCTGTGGAATTATGATGGTCCATGCAGGAATATTCACGGTCATTCCTATCAATTATATGTAACTGTTTCTGGTCAGCCGAGCAGGGATATAAACAACACAAAACTTGGCATGGTAATTGATTTTTCTGACCTGAAAAAACTTGTTAATCAACATGTTGTGGATTTATTTGATCATTCTGTGGTCATCAGTTCAAGGGCCAGCCAGCCTGATATAGAACGGGTAGAACAAATGTTTGAAAAGTTTTACGTCGTTGATTATCAGCCAACCTGTGAAAACCTGGTAATTGACATGGCAGATAGGATCCGGACACAGCTGCCAGCCCATGTCTCTCTTTTCAGTCTTCGTCTGGTGGAGACAGCCACATCATATGCAGAATGGTTTGCGGCTGATAACCAATAAATCCCATCTGTGTTTGTAACGCAGGAATTTCTTATCTTTCAACATGGAACAGAAGAAGCTCTTTCTTTTAGACGCCTATGCCCTTATATTCAGGGCATATTATGCCTTTATTCGGTCACAGATGATCAATTCAAAGGGATTGAATACATCTGCCATTTACGGATTCACTGCCTCCCTGGAAGAGATATTAAGAACTGAATCACCTACTCATATTGCGGTGGTTTTTGATCCCCCGGGACCAACATTCAGGCACGCAAAATTTCCCGAATATAAAGCCAACAGGGAAGCTACCCCGGAAGAAATAAAGAAATCTGTTCCATGGATAAAAAAAATCATCGAAGCATTTAATATCCCTGTGATTGAAGTTCAGGGATATGAGGCAGATGATGTCATAGGGACATTGGCCTGGAAAGCCAGGGATAAAGGATTTGATGTTTACATGATGACCCCGGATAAAGATTATGCTCAACTGGTCAAGGACAAGGTATTCATGTACAGGCCAAGAAGATCCGGGAATGAATCTGAAATTATTGGAACTCAAGAAGTAAAAGAGACTTTTGAGGTTAAGGACCCAAGGCAGGTTATTGATGTCCTGGCGTTATGGGGAGACAGTTCTGACAATATCCCGGGTGCTCCAGGGATCGGGGAAAAGACTGCAAAAAAATTGATCTCTTCATACCAGACCATTGAAAACCTTTTCCAACATACTGATGATTTGAAAGGAAAGGTACAGGAGAGCATACTGCAGAATAAAGAGCAGATAGCATTGTCAAAAGATCTTGTCACCATCAGGCTTGACGTTCCAGTTGAATTTGATGAAAACCAACTATTATTTGAAGGAGCTGAAAAAGATGAACTCGTCAACCTGTTTCGGGAATTAGAGTTTAAGACCCTGGCTGCCAGGGTCTTATCCGCCATAAATGACAAGGAAGAACCATTAAACATTGAACAGGGTTCCCTGTTCCAGGAGCAGGGATCAGAAAAAGACACCTTTTCAAAGTCTTTAAAGACACTGAAAGATATTGAACATGCCTATGTATGTGCTGATAATCCGGCCCTTATCGAAGATTTAATTGATCGGTTAAATGGACAACCAGCCTTTTGTTTTGATACCGAAACAACGAGTATAAATGCAATAGATGCCGAATTGGTAGGAATGGCATTTTCATGGTATAAGCATCAGGGATGGTATGTACCTGTCCCGGAAATAAGAAAAGAAGCCGTTGTTCTTGTTGAAAAATTCCGCGATGTTCTTGAAAATAAGAAATCTTTGATAATTGGTCAGAACCTTAAATACGATATGCAGGTAATGCGTAATTATGGCATTAAGCTTAATGGACCCGTATTTGATACAATGATCGCACATTACCTGCTGCGGCCTGAGCAAAAGCACAACCTTGACTATCTCGCTGAAGTTTACCTGGATTACAGGACAATCCATACCGAAGAACTGATTGGTAAAAAAGGCAGCAAGCAGGGAAACATGCGGGATGTCCCGGTTGAAAGGCTGGTAGATTATGCCTGTGAAGACACAGATGTAACATGGCAATTATACCATATTCTCAAAGATGAGCTGAACCAAAACGGCTTTGGCAGTTTAGCAGAAGAAATAGAATTTCCTTTGATCAGCGTTCTCTGTGCCATGGAAGAAAACGGAGTAAAGCTTGATAAGTATGCTTTACGGCAATATGGAGGAGAACTGGAAACTGCGCTTCTGGAGCTAAGAGATTCCATATACGAATTATCGGGAGAGGAATTCAATATTTCTTCACCCAAGCAACTGGGAGAGGTACTTTTTGATAAACTAAAGATCAGCTCTGATGCCAGAAAAACCAAAACAAAACAGTATTCTACCGGTGAAGAAGTACTGATACGGCTGACAGATAAACATCCTGTTGTTGGGAAAGTGCTTGAATTCAGAACCTTGAAGAAATTACTTTCCACTTATGTTGAAGCTCTGCCAAAGATGATCAATCCTCGGACCGGATTAATACATACCTCATATAATCAAGCCGTTGCTGCAACTGGAAGGCTCAGCTCAAATAATCCAAATCTTCAAAATATTCCGATACGGGAAGAAAAAGGGAGGGAGATCAGGAAATCTTTTATTCCCAGAAGTGCTGAGAATGTGTTTCTCTCTGCCGATTACAGTCAGATTGAACTCCGAATTATGGCACATATGAGCCAGGACCCCCTGATGATTGAAGCATTTCAAAAAGGGGAGGACATACATACTGCCACTGCATCGAAAATTTTTGAAGTCCCTCCAGAACAAGTAACAAAAGAACAACGGGGGAAGGCCAAAACGGCAAACTTTGGCATTATTTACGGAATCTCGGCATTTGGGCTGGCACAGCGGATGAACATACCGAGAACGGATGCAAAACAATTAATAGACAGTTACTTCAATACCTACACAAGGATCAGGAAATACATGGATGAAATGATACAAAAAGCCAGGGAAAAAGGTTATGTGGAAACCATGCTGGGAAGAAGAAGGTACCTGCACGATATTTTATCAAGGAATGCCGTTGTAAGGGGGTTTGCTGAACGGAATGCCATCAATGCCCCCATTCAGGGTTCTGCAGCTGACATCATTAAAATTGCCATGATCAGGATACAGGAGAACCTGCAGAGGAATAATTACAGGACAAAGATGATTTTACAGGTCCATGACGAATTGGTATTTGATGTATATAAAAAAGAGTCAGAGGAAGTGAAACGAATGGTTATCAGGGAGATGGAAAATGCCTATACCTTATCCGTTCCGTTGCTTGTTGATTATGGTACAGGAGATAACTGGCTGGAGGCTCACTAGCAATAATATTATCATTTAATATATGGAAGTAACCATAATGTATTCGGGAATTCTTGCCGATAAGGCCGGTAAAACAAAAGAACCTTTTTCAGGTATAAAATCTTTATATGAAATCAGGGAAATGCTGGCTGCAAAGTATGATGGATTCAGGGAACTGAGTTATGTAATTTCTCTGAATGGAGTGATCGTACATGAAAATGTGGGAATAAAAGAAGGGGACCAGGTCGCCCTGATCCCACCTATTCCAGGTGGATGAAGTATTCATTCCCGATGATGGAGAGCGGGACTCCTGGCTTCTACACCGGCGGATTCTTCACCCAGGGTTGTGAGATAAAGATTGGGTTGACCAAATACCTCCACGGCCTTATCTACACCTGTATCCTTTTCAAGTATCGCCTGCATACGACCCCTCTGATAGTAATATCTGACAACAATTTCTTCTTTTAATAATTGTTTGATTTCTTCTCTGAAATTATTGAGATCTTTTTCATTATCGTGAGCAAGCTTTTGCTCAAGAGCTGCAAATTCTTCACTGGCCATATCATAATATTTTTCTCGCGTGGCTGTTTCTATGAGTTTTTTCAGTGATTCTTCGCTTCTGGTATTGTAAATAAAGTCGCGGGAGGATACAAATACACGGAAATTATCATAGATCTTATCAGTGATTTCGAATTCATCGACGCTTGCAATACTATCGTTGCGGGTGGCAAAAACAGTTGCATAATCAAATATCAGGGATTGTGACAACAGCGCTATGGTTATCTGGCTTAGTGTCTGCGATTCAATGGTAAAATCTGGTTGAATACCCCCGCCGTCATAAACTTTCCTGCCGTTATTTGTTTGATATTCAGTAATTAGTGAATCAGGAATGGTTCCAACACTCCCGTCCTCGTTGCGATGTGAATAATCCAGGGCCTGTATACATCTCCCGGAAGGGATATAATATTTGGCAGTGGTAACTTTTAACCTCGTATTATAGCTCAATTCACGGGTTGTCTGTACCAGCCCTTTTCCATAAGTGCGCTGCCCGATGATGACAGCACGGTCAAGATCCTGCAGAGAACCGGCAACAATTTCTGAAGCTGATGCTGAGCCACGGCTGACGAGCACAGCAATACGTATGGTCGTATCAACCGGCATGAAACGTGTGCGGTATACCTGGTCCCATTGTTTTACCCTTCCCTTGGTGCTTACGATTTCCTGTCCTTGCGGGACGAAAAGATTGGCTACATCAACGGCTTCGATCAAAAGGCCACCTGGATTATCCCTGATGTCAAGCACCACAGCTTCCAGGCCGGGGTTTTTCTTTAGTTCCAGTAGGGCCGATTTGGTCTCCTGGCCGGCCCCGGTAGTGAAATTGGCAAGGCGTATGTATCCTACATGATCATCTATCATACCATAATAGGGCACATTGTTGATGGTTATTTTCTCCCGGATAAGGGTTTTTTTGATCGGCGCAGGATGGCTGTACCTGCGTATGACCAGTTCCAGTGATGTATTGGGCTTTCCTTTTAAATGATCACTGATTTTACTGATTTCAAGGTTAATCATTGGTTTACCATCGATGGATATAATGGTGTCTCCTGCTTTTAAACCGACTTTACTGGCAGGAAATCCTTCGTATGGTTCAGCGATGATTGCATATTCTCCGCTTCTGCGGATAAGGGCACCGATGCCACCATACTGTCCAGTGGTCATAAAATTGAAATTTTCACGATCGGATTCAGGGATATAGGTGGTATAGGGATCAAGTTCCTTAAGCATTCCATTGATGCTGTTCTCAACCAGCTTTTCGGGGTTTGTTTCATCCACATAAAACAGGTTCAATTCCCGGAAGAGGGAATAATAAATCTCCAGACTTTTGACAAGCTTGAAATCATCATTGGAGGAGGCAATAAAGAACAACGAGCTGACTGTGATCAATCCGATTACAGCAATAACAGTAACTTTCCTGTTCAATTTCTTTCTACTCATATTCCAGGGATTCATTAAATGCGGAACAAATATACAAGATATTAACGGATAAAAGGTTCAAAAGGTTTAGATCACGGACATTTTAACGTTTTTTTACATTTCACGGAATTCATCATAAATTACTCGGAATTCGGGATGCAACCGGATGAATGGAAAATTTATTTTACAGGTCAATAATTTCAAACCGATGAACCAGGGAGTATCCGTTTTCATCAACAAGGGTTAGCCTATAACTGCCCTTTATGGGCGCAATACCCATCTGGTGAATATGTCTGGTGGTTCCCATAAATGTTTTGTTTAGATGCCAGTAAATCAGCGATGAAGGATGACGATGAGCAGCCTCAAGAATGATTTCGCCCTTTGAACCGTCCATTTCACGTGGAACATATATCCTGGCAGAATGCCGTGGATAGATCATCTCCATGAATTCGATTTCGTCCTGGGGTTTACAGCTGGGATGTATCCGCGGGAGAATGCGGTAATCAGGATTTTTTGCGCGGTAATACCACTCTTGCGCCGGTGGCAGGACAAACCAGGATTCATGCCTCATGCCAGAAATAGGCAGGCAATCACTGTTTACCCTGTATCTTCCGTCAGGGGAAAGATGGATTTTTCTGTGATAAGGACAGGGCTCAGAGGCCCTTCCCCTGGCAGGTACATAAATAGTGTCTAAAGACGGACAAAAGGGTCCGGGAAGATGTCCGCTCTTATGACATACTGCAACCGGGTAAAGCTCGTTTAACGGAGCAAGGAACCAGCTGCTTGAAGGAAGTGTGCTGAAAACATCGAACAGAACAGGCGCAGCAACAGCTATTCCGGTCAGGCCGGGCCGGCCTTCCCCGTCGGCATTCCCAACCCATACCCCAATGGTGTAATCAGGCGAAGTCCCGATGGCCCACCCATCACGAAAACCAAAACTGGTACCGGTTTTCCAGGCGATTTTACCGGCTGAAGAAAAACTTCTCCAGCCAGCCTGTGAATAAGGGCGGTTGACTTCGATAAGGGACTGAAAAGTAAGCCAGACAGAAGCAGCACTGAATGGATGACTATTATCTGCTGAACCTTCATCGGGTCTTGTTTGTTGACGGCCTGAAAAAGCATAATAGGGAGGATGGATGTCACCTGTATGATAAAGGCCAGTCTGATTGTACCGGGCAAGCACCCTGCCCATGGAAGCATAAACCCCGGTAATATCCCATAAACTGCCTTCTGCCCCACCGAGTATCAGTGATAGTCCATAATGAGATGCAGGAAATCTCAGGGTATGAATGCCCAGTTCCTCCAGCTGGTAATAAAATCTTTCGGATCCATGGGATTGGAGCATCCTGACAGCTGGAATGTTCAGGGACCTGGCCAGTGCCCGGCGGGCAGGCACCGCACCATCGTAAGTCATTGAAAAGTTTTTAGGTGAGTAACCGGTATATTGTGTTGGGATGTCAGGGATGAGTGTTCCGGGCAGGATCTCTCCCTCTTCCAACATCAGGCAGTACAAAACGGGCTTTAAAATACTGCCGGTACTGCGGGGGGCGTGGATGATGTTGACATCACCGCCAAATTCTGGCCTGCCGGGATGACGGGTATTGCCTACATAGGCCAAAACCTCACCGGTACGGGTATCAAGAACCAAGCAACAGGCATTGTGTATATTGTTGTGTTTAAGTTGTTTCTGATGTTCTTCCAGAATCAGGTTTACACGCTGTTGCAACATGACATCGAGACTTGAACGTACCCTTGAACCGCGATTTTGCACATACACCCTGTCCATTAAATGAGGCGCAAAGGCAGGAAGGGGCAATGGTTTGTCAGGCAATCCTTCAAGCTTTGCCAGTTCACAGTCCAGTGAATCAATCAAACCATCTTTTTCCAATTTATCAAGAAGCCGGTTTCGTTTTTCGATCAGCAATAAACGGTTTTTACCGGGATGGATCAGTGAAGGGGCATTAGGTAAAACGGCAAGCGTGGCTGTTTCTGCCCAGGAAAGCTGTTCCGGTGGACGGCCATAGTAACGCCATGAAGCGGCATCAATGCCTACCACATTTCCACCGAAAGGTGCATGTGAGGCATACAGACAGAGGATTTCTTCTTTTGACTCAGTCCACTCCAGCCGGGAAGCCAGTATAATTTCAATAACCTTTTCAAACAGTGTGCGGCGCTTCCCCTTCCTGGCAAGGCGGATTACCTGCATGGAAAGTGTACTGCCACCACTGACAATCTCTCCTGCTTTCAGGTTCTGCCAAAGGGCCCTGAACAGGGAAAAAGGGTTAATCCCCGGGTGATAATAAAAGAAACGGTCTTCATAGAGGATGACAGCTTTTTTATATTTATCCGCAAGGGAATCCACAGGAGGGAACCTCCATTGCCCGTCATCTGCAATTCGCGCCCCGAGCAGTTCCCCTTTTCTGTCAAGAAGAACAGTACTGTAAGGATCATCAAATAAGACACGGGGAAGGGAAAACCAGAATAATCCGGAAAAGATCAGGAAAGGCCCAAGGGCCAGGAGCCAATGGCGTATTTTTGGTTGTCCTATCCTACACGGTATCAAAATGCATCATTTATTTTTGCTCGATTTGGCTTTGGGATTATAATCAAGTGCAAGCTGGATCCAAGATTCAAGGTCCTGGTCCAAGTCCGTGCCTTTGGGTTCGATAAAGATAAATCCTTTCATTGGCCGTTTGGTAAAATCCATTTCCCTGCATCCTTTTCTTTTCAGGACACGGCGCATACGGTCAGCTAGATTTTAGTTTGAGGTATTCATTCATTCACCTTTGATCACGTTGACCCACCTGCCCGCTGTGCTGGCATTAACACCTTCATCATACATGGCTTCACAATAAAATGCGGGAAGATAGTACTTTCCGAGATAGGCGGCATTCAACTGTATCACATAGGTATTGGTGCCATGTCTTTTGATATCAAAATAGGTATATACACGGTCATCCCGGATGTCCTGGTACGAGGGCTGGTCTGCAGCATGGACAGACATGAAATCATCCATGCGGGTGTTGTGGATCTCCCACCCTGAGGGAAAGATCTGAGACAGGGCCATATCCTTGTAGATATGAACCCCAAAGGGATTGGTGATCGTAGCATGAGCCAGAAAATCGGTTCCCTGACTAAGTCTTGTAATATCGATTGAATTCCCTTCCATATCAGTGTATATTACGGAAAGATTAAGGTTGTGCCGGGCAGCGGTTTCTTTACCGGCCTTTGGTATGCCTTCCATGATAAGCCTGACAAATATCACACCTTCTCCTTTGTTATCTACTGTAATCTTTCCGCCGGATCTGGTTTCTGTGTCCAGGCCCACCTGCACAACAGGCAATTTTGTATTTGCATTTGTTTTTCTGCCCGCATCAAACTGGTAGGAAAAATTCAGTTCCCTTGAACTGGCATAACTGCCGGCAAATTTTGACATGGCAAGCAGGCAATATGCCGTTGTTTGTGTGCTCATCCATAGCCTGCTTCGCAATTCGTCAGATATTTTCCGGGCAAGGAATACACCATCCGAACGTTTACCCAGCAGGGTAAGTGTTTCCAGTATCATGGCCCAGTCCCTTTCCCGCGAACCATAACTGTGGTTAAATCCTGAATATGCTGGGATTTCTGGCACCCCTTGTGCAATCAGCATGTTGGCTGATTCTGCCTGCCCTGCCAGGGCATAAGCCGCTGCCAGTCGCCACCGGGCCTGAATGGAAATGGTTTCCATTTCCCGCAATCTGTTCATGGCCCCTAGTTCGGGTTCTCCGGCAAGGGCCAGTGTATATAAGCGATATGCCTGTACCAGGTCATCCATCCTGTATTTGTCCCCTGACATTTTCCAGTGCCTGGCTTCCTTGCGCTGGTATTTAATCCATGGTTTTTTGAAATTTACTGGCAATCCGTAACCTTTAGATTCAGCTTCCAGGAGGAAATGTCCTGCATAGGATGTTGCCCAGGGATTCGACTCTCCTGAATTCGGCCAGTATGAAAATCCCCCGGAAGGAATCATGAAGGCATGGATTCTCTTGATGGCGGCCTTTACATTGTTCTCTGTTTTGGTCCTGACTGCTTTGTTTAGTTCAGTTATATCACCGAGGAAAAGTTGAGGAAATGCGGCAGAAGTTATTTGTTCAATGCATCCGTGAGGATAAGCCAGCAGGTATTTAAGCCTGCGACCAAAATCTATGGGAGGGATGGAAGAAACTTCCAGGGTTGCTGTGTTGGTTCCCGGCATTCCAGGAAGGACATAGTCCCTGCTGAGTGTCTGTCCGGGTTCAATTACCTCATCAATAAATTCCGTAATGGGGGGATTTGGGTTTCTTATTTCAAGTTCTATATCATAAGAAGCAGTTTCAGAATCACTTTTGGCAATTACTTGCACCTTTCCTATGCCCAGAACATCTTTAACATTCAAACCAAATGTACATAGTTGGTCACCCGTTTGGCGGAATGTGAGATGCTGTTCATGATCACCCTGCAGGGTGAATAGTTCATTCGTCTCAAGCCTGACAGTAACCTCATTGATATTTTCCTCCATGGCAAAAACCGTAACCGGAAGTTTGACTTCCTCACCGGGTCCCAATACCCGCGGAAGGGTAGCAAGTACCATAAGGGGTTTTTTAACCGGAACGGTTTTCTCTGCAGCACCATAGGCAAACTGGTTGCCGGCTATAACCATGGTTCTTACGGAACCCGTATACTTTGGAATGCCGATCACATGAGATTGTTTTTGTCCCTGCTTCAGTGAAAAAGGACCGATGAATTTCACCATGGGTTTGAAACGGTTGGCACGGCTTTGTGACTCCTGTCCGGCATCTTCTTCGAAACCACCTCCGATGCCAAACATCTGTTCTATTTTACCTCCATATGCGCCAAGAACTGAATTATAAATATCCCAGGTTCTTACACCCAGGGCCTCCCTGGCATAGAAATGATCCCAAGGCTGAGGCGTGGAAAACCGGGTCAGGTCCAGCAAGCCTTCATCAACAATGGCAAGGGTATAGCTGCACGCTATTCCATTGCTCTCACTGACCTGTATACTGATTTCTTCTTCAGGTCTTAAAACATCAGGCATCTCAATCACCGGCTGTAACCTGGTTGACGGATCTTCTACCAGTATCGGGATCACCCCATACAATCGGATTGGCAGGTCGTTTTTAGTTTGTGCATGTGGTTGTAAAAGTATTAAATTCACATATATATTGGGAGCCATTTCAGGCATTACTTTAAAGTTAAACTTGGTTTCAGGTTCACTTACATCAAGCCAGTATGCATCTAACACCCTTGAACCGTTTTCAATACTGACAAGTGCCCTGCCCTGTCCGGAAGAGGGAAAAGTAATACTGGCAAATTCACCCACCTGGTAGGAAGTTTTATCTGCACTGAAACTCAGCATAGCGGCCCCACCGGGATGCTCTCTTTGTCCCCTGCCTGCCCAACCAGGCCAATCTAAATAAATGATTTTCCCGCAGGCATGACCGCTCAGAGGATCTATCACCCTGATAAGATATCTTCCCCATTCAGGATAATCAATCCGGAACTGAAAATTTCCTTCCCCGTTAAGGGCATCTACCCTGGTGTTGAATATGGGCTGATGTTCAGTATTACCTATATAGGAAGCCAGGTTATCGTCCCCGGCGTCCCACCACCATCGCCAGTTAATCTTGTAAATATTCACATCAAGGTTCCTGCGTGAGACAGGATTTCCGTCAGGATCCAGGGTAACCAGGTTTACCGTGTGTGAAGTATCGGTCAACAGCATTCCCCTCGCCTTATCTCCCGGGGGTGTTTTTATGCCTACGTAGCTTTTATAGGGTGAATAGGGGACAGAAAATCGGTCAATACTGAAATCCCCGCTCTCTTCAAAAACCCTTGTAATAAAACCGGCCCGTAACATGCCCGGGGAAGCATTCCCTGTCTGAAGACGGGTCATAAAACTGGCCTTGCCATCTTCATCTGTTCTTCCGTCAAACAGTGTTTGTTCCTCAGTATTAAAGCTTTTTACGGGATCATCAAAATCAAAATCCCGGTATCGCCGGAATTGTGTTGTCATTTCTGTCAGCACCACCGAGACATGTGTTTTCAGGTTACGTGCAACAGCACCGTGTAGCCAGGTTACCCCAAGTGTGCCCCTGATCTCTGGATCTGTAACAGAAATATAGTCCTTCCCAAAATCCAGATTGATTTTAAGCCGGTTGGGTTTTACGGTTTCAATCCTGAGCCATTTTGTAAAAACCAGGCCGCCGATCCTGATCCGGGCCATCCAGTTACCGGTAGGTGCATCCGGAAGTGTTGCGGTAATGAAAGAATAGAATCCATGTGTGCCATTGCTCCGGATCATCCTGCTGACCATCTGTCCATGAGGGTTTAACAGCTCAAATGTAACAGGATGGCTCTCAGGCAGCAGGTGCTGCCTGTCCTCCAGCATCAGGTTCAGGAAAAGAGTATCCCCTGGCCGCCAAACACCCCTTTCGCCATAAATAAATGCCTTCACACCCTTTTGTACAATGTTCCCTGAGACATCAAAACGGCTGAGTGATAAGGAGGAACCATCATCCAGCCGAAGGTAACCCCGTTGCTCGTTTTGCCGAGCAATCAGCAGGAAAGGTTTGTTTTCTAGGGGGATGCTGGCCATTCCTCTGACATCGGTGCGGGTACTTCCGATAACCTGCTGCTGGAAGTTCAATATATTTACCTGTACCCCGGAAAGCGGCAGGGTTGATACCAGATCAGTTACAGCCACTATCAGGGAATGATCCGTTCCTGCCTTTGCTATGATCCCGAGATCGGAAGCAAGGATATTACGGGCAACTGAACGGTATTTTCCATAATAACTATCCGAGCAGGGATCTTCCCGCTCCTCCCAGTCATAATAATAGTAATCTCCTTCGTAATAATAATCTTCGTAGGTATCCCAGTAGCTCAATTCCTGTTCCATCTGATCATCATACTCATCTTCAAGCTCAGTAAGATCAGAAGGTTCTGTGGACCGATCTTCACAGGGATACAGCGAGTGATGTTTCTTGAATCCGAGTTCAATCCGGTATATGGCTCCTGGTTCGGCCTGGATCAATGATGAAAGATCCAGTGAAAAGGCATTCCATTTCCCAAAGTCCACCGTAGCACCAGTATTAAGCTGAATGGTTTTCCGTAGGATCAACCTGCCAACACGCTTTAACTGGTAGTCACCATCCAGGTGATTGACCTGTAAGAACTGACTGAGATTATTCTCGTAAATGCGGATAATCCGCACTTCAATGGCTTTCAGGTTCACTGCCTCAAAGGGCAAAATCAGCCCCTCGGAAGAAGGAAGGATCACACCCTTGCCCAGCAATCGTAAGGCAGGTTTGACCTCATCAAAGCTTACCTGATAATTGTTCCCGTCGGATAATTTATAGCCCAGGATATTTCTGATCCCGGAAGAAACCATGACTTTCAGATCACCGCTCTGCCGTACTGATGGATAAGCACGAATATCATTGTTCTCAACAATGAATGAAAGATCTGTTCCATTATCAAGGGTGATTAATCCGTTCAGGTATTGCTTTTCTTGAAGAGGGTCTGAAAATCGCAGCAGTATATATTGCTCAGGTTGCTGAACAACAGAAACTTCCATTAATGTAAATTCCCCAAGAGCCGGTATGACGATCTCCATGTCGTCTTTACTGTCTACACTGATTGATTTTCCATCCCATGCAATTTGCACAATTCCTTCCTTCTCCTTCCTCTGAACACTGTCTATCCTGAAACGGTGTTCCCTGCCATCCGGATCCGGATCCCACGAAATGCTCAATGATTGTCCATCCTGTGATGCAGTAAGCAATTCCGCCAGGTCGGTCTCTTCCAGGAAATCTGCCGTCTTAAGGGTTCCGGCAAATTGCAGCCATTGAAGGTTTCCGGGTTCATAGGTTTGCTGGGATTCAAGAATCACATCGAAATTTTGAACAATGGTCTGAAATTCAAACGAAAATGTTTTCAGGTTACCCGGCACATCCACGATCTTTTCAAGGGCAAAATCCACCTTGTAGGTGGTTCCGGATTTCATGTCTTCATCCGGCCTGAATTCTATGGTTTGCTGATCAATCCAGTAGGCTGATCCTTTAACGGAAGGAGATATTTCAAACAATTTCTCACGTATGGGTTCAGACATGTCGACCTGGTCAGGGAATGCTTCAACCAACCGGATCCTGATCCTGTCTTGCCGGCTTAAATAGCCGGAAGTGAATGCAGCTATGTAGGAAGTAAATCCTGGATCAATGGACGGAGCTTGTGGTGTTTGTTGCTGGCAGGAGAAAACACTGATGAGTATAGCAACAATAGCTGTTCTGTTCAGAACAGTAATTAAAATGGATTTCATGGTACCGGGGATATTTGTAGTTTTTTGATGCTATCCAAAATTACGAAATCCGGAATTGAAATCCCGGCAAAAATACGGCAGTAATCAACGGAGAAGGAATTCAATCGGGACGGTTACATGAACCGGACTGGGAATTCCGTCCACTTTCCCTGGGATCCATTTTGGAAAGAGATTTACCACCCTGAGCGCTTCTTCATTAAAGTATTCCCTGTCGCCATTTACTATCTGAGGATCTTTCACATTGCCCTCTTCGTCCACGGTAAATACGACGATCACGTATCCTTGATATCCCTTTCGCTTAGCTTCAGGAGGATATTTTAATTCTCTCTCTATAAATTTCCGAAGGCCTGTTTGCCCATCCTGAAATTGTGGCATCACCATATAGGGAAAATACTCAGTAGGATCACCATCCGGAGTGAAGCAAAATCCTTCAACCAGTCTATCGGCTTCATAGAGATCATTACGGATATGCTGCCCGTTTTCATAATAAGTTTTGAAATTTCCATTTTTTTTACCCCTGACATAACGTGCTTCCATTTTCAGGCTGCCGTTCTCACGCCATGTTTTGTAAATACCATCCAGTAATCCATTTTTATATTCCTGTTCGTTCTTTTGTTGTCCGGACCTGTACCATTCCCTGAATATGCCGTTAAGGGTATTCTCCCTGTAATGACAATCCCTCTGTTGTTGACCGTTTTCATAGTAATAAATAAATTGGCCATCCTTGTTGTCAGGGCGGATGGATTTATATGTCCCTGTCATTTGGACCTGCCCTGAAAGATAAAAATCCCTCACAAAAAAACGAAAACTTCCGGAGGAGGTATCGGTGGATACTATTCGGTAATAATTTGCGTCCTGTTTTGTGCTTTGTTCCCAGTTTTGATTGAAATACATGGTATCAAGGATAATCTGTCCTCTCCCGTTGCAGGGCAATACCAGCAATAACAAAATGATCAGCCTGGGATACATAACAGAATAATAACGGAATTCAGGATAGTTTGTTTACCAGTTTCCGGAAAATCTCACGCATACCCTGTTCCAACTGCTTGTAAGGTATGAATTCGTCCGAAAGTAACAAAATGATCAGCTGAATTTTCTGTTGATGCTGATCCAGTTTATCATATAGCATATACTTGTTTAGACGGTAAGCTTCCTTGAGCCGCCTTTTCATCAGGTTCCTGTCCACCGCCCTCCTGTATTTTCGCTTGGGAACGCTCATGGCGGCCCTGGCCGGATATTTCTGATGGGGATCAGAAGAAAAATTCCAGTAGATTTTCAGGGGAAAAAGGGATACTGTCCTGCCATGCTTAAGCAATTCCTGAATGGACAGGTTACTTTTCAACCGCTCTTCTCTACCCAAAGTAAATTCCCTGGTCATGTTCTCGCAGATCAATCATGTCATCCCTTCCCTGATGATCTGTAGCAACAACAGGGAAGACCGAAAAATCACTAAGTTATGAAAGATTATTTCTTGGTGTTCCGGTTGTGTAATTTGATGAACTGTTCAAGTGCCATGGTCATGGAAGGTGCCTCCGGCATGGGGGCTTTTACATCAAGTCTGAAACCGGCTTCTTCTACAGCACTGGCTGTTGTATTACCGAATGAGGCAATCTTGATACTGTCCTGCTGAAAATCAGGAAAGTTTTGCTTCAGTGATTTAATGCCTGAGGGACTGAAAAAAACCAGCATATCATAATTGATCAGGGAAAGATCTGAGAGATCACTGCAAACTGTACGGTACAATATGGCCTTGGAGAATTTGATCTTTTGTTCTTTAAGTGTTTTAGGGATCTCTTCCTTGTGGATATCCGAAAGGGGAACAAGATAAGTCTCATCCCGGTGCTTGTTGATAAGGTCCATCAAATCGGGGAATATGCCATTTCCAAAAAAAATCTTCCTTTTGCGGTAGACTATGTATTTCTGCAGATAGTAAGCAGTGGCCTCGGATATACAGAAATATTTCATGCTGTCAGGGACTGTCACACGTAATTCCTCGCAAATACGAAAGAAATGATCGATGGCAGTTTTACTGGTAAAAATTACGGCAGTATGATCCAGTATATCAATACGGTGCTGCCGGAATTCCTTGGCTGGAATTCCTTCGACATGAATAAAAGGCCTGAAATCAATCAGCAGATTATTCTTATCAGCTAGTTCAAAATAGGGGGATTTACCGTTTTCCGGTGCTGGCTGTGAAACAAGAATCTTCTTAATTTTCATGAAACTTACACTTTTTAACCTATCCTCTCAATACCGATAAAGAAAAAAACCTGTATAAGATCAGAAAGGGTAAAATTTCAAGGGTACAAAGGTATAAAATCAAATAAAATATTAAAACATCTTTATTCAATAATATTTTCACACCTTTAAATAGTCGCAGAAAATAAGCGGTAAAAACCAGTAAAATTCCTAGATAAACAAAATAAATCCTCAGATCCTCACGGATATAGGCAAGACCAATGACAAGAATGATTATATAGATTCCCAGGCTCTTGTATATAAGGAAAATCTGGTGCAGATACTCCCTGAAGACATGATGGCTGTCAAAAAGATATCCGGTGACATGCAGTACTACATGCCGGACCAGCAACAACACCATCAGGCATCCCGAATAACACAGATAGGATAATATGTCATTCAGCAGAAAGGGCCGTAAGTTGAAGTAACCGAAAATAAGATATACAAAGGCACCTCCAATGAAAACGAAATTCAGGTTCAGGGCAATGGCCACCCTTTTTGAAAAAATATTCTGATCCCTCAGGAGTTTAACAGAAAGTTGATAGTTGGTAACTGACTGCATCATCTGGTCCAGGAATTTATGGTAGAACAGTTTCAGCCAGGCGAGTAATACCAGGCTGGCGATAATGATTCCCAGCAACCAGTCCGGACGAAGATCATGTGACCGGACCGCAGGCGAATCGGATGGAGACCTTGATTCCGAAAGGGTCTCCTGTTTGAATGGGGGATTATCTGCCACTTCCACCAGTACCGGCTTCGTGGTATCCCTGGAACAAAAATAACGGGTACTGAAATGGCTGATCGGATGGATCAGAAATGGAACGGAATCATCTGTCAGATAATAGGGTACTGCAGCAGTATCGAATCCCTCAGGTTCCGGGGGTTTGAGGGATTGGAAATACCGCATCCGGACCCCGGCCCTGGCAATGGAATCCAGCATTTCCTCGCGTCTTTCGAGCATTTTAAATATGCTGTCAACTTCCGCCTCGTTGAATTTCCTGAATCGTGGGGTTGAATCCTGGACTACAATGGTAGCTTTTACAGTATCCTGGCTTGGGTAAAGCATACGTAAAGATAACGAAGACCGATAAAATCAGAAATAGGCAATCTCCTGAGGCTTTCCGGTTTCCATGGAAATAATTTCAGAAAGCAGGTTATTGGCCAGCCTGCTGGCGCCTATACGAAATAAACCAGGGTCAAGCCACTCTTCTCCGAGAATTCCTTTTACAATGGATACGTATTCAAGGGCATGATCTGCAGTGCTTATACCTCCTGCCGGTTTGATCCCGACCTTTCTGCCGGTTTTCTCCATGAAGTCCTTGATGGCATGACACATTACCAGGACTGCCTCAGGGGTGGCTGCAGGCTGGATCTTACCGGTTGAGGTCTTGATGAAATCTGCACCGGATTCCATACTGACCATGGATGCACGGTAAATGGCTGATGGATAAGGAAGCAGTCCGGTTTCAAGAATCACTTTAAGTTTGGCATGGCCAATGGCCTTCTTGATTTGCCGGATTTCGGCAGATACATAATCAAGCTCATTTTCAAGGAATTTACCTGCCGAGATGACGATATCTATTTCATTGGCTCCTGCTTCAACTGCCGCCCTGCTTTCCATTTCTTTCACTTCAGGGAAGGTCTGGGAAGAAGGAAATCCCGCTGCCACTGAAGCAATATTCACTTGATTGACAATCAGGTTTTCATTTACAACCGGCACCAGCAAGGGATATACACAAATGGCCCCCACCATGGGGTATCCCGGAAATTGACAGGGGAAATCATTCATCTTTTCACACATCGTCTTTACCTTGGATGCAGTATCGTCCGTATTCAGTGTTGTCAGGTCGACCAGGCTGAAAATAAGTTTCAGGGATTCAGGATTTTTTTCAATCAGGATCCCTGACCTGATTTCATCAAGAGAGCGTTCATTTTGGGGTATGTATTCGTAAGAACTCATGATATTTGGTTTATATTTATCTTGCAGTAAACAAATGTAAACTTTTTAAAAACACGAGATTGACCAAGGCCTAATGCACAACAAATTTCAGATGGTTTCATCCTTCCGTTTACTTTTTCTAATCATTTTATGCCTTGGCATAAAAGTATCAGGACAGAAAAACATGCTGATATCCTATACTGCCAACCCTCCACAAATTGATGGGATTTTTTCTGCGGGTGAATGGGATAACATTCAGCCTGACTCCGGCTTTATCCAGATGGAACCGGATAAGGGATGCGATGCTAGCGAAATTACAAAGGTATATGCCAGTTTTGACAGCATTAACATATATGTGGCATTCTCATGCATCCAGGGAAGCAGTAATCCAATCATGGCAAATATACAGACAAGGGACCGGGTGACAGGTGGAGATGATGCTGTAATATTGCTACTTGACACTTATATTGATAGCCGGACTGCCTATGGATTTACAGTAAATCCGCTAGGCACACAGACCGATTATAAGATCACAGATGACGGGCGGTTTATCAATTACGAATGGGATACGGAGTGGGAGGCTGCAGCTGGCCGCTTGGCCACTGGATGGGTTTGCGAGATGGCCATTCCCTTCGGGAGTATTAAGTACCGCGCTTCGAATGAAATCTGGGGGATTAATTTCGGAAGGATCCTGATCAGCAATCTGGAAACTTCCTGGTGGTCCGGGGAAATGGTTGATAATTTCAGGATATCCCAGGGGGGGCAGCTTGAAGGCATCCGGGCGCCTGTCAGACCTAAACGGCTGATGCTATTCCCTTATGTTTCGCTGAGGTATGAAAACAGCGATATCACCAGGCAATACAATAAATTAAAGCCTGATGTGGGAGGAGACATACTGGTGAACCTTTCTTCCAACTTCAGCATGAATGCGACAATCAATCCAGACTTTGCTTCTGTGGAAGGTGATCTGGTAAAAATCGACCTGACGGGCTGGGAGGTTGACTTCCCGGATAAAAGGCTATTTTTCCAGGAAGGGAACGAAATGTTCACCATGCGGTACCGCCCTTTTTATTCAAGAAGGATTGGAGACATCAATTATGGTGTAAAATTTACTGGCAAGGCCGGTGGATATGGCATGAATATTTTGAATGTAAGAAGTCCGGAAAATGTTGAACAAGGACTTCCTGCAGCCTTCTATACAGTTGCACGGGTCAAGAAAGATATTTTAAGATCTTCTACCATTGGGGCAATCATTGTGGACAAGTCGGATTTCGATACTACATTTGCACGTTCTTTCGGGCTGGACTGGGTCCTGAACCCGGGAGAGCGCTGGAAGATCACAGGGCAACTGATGGGCAGCTATCCCGGAGATATCCTCAAGCATAGCGGGGGATTCCTCAGGGTAGCCCATGAGTCAAACAAACATCACGTTCACCTGCGTTATACCCTTCTTGGGGGAGATCTTGCTGAAAATATCAACCAGACCGGTTTCTTGAGGGATGATAACAGGCATGAACTGGATGCCGACATGAGTTATACCTTCTGGTTCAATGAATCTTTTATGCGATATATCCGGGTCTTTTTCGGGAACAATGTTTTTTGGGGACTTGACGGTATCATGAGGGGATATACTTTCAGGGATTACATCCGCTTTTACCTAACCTGCAATTTCAGTTACAGGTTTTACATTGATTATCGTTACCAGGTTCGCAACAGCACAGATGCTTCCGGCCAACCGGAGGAACTTTATTTTTACAATTATTTCATCGAAAATGAACTGGGCTATAATACGGATGCCTCTTCCTACGCCTCACTTTCCTTTTCAACCGGAAGGAACTTCAACCGGAAAATGAAAATCATCCAGGGAGACGTGGCCCTGCAAGCCCTGGAAAGACTGACTGTAAAGTATAATATTTCATGGCTTAACTTTGGTACTGATACCCTCTCGTACCCCGGGATACGCCTGGAACAAAACACCTTATTGAATATACTGACCCTGGATTATTATTTTACAAATAATCTCTGGGTCAGACTCTTTGCCCAGCATAATTCCTACGATAAACGTTTTTACCTTTACGGGCAATTCGGTTGGCGGTTCAAACCACCTTTTGGTGCCCTGTACCTGATATATGCCGGGGATAATTATTTTGATCATACTGAGAAACAGTATTATGATCACCGGACAGTTTTTCTGAAATTAACCTATCCCATTGGATTTTAAATATACCACACTGGATGGGGGCAATGAAGGGTTGTAAGCGCATAGCTTCTTCTGACAGGTCTTTACCAGTCTCGGATGGTTTAAAATCCTCCAGTGTCATTATTCCCTGTTTTTGGTGTCAATGACAATGGTAACGGGACCATCATTCAACATTTCAACCTGCATATATGCACCAAACTCTCCAGATTTCACTTCCCGTCCGGTATCATGTGACAATTGGTTTATGAATTGTCCATACAACGGGATGGCAGTTTCAGGCCTGGCTGCACGTATATATGACGGCCTGTTACCTTTTCTGGTACTCGCATGCAGGGTGAACTGGCTAATCACCAGGGTTTCACCCTCAACTTCTGTGAGGGATAGATTCATAATCCCTTTCCGATCACGGAAGATCCTTAACCTGGAAATTTTTCCACTAAGCCACTCCAGGTCTTCATTGGTGTCGGCTTCCTCAATGCCCAAAAGGATGAGTAAACCATTTCCAATGCGGGCTTTCTCCTGCCTGTCAATATTGACAGAAGCATGGCTGACCCTTTGAATGATTGCCCTCATAAAGCTTTATTTGAATACCGCATCATCAATTCCGGCGTTGAGCTTTATGCTATCGACTGTTCCGGAAATTTGCTGTGGACCAACAATCAGGTCTATTTGGTGGGGATACAAAATACCATCAACATCTTTGTAATCAGATAAATTGGTTGTCTGGACCATATTTCCATCGGGGGTTTCTTCTATTTTATCTTCACGGAGTTTCAACCAGGTTTCAGTATCATAATAATCATAACCTGTTCCGCTTCCGGGATGAAAGACCTCAACCAAATAGGTTTCCTTACCATCGATCATCTCAATGCTTTTTAACTGAAGGGTATAGCCCAGTTCACCATACTTCAATTCGGGCATGAATTGTGATTGTGCCTGAAGGTTTTCCAGTTGCTTTCCTTCCAGTACCTGCTCGCCCTGCATCCCGCTGATCCTGCCAACAGTTCCATCAAACCTGGTGTCATTAAGGACATTGCCCTCCATACTCATGGTCATTCTGTATTTGTCAGGCGCTTTCTGGTACATTTTTGCATCAATAGACATTCCCTGCATACTCATTTTCATATTCACTTCCATATCTTCCAGGGCTTCAAGCTTTTCCCTGCCACCGATGGCAGCCAGGTAATTTTCAACAACCTTCTCAACAGTCAATCCTGCAGGAAGTGCTTTTTTCACACTGGCAGGATCTATGTAATTGCCTTCAACATCATAATATTTGATGGTTTGATCGGGACTGAGTACTGCCAGTTTCTCAGCTATATCATCTGCCTTGCCAACTACAAAGACATGACAGTTCTCTGGCTTGATATATTTACGGGCCATCTCACTGATATCCTCGGGTGTGACTGCAGCGAGGGACTTGAGATAATTGGCATAGTAATCTGCCGGGAGCCCGTACCTGGCAATATTCAGGGCAAAACTTGCCACTGTGGCCGGTTTTTCGAGTGCCAGGGCAAAGGTTCCGGTAAGATAGTTTTTCACCTTTTCAAGTTCTTCGGCAGGAACCGGTTCGGTCCGGATCCTTTCCATTTCGTAGAGGATCTGGGATATGGCACTATCGGTAACCTCATTCCTGACATCAGTACTGGCGCTGAAGCTTCCTATGTATTTATCCTGGCTGAGTGATGAGTAAGCTCCGTAAGTATAGCCATGATCTTCCCGCAGGTTCTGATACAACCTGTTGTCGCTTCCCCCGAGCAGGACATTCATGACACGGGCCTTGATATAATCATCCGTTCCAAGGGTGTATTCTACAGGATATCCTACAGTGATGACAGACTGCACGGCGACCGGACGATCCACGATGGAAACCTGCAGCGTTGCCGGAGCTTCTGGTGTGGGATACTGTTTTGAAGGTACTTCCCCAGGCACCCATTCCCCGAAATATTTTTTAGTCAGTTTTTTTGCTTCCTTCAGGTTCATATCGCCGACAATGGCCAGGTAGGCAATATTGGGCCTGAAATAAGTACGGTAATAATCCTCGCACATTTTCACCGTGACAGCATTTACCGTGGTTTCAGTAGTCACTTCACCATAGGGATGATCTTTCCCGTAAAAGAGTGCATCCGACACGACATCAGAGATGGCAGCGGGATCATTTTTATTATAGGCCAGTGCAGAAATGGTCTGTTTTTTTACCTTATCAAGCTCGTCCTGGTTAAAAACAGGATTCAGAAGGATATCAGACATGATCTCCAGCAGTTTTTCATTATGTTTTTTCAATGCTGAGCCGGAAAGAGAGCTGGAGGAAGTGTTTACACTTGCGCCGATAAAATCTATTTCATCATCAATCTGATCCTTGGAACGGATAGTGGTTGCCGTTCCCAGTAATTCTCCGGCAATGTCTGTATATCCCAGGCTGTCCCCTTCTGAGAAGGGTTTGATATCAAGCAGGAGTGAATAGGATACACGGGGGATCTTATGGTTCTCAACCAGGAATACCTTCAGGCCGTTTTTCAACTCAAAAGTTTTGTAATCACCTACCTGTATCACCGGTGCCGGTCCGGGTTCCGGGGCACGTGTCCGGTCCACCTGCGATTTCAGCAGTGTTGGAATAAACAGGAAGGCAAGGAGAGTATATGCTAAATATTTCATGATTAGTTAATGCTTTCAGGTTCTTGTTCTTTGGGCAAATAATAAAGGACCACCCTGTTTTCAGGTACCAGGTACTTTTTAGCCACATCGATGATGTTTTCAGGGGTGACCGCCAGGTATTTTTCGATTTCCGTGTTGATCAGGTTAGCATCTCCGTAAAAGGTGTGATAAGTAGCCAGGCTTTCAGAGATCCCTGCCATGGTGGTGTTACGGCTGATGAAATCGTTCTCCATCTGGTTCTGCAGTTTCTGGAATTCCCGGTCTGTCAATCCTGATTCTTTAACCTTTTTGATCTCCTCCTCCATGGCTGCCTCCAGGTCTTCAAGCTTCACTCCCATGTTGGCAAAACCATATATGATGAAAACACCGTAATCTTCCAGTGCCAGAGGCTGGGCTGCGAATTGAACAGCCATTTGTTTGTTGTCCACCAGGGACTTGTAGAGGCGTGAACTCTGACCACCAGACAGCAAGGTCTGGAGCATTTCCAGGGAATATGAATCGGGATCTCCCATGCCAGGCACACGGTATGCTGCAATCAATGCAGGAAGCTGGATGTTGTCATATACGGTTTTCCTGATTTCCTTTGTTTGTGGTGGTTCATTAATATCGGGCCGGTAAATTTCATGATTGTGCCGGGGGATTTCTCCAAAATAATCTTTTACAAGTTTTCTGGTCTGATCATATTCAATGTCCCCTGATATTACCAGTACTGCATTTTCCGGCACATAAAAGTGATTATGGAATTCAATAAATTCATGTAGTTCTGCTTGGTCTATATATTGTACATCTCCAATGGGAACCCATCGATAAGGATGCTTTTTAAATGAATTCGAGAAAACCTCCTCGGTCAGTGAACCATAGGGTTGGTTATCAAATATCTGCCTCCGTTCTTCCTTAATCACGCTGCGTTGGGTTTCCACTCCCACACTGTCTATTCCGAGCTGCATCAGCCTGTCGGATTCAAGCCAGAGTCCCAGTTCAAGCTGATTTGAAGGAAGTATCTCATAGTATAGGGTATAGTCAAAGGAAGTTCCTGCATTATACACACCTCCTGCATTTTTGACATATTCTACGAATTCTCCCCGTTCAACATGTTCGGATCCTTCGAACATAAGATGTTCGAAAAAATGCGCAAACCCGGTCCGGTCCGCTTGTTCATTTTTTGATCCCACATGGTAGGTGATATTAATGGCAACAATGGGGGTTGAATGATCCTGGTGCAGAATGATGTGCATGCCGTTATCCAGGGTAAATTCCTGAAATTCGATATGGTTAATCTGAGCATCCGCAAGACTGAAACAGGCAAACAGGGTAACAAAACCCAGGAGAATGTTTTTCTTTTTCATAAAAATGATTTTCTGATTGACTCTCAAAAATAACTTAAAATCATTACCGATGGGTACGGGTACCGAAAAAACTGGGTGGATCACAAAAAATTGAGGGAATACGGCAGCGAAAATCTTATTTTGGTCCTAAGAACCTTAAAATACTCTGAAGTAACAATTCCTTGTTCAGGGGTTTGCTGAGAAAATCATTACAGCCTGCTTCAAGGCATTTTTTCTTGTCCTCCTGCATGGCGTATGCAGTCTGTGCGATGATCGGGATTTTTTTGGAAGACTTTCGAATTTCCCTGGTTGCAGTGTATCCATTCATACCGGGAATCCTGATATCCATCAGGATGACATCAATATCCTTGTTGTCATGATAAAGTTTCACGGCATCATCCCCTGTTCCTGCATGGATGATACGGATGCCCGACGGCCTGAGAAATTCTTTAAGCATAAACAGGTTGAGTGGTTCATCCTCTACTATCAGAATGGTCTTGTTTTTCCAGCTACCGGTGGGTATCTTGGTAATTTGTTTTGCTTTTGGAATGGTGTCAGGTTTTACCGGGATCGTTATATATGGGAGGGAAAGGTAAAAACTGGTTCCAACCTTCTCTTTCGATTCAAGCCAGAGTTCCCCGCCCATCATATGTGCAAGGTTCCTGGATATGGCAAGACCCAGGCCCGTACCACCATACAATCTGTTGTATGATTCGTTAATCTGCCGAAACCTTTCAAAAACGGAAAGTTTCTTTTCTTCAGGGATGCCGATTCCCGAGTCTTTCACATAAAAAGTCAGGTATTTGTCTTCATTGATTTCAAATCCAAACCGGATAAATCCCTTTTCTGTAAATTTTATGGCATTATCAAGCAGGTTTGAAAGGATCTGTCTTAAGCGGTTGGGATCAGTCACCACGTCAACTTGTTCATCGGGCACAAAATACTGAAGTTCCAGGTGCTCCTTTTCTTTGGTTTGCAATATTTCAAGGAATTGCTGGTATAACTCTGACATGATAGAATTGGCGCGGCAGGGAACAGTTTCTATGGTCATATGCCCTGATTCTATCTTGGCAAGATCAATGATGTCATCAATCAGGTGAAGCAGTGTCTTCCCGTTATTGGCAATGATGTTAATAAATTCATTTCTTTTCTCCGGAGTCAGGGATTCTTCTTTTAATAGCTGGGAGAAACCTATGATCCCGTTCATGGGTGTACGGATCTCATGTGACATATTTGCCAGGAAGGCAGATTTTAACCTGTCCGATTCTTCTGCTTTTTCTTTGGCCTTGATCAATTCAAGTTCAGCTTTTTTACGGATGGTTATATCCCTGAACTGGCCTTCAAAGGAGCTGGAATTCGTCCAGCTGTCTGTTATGATTCCACCCACAGCGTGCATATACATCATTTTTCCATTCGCATTGATTATCCTTAATTCAAGATCGAATGGAACCTTCCTTTCCATGGTTAACTTAAGTGCCGATAAAAATTCGTCTTTATCTTCCGGATGGATCAGCGATAAAAAAACAGATTCGGTAATGACCAGTTCACCCGGATTGTAGCCAAACAGGCGGTATGCCTGGTCAGACCATTCCAGTTCTTTGGTCTTCTGGTTATATGACCAGCTCCCTGAAAGTGAAATCTCCTGTGCCTTGTTTAATTTTTTCTGGGATTGGATTAAATCCGTTGTCGCTTCTTTTAATTCTTGTATGTGTTTTTTCAGCACAAGGTTTTTTTCCTGGATCTCTTCTGATTGTTTCTGGATCTTTTGTTCGGCATTCTTACGTTCAGTAATATCTTCGTAAGTACCCAGGATGCCAATCACTTCTCCCTCGGTATTCAGCATGGGTAATTTGTTCGTTTCTACCCACATAAGCCTTCCTTTGGAATCTGTTATCGTTTCCTGGTATCTGAGCTTGGGTTTTTTTGATTTCAGAACCTGTTTTTCATCCTTTCTGTAAAGCGTTGCCGATTCTTTCCATGAAAGCTCGAAATCAGTCTTACCCACGATATCTGCCGGATCCTCGAGACCGGCATCCTGTGCAAACAACTTGTTGCATCCCAGGTATTTAAATTCAGTATCCTTCCAGAAGATGCGCTGGGGGATATGATCCAGGATCATCTGGAACATTTTCCCGGGGATCATGGTATTGTGTTTGAAGGCATCTATCAGGTAACCCAGGTTATCAAGGGAACCAGTATATTTTAACAGACTGATCTGTTCTTCCAGTTTCTGGATCTTTTCAAGAAGTTCCTTTTTTGATGGATTAAGACTCATTGCCTGGTTTATATATAATACCTTTTATTATTCCCGGCAATTTCGATGAAATGCTAATTCAACCGCATTCGGATTCTCAATGGTTTTAAAAAACTGGTCCATGTATTTTATGGTCTTGTTCAATTCCTTTTCAGTTAAAAAGGGCACACTGCTGCAGGTATGGTAAATCTCATCCCTACGTTGCCTGAATTCATCCAGGGCCAGCTGTACTTCTTCATCCGGTCTGCAGAAACCGCGGTACAACCTGGTCCTTACTGACTCAATGGGTAGGAATTCTGCCGGTACTGCATAAGGTGAATTGACCATTCCGCACCAGTCAAAGTCATACGGAACAGCGATGGGCAGGTCCGTAGAATCTTCCTTTAACAGCACGACATTATGCAGGGCCGGTACTGACCAGTCAGTGTTTCCGATCATAAATTGAAATACAGACAATACATTGATCTTATGCCTGTTGGTCCGCTCCTGCTGAATCCTTTTCACCTCTAAGATCTCACAACCATTCCTACGTGCCATTTGCTGATTTGGTTCTATCAGGAATGCCATTTTTTCAAGTGTATCAATCTTACCCCTGGTGTCGGCGTAGGTCAGGTGCACCAGCCTGACACGAAAACTTTCTTCTGTAAAAAGATTATACAACTTATAGGCTAAATATTCCTTGAGTACATTTTGTTCGTATAAATCCTGTCGTGTTCGGCAATGTGTAACAAGCTTGATCTTATCCTGTCCGGCGAAAACGGTGTTTATTACAGTAGTGTCGGAAAAATTCAATCGGAGGGGAGGAAAATCACAATTGACAGGATCTTTCCTGAAGTTTCCGCGCACCCTGATCTCCACTGGGAGTTTAATTTCATTCCCTTCCTGGTCGGTATAGCTGATTTCTGCCGGATGGTTCTCCTTTTCCTCATTGTCACGAATGACTGTCTTAACATCCATACTGAGGGTAAGGTACAACGGTTCATCTGACTGGAACAAAAACGTCGGCTCCTCACCCGTAATGGATAAAAAATCCTGCGCATCAAGCCAGAAGAATGAACTGGTCGGGCATATTAAAAACAGCAGTAACAGAGACGCCAGAGTACTTTTATGGATTGATCTCATCATTTATAAAATTTCTGGAAAGGAAACAACTTGGAGAAATTAGATGATAAATGGACTCAACAAAAATGGAATTGATTCATTCCAAATTAGTAAAAATTATTGAAACTCCTTTCTGTCCCCTGATGAATTTACGAGGTAGAAAACATCGTTTTCAATCGTAATGCCCTGCATATTGACTTCATTAGAATAAAAAGGAACATCCATGGCGTAAACCCTGGATTGATACAGCGGGGTGATCTCCTTAACATTTGTATGTCCTATAAAAATACTGCTTGCCTGAAACGCCGAAAGGATTTTACTTAATTCTTCCTCAGGCAAGTGTTTGTATTCATGGTTATCTTCCAGGTAGCCCCTGTACCAGAAAGGTCCATTTTTACCCATGATGGTAATTCGGTTTACTTCCCCGCGGGATTCCCTGTTCGGGTAGTTGAGAAAAAATCTGACGTGGTTATTGATGTCATGTAGTGTGAATCCAACTTCAATAAAATCAAGCGATAATCCGGCATGTACAAATAGGTAATCATTGATCTTGAGAATGGTATTTTTTGATCTAAGCCATTGTCCAAGGATGGTTTGTTTGCTAAACAAATTCGCATAGGACATGTTTAATTTATCGGTCATTAACAGGTATTTATCCGCAACGTAGCTCACTTCATGGTTCAGGACCATGATCTCATGATTACCGAGGATCAGGTGAACAGCTCCACCTGCTTTGGCTGCCTGATACTCAAGCCGGTATATCAACCACAAAGCTTCTGTCACCTTATGACCGCGGTCAAAAATATCTCCCAGAAAAACCAGGTGACCCTTCCCCCATGTCCAGTTTAATCCGGGATCAATAATCCCGTTGCTCCGCAGGAAAACAAGCAGGCTGTCGTAACCCCCATGGATATCGCCTATAACCATGATTTGCTTCACCCCCTGAACCTGATCGGCGGGTATTTCCCGTTGTTTGCTGATCAGGTATTCCAGGCTGTCCTGTGAAAACCCCCTCATTAAGAAAGGATTGGATTCAGCCCTGAAGTTAACTTTGTGCTTGAATGTCATACGCCTGGCTGAATCATGGACCATGTAAAATGCCTTTATCCTTCGCTGACCTTTCCAACTGACATAGGGACCATCATGAAAATCTGGTAAATTTTTCACATATTCATCCCGCAGATATTTTGAAATCTCGATATGGGAATAAGTGACCGATTCATCATATGCTGTAGACCTGTATATGTTTTTATGGTTAAGCGCAGCCCCGTGGCGAACAAGGTATTTTACCGTTTTCAGGCTTCCATGACGGGCCGCATAAATGAGGCATGTATTAAGTGCTGAATCCAGTGCATTGATATCAGCCTGGTGGGATACCAGCATGGCTGTTTTCTGCTTATTCCCTTTCGAGGCCGCATGCATCAGGGGACTTTTCCCATTGACAAACAAATTGACATCCGCTCCCTTTTCGATCAGGTAATAGGTTACCCTGTTTTTATTGTAAAGTATGGAGTATACCAGCAATGTGACGGCGCTGTCACCATACACGGCATTGATATCATGATCTGCCAGATATGAATCAAGCTTGTCAAAATCCCCATTATCCAGGTATCTGAATACCGGGGCACCGGCAAAAACATTAAGGTTTTGTCCGAACAGAAAGGCGACAAGAAATATTTGATATATTTTTTTCAATACCGGGTAAATAAAGATGCTAATATAACAAATTTTTATCCCCGGGGTAAGGGTATCCATCACTGCAAGAGATGCTTTCAGCAATTATGCTGATGCAGGCATTGTCCTGTTGATCAGAAGGTAATCACCTTCTTACCGGATTTGATAAAATCAGTCAGGTAGGTACCCGTGTATTTGACATCAATCCCCAGTTCCTCCAGTTTGGAAGATACTCCATACTGATCCGCGCAACCTTTGCAGGCCAGCAATTCAACACCCTGGTCCTTCATTTTTTTCAGGGTGGCCTGGATGTTTTTATCCTCACTGCTAAGCTTGGCGGATGGTCCCCATACAAGCAGGCTGATATTTTCCCACCAACCATTCTTTTTGGCATTAAAGGCATACATAAACACCATCTTATGGGCGACATCCGGATCACCGCTCGTCCACACGATCAGCAGTTGGTCCGCAGGTTTTTCCTCATTCATTTCTTGCCGGGGCTCATTCATTGTTTTCGGCGGATTGGTGGCCATTAAAGTTACCAAACTAAGGCAGAAAAGAACCAGTGGGAGCATGAATATTTTTTTCATTTCGGCTGGTATAGTGATTTACAATAAAGCAAAGATTTAAAATCAGGATGTCAATTCCAACTTTCAGGCAAGAACCATTATACCATTGACGAAAATGATTAAAAACTCCACTTCAGGCGCAGGAACCAAAGGGTGATCCGCTGGCGGGATTTACTACCGGTAATGGGACTTTCCTGCTCCACGTTGAAATATTGAAGGAAGCATGCCAGGTCTAAATTGGAAAGTATATTGTAGGAGAGGTTGGGACCGATGAAATATCCTTTCATTTTAGGGAAATACATGCCGGACAGGGAAGCATAGAAGAGCGGAGTGATCTGATAGGAACCGGAGGCGAAAATAGTATGTTCTGTGAAGGCAAGCTGCTTTACTGTCAGCGGTCCGCTATAATAATCAAGGATTCCGTACAAAGAGGTATAAGGCTTGCTCGAATAGAGGTATTCACCCTGGAGCATCAGGGTATTGGGGAAGGTATAATCGATGCCCACAGAACTCATGAACATTCCCGAGGTATCCCTGAAATTGTATTTGGGGTGGAAATAGCTGGCTTCTCCCCTGAATCCTGCACCACCGATATTGCCAGACCAGCCAATGCCTCCAAGATAATCTTCTTCACTCAGTATCCCGGCCAGTAATTGTATGTCATATGAAAACACATTGAAACGGTACCTGGCAGCAGCCGTGACCTTATGTGCGCTGTCGATTTTAACTGCCAATTCAATGGTTGAGGTATAATTTGGATAGAACTGCAGGCGCACTGCATCCGAACCTGGGCGTTCCTCATAGTCAAAATCGAAATAGGAATAGACATTGAACACATCGTTGACATTCCAAACAAATGTTTGTCCCCAGTTAATCCTCTGCCTTCCAAGTGTGGACGAAAACCCTTCTGTTGTATATTGAAACCAGATACGGTCAATGGTTGAGTTCAACACATAGGACTCCCCGCTGAGCAGGTTGAAGGACAGATCAAAAAGGCCGTCTTCTTTTCCTACATTATCGATATATCCAGGGATGAGTTTAAGGGTTTCACCATACATCAGCCGGTTCCGGAACTGAATGCTGGCATTGAAATGTTGACCGCCATACCAGAAAAAATTCAGGCGATTATGGAACAGATTATCGATGATCCAATCCTCGCTGGGATCTTCAAACATTGCAGACTGCATGTTTGAAAGGTAACCTTTCAGTTCAAAGGAAGGGCTCTTTTCCTGGCCTGTAACAGTCAGTGATGAAGACAAAATAAGGAATATATACAGGCAGTACTTTTGCATGTAACTTCTACTTTATCTCATCTGACAGGACTTTACCATCTTCGATGGTGATCACCCTGCGGGCCTTTTTCATCACACGTGCGTCATGGGTGGCAAAGATGAAGGTGATGTTCTCCTCACGGTTCAGTTTTTCCATGATATCCAGCAGGTTCTCGGTAGCTTCGGTATCAAGATTTGCCGTAGGTTCATCGGCCAGCACAAACTTTGGTTTGGAGGCCAATGCACGTGCCACAGCCACCCGCTGTTGTTGACCGCCTGACAGTTTCGAAGGCCGGCTGTCAAGCCGGTCACCCAATCCCACGGACTCCAGCAGTTCTTTTGTCCTGGCATCCCTCTCTGTTTTCGACTTTCCCTGGAGATGCATTATGAACTCAACATTCTCTTTTGCTGTAAGGACGGGAATCAGGTTATAGGCCTGGAAAACAAATCCGATATTGGATAGCCTGAAATTGATCAGCTCGGATGATTTTAATGAGCTGATATCAACTCCCCCAATCGTAATCTTTCCTTTGCTTGGATTGTCCAATCCACCAAGCATGTTCAGCAGGGTGGTTTTGCCTGAACCTGAGGGACCGACAATGGCTGCAAATTCCCCTTCCTCAAATGACAGATCTATGCCCCTGATAGCGTGGACTTTTATCTCAGATTCATTATAGATCTTTTCCAGATTTTCAATTTCTATTACTTTCATGATCATTATTTTAATCCCATTACATATCAATTCTCAAAGCCTCTGAAGGATTCAGCTTCATGGCTTTCCTTGCCGGATAGATGGCAGCAAGTACCCCGGTTAATACAACCAAGAAGATCAGCTGGATGAAAGACTCCCAACCGATGGTCGGGTAGATCATGGGACTGAATCCCATGGCTTCAAATCCTTCCTGGTAGAGCGATGTGAGGTCCAGTCCCGTACTGCCGGTATACCAGATCAGGCCATAGCTGATGGCCATTCCGATGACAGCTCCGGTCATACCCAGGAATACGGTTTCCAGCATGATCATGCTGAAAACCCTTTTCTTGTTCATTCCTATGGCCATGAGCATACCCAGTTCCTTGATCCTTTCCAGTACGGCCATCAGCATGGTATTCACAATACCAAAACCCAGGGCCAGCAGGATAATGATCATAAAAATGAACAGGTAGTAATTCATGGTCGAGGTATACATGCCGGCTTCAGGCATGATCTCATCCCAGGTCTGCACGTCCATTCCAGGCATTATGTCCTTCACCATCTCAGCAACCTGGTCATCATGTTCTACCGATGTCAGCAGGATGGCCAGCTGGTTAACCTGACCTGAATGCAAACTGGCAACAGGGGTTATGTCAGACATACGGACAAAAAGATTCAGGCCGTCAAATACAGAATTGCCTGTTTTGTAAATCCCTATTACCCGGAAGGCATCATAGGCAATGTGGCCATCCAGCGATTGAAAACTCAGGACGATCCTTCTTTTGAGCCTGTATTTAATGGATGCTGCTTTGATATGGAATGAGTATTTCTCAGCTTCTGATTTGCCCAGCAATCCTGACAGGGCCTTTTCAAAATCAGCCTCTGTCCTGAAGGATTTATCCCTAAGGGAGTCAAGCAGGGGCAGGACAGCTCGCATATTCTTTTTATCGGACAGCCTGTCCAGGTCCCCGGCGGTTATTTTATAATAAGTCAGTTTGAGTGTTTTTGCCAGTTTTTCACCAATGACGATAGGCTTTCTTCCATCCTCTTCAAAAAAAGATCCCCCGCCTTCAACCAGTGATTCATCGATCCCGGTCACCTGCCTTTCCCTGTCAACATCAATCCCGTTGATCATCACCCCTGAGGCATTTCCCGATGTGCTGGCCATGCCCAGGATTTTGATCCTTGGACTTACGCCTTTGACTTCCGGGATATTTTCAATTTGACCCACATATTTTTGATAATCGTCAATGGTATATTTCAGTTCATTGTTATCCAGGTACGAGGGGTGATGCACCTGGATATGGGAAGCTTCATTGCCAATGGCCAGCTTTACCCTTGAATCAATCATGCCATAAAATACTGCTACCATGTAAACACCTCCGAATATGCCGAAGGTAAATGCCACAATCACCACAAGTGAGCGGATCTTGTTACGCCATACATTCTTCCATGAAATTGACCAGATCATTTTCTTGATTATTAATTCGTTAAGATCGTAATGCTTTTATTTCTTTCAGCCGCAACACTGAATATATAGGAGGAATGATAGCCAGCATGAAGATGATCAGTACAATGGCCGTCTGGCCCGCAAAATAATATCCTTCAAACCTGGCAGGCATGATGGGTTCGAATCCGTATGACTCGAAAATTTCAGCATATTCCCCTGTAAAACGGATGGGATTTTGTACGAAGTATGCGATTACCGGCAGGCTGCCGATGATCCCTGATGCAGCTCCCACAAGTCCCATCATCAGCATTTCTATCAACAGGATGAGTCCCAGTTTCTTTTTTTGCATACCCACGGCTACCATTACCCCGAATTCCCTTCTTCGTTCCGTAGTCATCATGATGAGTGTACCAAGCACACCGAATCCTACAATGAGATAGAGTACGCCAAGCATGATATAGCCTCCTGCCTGATCACTCTGGATCTGTTGCACCAGCTCAGGATTCATTTCCTTCCAGTCCATGATCTCATAGACACCATTCTCCAGCAGGCCCTGTATATCCTTTTTTGTATTTTTCAGATCATCAGAATCATATACATTGATCACCAATGAAGTCAGCATATTTTCTGCCCCATAAAAATCCTGTGCGATTGGGAGAGGCATAAACACCAGGCGTCGGTCCAGCTCAGGATTCGGCATTTCAACAATACCTGTTACAGGATAGATGCCGGCAGCGCTGGCGCCATGATATCCTGTGCTTAATAGTGTCAGGGTATCCTTCAGATTCAGGTTGAGGAATGCTGCCAATCTTCCTGATACCAGAACTCCGTAAGGTTCCTCATCGAAATATTTGCCTTCCTTGATTTTCTTGTCAGGGTGGGTAAGATCAAGTTCCTTGACAGGATCTATTCCCACCACCAGGATGCCTTTGGTCAATTCACCCGTCGAAGCCAGTGCAAATGATTCAAGCCTGGGAATCACCGCTTTTACATTATCGGCAGATTCAATTTCCCTGACCATGTCTGCCTGGTTGGCGAAGGTGTTATCCAGTGTCTGATCATCCCAGAAACCTTCTTTGTGCACCTGAATGAAACCGGTAAAGGCCTCTACAATTCCATCAGCCATATGGCCATAACTGCCAACCTGCATGGAGCGCATGATCAGGGACAGGAACATGGCGAAAAAAACCGATGCAATGGTGATCAGTGTTCTCCTCTTATTTCTCCAGATGTTTCTCCAGGCCAGTTTTAAATACTCTTTCATGATCTTTAATTTTCAGTTAATCCAGAACTTATCGAACACGTTTCATGTTTTGCTGTGAGAAAAAGCTGTCCGGGATGGGTTCGTTGAACTTGATATCATCCATTACCACAACCGTTTTATGTCCTTCCTCTTCTTCCGGGATCAGTTCAAATTTGGATGGGATTAACCTTCCATCCATTGTTTTTATATCATATGCCAGTTCAGTTTTTATCAGGTAATTATCTTCATCAAAATATTCACTTTTCATCTGGAGAAATTCTTCCATTGAGATCCATTTGAAAATCTTTCCCCAAACGACCGCAGCATCTTCCAGCGGGATCAGTTCAATTTTATAGCAATCCCAGCCGTCAATTTCCTCCTCTCCGATAATTTTATGGGTATAATCAACCACGATGGACGATTCCTTTAACAGGTCATCATTGGAGAAATCTGACCCCATCCAGCCCTGTGACATCATTGAGGGAGGAAGCTTGATCAGCCGGTTGATGGTGGGATTCCAGTTCCACATTTCCGTTTCCCTTTTCAGAAAGGTCTGACCTTCCTCCTTGGCTGGCGCGGTAACCAGGGCCAGTGAATAATCCCTTCCCTTGGTCCAGCTTTTAAAGGTGATTTCCCGCTGCCAGGACGGCCTGACTATGGTCATGGTCATGGTGCTCTGGGAGGTCTCCTCCCCCTGCATTTTCTCGTCTGCTTTCCTGATAATCTCCCTGGCGTCCTGGGCATTGGCCGGATATGCAAACACCATCAGCAGGCTGATCGTTATGAATGTAAATTGTTTCATTTGTAAAATTGTATTAACAGTACATTTTAATCAACTTCTGTTTTATTTTCTCCACGGGGAAAGTGGCAGTGTTTGCCATGAAATGAAAACCTATACCATCCAGCACTGCCCCAAGCATGATCGCATCGGTCTCCGGGTCATCGGATCCTTTTGCCTCGAAATATCTGACCAGCATTTTCATATAGGTATGGATCATTACGATCAGTCTTTTCTCAACAAGTTTCAGTACGTGTCGTTGAAAAAAGAGGGTGAAATACAAACGCCAGTAGTGCTCATTCTTTTCTATGGCATTGAAAAACTCTTCGATGAAATACTGCAATTCATCCCTTGTCAATACCCCGTCGTGGTTGGGATCAATATACCCAGTCAGGCTATCCAGGCCATTGAAAATGATGGTTTTGATAAGGTCTTCCTTGCTGCTGAAATAATTGTACAGCAATCCCTTGGATATGCCTGCTTTCACGGCAATTTTACTGATTGAGGTTTTGTCAAATCCCTCCGTTGCAAAAAGTTCAAGGGCCGTATCCATGATCGCTTTTTTGCGGGCCTCCCTGATCTCCTCAAATTGTCGTTCTGTTCTGGGTGACATAGCCAGTATTTTGGTTAATCGTTCAGTCAAAAAACAAGGAAAAAATAACTGCCGGGAATGACAGTTTTTGACTGAACGTTTGGTCAAAGATAATATTCCAAGCTTAACTTGTCAAGCATTTCGTGTGTTTTTTTTGTTAAATTTTGGTATTTCAATCATATTTTACTGAAATTCAAGGAAAAATAGAAATAGAAATTACGCACTACCAGCAGTAACTTTTACAGATGAACAACCGTCCTATAAAAGATAATTACAGAAAATGACTGTCGCAGAATACAATCAATGCGTTGAAAAATACTCCGACGGATTGTATCGCTTTATCCTGAAAAACCTCAAGGACCAGGAGAAGGCAAGAGATATTGTGCAGGACAGTTTTGAAAAATTATGGAGAAAGGTTGCGGAAGTAAAATATGAGAAATCGAAATCTTACCTGTTCTCCACAGCATATCATACCATGATTGATGGGATAAGGAAAGACAGAAGGATAGAGGATTTTAACCATGTTAATCCTGAACGTTATTCCCATGATGAACAATACAGTGATCTGCAGGAAATCCTTCATGCCGCGTTGGACAAATTACCGGAGATCCAGCGAACGGTTATTTTGTTGAGGGATTACGAAGGATATTCGTACCAGGAAATTGGCAAAATCACCGGCTTGGGTGAATCACAGGTCAAGGTTTACATTTACCGTGGACGGGTATTTTTAAAGGAATATATAGGAAGCCTTAAGGCAGTAATATAGGAGTGTATGGAGATTAGCAGGCAGAACTATGAGCGATATCTAATGGATTACCTTGACGGGAATCTGGATCCGGAGCAGGTTGATGCGCTCCTGTCATTTCTTGAATTCAATCCGGACCTGAAGGAAGAATTTTCCGGTATAGGGAAAATATTCCTTGTCCCGGATAAAACAACATTTTCAGGGAAAGCCAACCTGATGAAATCGGAATCCGATCTGGCGGAAGCCACTATCCTGAAGGATTTTGACATGTATTGCATATCCAGCATGGAGGATGACATCGCTGAAGAAGAGGAGGAAATATTACAGGGTATCATCCGGGATGATCCTGAAAGGAAGGATACATATATGCTATACCGGTCAACCCGGCTTTTGCCTGATGAAAATATTCTTTACCCGGGAAAAACAAGACTTAAGAAAGGATTCATTGCCATCCCATACCGGATTTTTCTACCTGCCGCAGCCGCTGTGGCAGCTCTGTTAATCATGTTTCAGGTATTTACCGGCAAAGACCCTGAAGTTGGAAGCCTGACCTTGACTGACCAGATACCAGGGAATACTCTTGACAAGATGGAAACCAACCCTCCAGTGACACAGCAAATTCAATCCCTGGCTGATACACCGGTAATTTCCGGAAGAGAAGAATCTCCGGAAACCTCTCAGGTGCAACTTACGTTATTAACCGGAAAACAACCCGTGCTGGCAAAAGAATCCATACCCGAAGCAGATGCCTATTCCACGAAGGAAAGAATCCAGCTGGCAATGATCTCGTCAAAATCAATTCAACGGGTTGTGGAATCACCTGCAGGCCCGGATCAAGCCTTTACAGCTAACCATGCACTTCGGCAAAGCAACACCCTGCAGCAGTATCATCAATCAGCAGTCCCATCCGGAGAAAATCCAAGATTGTCTTTGTGGATGCTTGCAGATGCAAGTGTCAGGGGTTTAAACTCCCTTTCAGAGGATGAATATCATTTAGACCGGAAAAAGGATGAAAATGGTAAAACCAGGAGAATTACACTGGATACCCCGGTCTTTGGTATTTCGGCCCCACTCAGGAAACCTGACAAATCGCGGTAACTTTTCCATAGCCTTCACCGTCTTATTCCCAAAGCTGGATTTTAACCACATTAAAAGAATAGTATTATGAGAATGATTTTCGCATTTGTATTGATGCTGGCCATTATGCCCCATCTTTCAGCCCAGGAAGAGCCGGATACCACAAAGGTAGGGATAGGGAAGAAAAATATCGTTACTGTAACAGAAGATGATGATGGGACCGAGGTCATTGTAAAGGATGAATTTGTCATAGTAGACGACCGGGATGATACCGTCAAGATCAAGCTGGGAAATAAAGCCATCAGTATTACCGAAGACGGGAATAAAACCCATATCGAGATCATTGAACGGGAAGATTTTCATAAGCACGGATGGAGAAAGAGACCCATGAAGTTCAAAGGACACTGGTCTGGATTAGCGTTTGGGTTGAATAACCTGGCATACCGGAATGGTAATCTTGCCGGGACTTCTGAGGAAACAAGGTGGCTGGACCTGAATACAGGAAAGTCCTGGGAATGGAACCTGAATTTTATCCAGTACAGTTTACCTTTTTCCAAGAAAAATGGTCTCGTCACGGGCATGGGAATTAAATGCAACAACTATCATTTCGACAACAATAACAATATTATGAAGGACCCGGTAACCGGGGTGATTGTACCGCGCTATCCTCCGCCCGGAGTATCTTATTCAAAATCCAAGCTGCATACGGCATATCTTACCGTTCCTTTGCTTCTTGAATTCCAATGGGGAAGGGATCAAAAAGGATTTATCGCCACTGGCGTAATCGGAGATCTGAAATTATGGTCAAGTACCAAGCTCAAATATTATGAAAACGGATCCAAGCAACGTGAAAAGGTAAGAAATGATTTCAACCTCTCTCCACTGAGATATCATGTGACCTTGAGAGCCGGCTACAAGTTCATAAAATTGTATGCCAACCTCAGTATGGTGACGCTGTTTAAAACCAATTTGGGCCCTGGTGTCTACCCTGTTACAGTCGGTCTGACATTGATCAATTTCAGGTAAGCAAATGACGGTCCGGATGTAGCACGACTGACAACGTAAGATAAGATATTCTTATTCCATCGCGAAACATTGAGAAGTTTAGTAAAGAATCTGTTATTTTGTATAACAATCAAAGCTAGACAACAATGTTACGCTCCTTCAAGACCAGCCTGACAACTTTATTGTTCCTGTATCTGTTTCTTTCGGGATTTACCCAGGGTTACGGGGGACCTGCAGGCAAAACAGACAATCAACACATAAAATGGCCGGATGGGAAAAAAATGGCGATCAGCCTGACGTTTGATGATGCCCGACCGAGCCAGATTGAAAAAGGAATCCCTCTCCTGGACAGATACCGTGTAAAAGCAACATTCTATGTTTCACCGGATCGTCTGGCACAAAAACTGGAAGGATGGAAACAGGCAGTAGCCAAGGGGCATGATATCGGTAACCATACGTTATTACACCCATGTTCAGGAAATTATAGCTGGGCACGGGAAAAAGCCCTGGAAAATTACACACTGGCAGATATGTACAGGGAACTTGATTCGGCAAACCGTGCCATTGAAAGACTTTTGGGTGTTACACCGGTTTCCTTCGCCTATACTTGTGGCCATTCATATGTTGGAAGGGGTATGCAGACCCGGAGTTATGTTCCGCTGATATCCGCCATGTTCGCGACAGGAAGGACCTGGATGGACAATACCACAAATGACCCCCTGTTCTGTGATTTTGCTCAGCTGGCCGGAATTGAACTGGATGGTAAGTCATTCGCAGAGATAAAAGAACGTATTGAATCTGCCAGTGCCGGAGGCAGATGGCTTGTCCTGGCGGGGCACGAAATGGGTGATGGTGGATACCAGACTTCCCTTCTGAACACCATTGATTCCATCTGCCAGTATGCAATGGACCCAGCCAATGAGATATGGATTGACCATGTGGCTGCTATAGGAAGTTTCCTGAGGGATCAGCGTAACCTGCCACGGCATACTGAAATGCTGCCCTGCCGTAATCCTGCCTTGCCTGTTGACCAGAGAGTGGAAGATCTGCTATCCAGGATGACACTGGAAGAAAAAATAGGACAGCTTAACATGCCCTGTGCTTATTTCAGTGAACTTGGGAAGACAACAGAGGAAAAAATGGAAGGATGCAGAAAATTTACAGAAGGAACCTTAATAAAGGGGATTGGTCCGGGGGGCGGATTTTTCACCCTCCCCAATAATGTACTTTTCGAGGGACCTGCACAACAGGCCCGATATTTAAATGAATTACAGCGCATTGCCCTGGAAAAAACCAGGTTAAAAATTCCCCTGCTGCAAACGGAAGAGGGAACGCATGGCCTGATGTGCTCGGGGGCAACCATCTTTCCGGAAGGACCTGCCCTGGGCAGTACATGGGACATGGCGCTTCTTGGAAAGGTGTATGAAACAGCTGCGAGGGAGGCACGGGCCATCGGTATCCACCAGCTGTTTACCCTGGTCATTGAACCTAACCGGGATCCGAGGCTGGGAAGGAACCAGGAAGGTTACAGCGAGGATCCCTACCTCTGTGCCAGGATTGCTGAGACCATTGTCGGGGCCGTTCAGGGATATGATGTATCGGCAAACGATAAGGTTGTTGCGGGACTGTGCCATTATCCCGGACAGAGTGCACCGGTAAGCGGATTGGAAAGGGGAGCCATGGAAATATCGGAACGGATGCTGCGTGAAGTATTTCTTCCTCCCTGGGTGTCAGGGATTAAGGATGCCGGGGCTCTGGGAGTCATGGCAACCTACCCCACCATGGATGGAATTCCCACTCACAGCTCATCCGCGGTTTTGACAGATATGCTGAGGGGAGAACTGGGGTTTGAGGGACTGGTACTGAGTGAGGGCGGGGGGGTCAACACACTGGTATACACCGGCCTGGTTGAGGACCTTAAAGAGGCATCCGCCCTGGCTGCCAAAGCTGGCATGGATGTCAGTATTTCTTTTAACCAGGGATACTACCATGAAATGATAGCAAATGTTGAAGAAGGTAAAGTATCAATGCAAACCATTGACAGGTCAGTCAGGCGGATATTGGAAATGAAATTCAGGCTCGGACTGTTTGATAATCCGTTCGTTGATCCTGAAAGAGCTGCGGAGGTGTCACATACTGAAAAAAGCCAAAAACTGGCACTGCAAGCTGCCCGTGAAGGTATTGTCCTGCTGAAGAATGAGAATGGAATACTGCCCCTGAGTAAAAAATTGAAATCCATTGCCGTAATCGGACCCAATGCAGACGATGAAAAAAACCAGCTGGGGGATTATACTTCCAGAATCGTCCTGCAGGATATCGTCACCGTTCTGGAAGGCATAAGGAACAAGCTGGGGGAAGAGGTAAGGATCAACTACGTAAAGGGGTGCAATGTAAAGGGAGATGAAATTAACCAGATTAGCGAAGCCGTAAAAGTTGCGAAAAATTCGGAAATGGCAGTACTGGTACTCGGTGAAAACGAATGGCAAAAAGAAAATAAGCAGGGAACAGATGGCGAAGGATATGATGTAGCTACGCTTGAGTTGACCGGAAAACAAAAAGAGCTGGCACACAAAGTCGTAGCAACCGGTACGCCCACTGTTGTTGTCCTGATAAATGGCAGACCCCTGGCCATACCCTGGATTGATGAGCATGCTCCTGCCATTGTCGAGGCATGGATCCCCGGGGAAAAAGGTGGTGATGCCATTGCCGATGTGCTGTTCGGTGATTATAATCCAGGCGGGAAATTGACCGTAACCTTTCCGCGTCATGCCGGACAGTTGCCGGTCTATTATAATTACAAGCCTTCAAAGTCATACTGGCTGGAGAAGGGCTGGGGAAATTCCTATGCCGATATTGACTACAACCCGTTATATGAATTTGGGTATGGATTGAGTTATACAACATTCGAATATGGCAATCTGGCAATCTCCCCGGAGTCATCCGGGCCCCATGGTCAATTCAATATAAGTGCAGAAATTGCAAATACCGGTAACAGAGCGGGTAGCGAAGTGGTCCAACTATATCTCCGTGATAGGATAAGTACTGTTGTCAGACCGGTCAAAGAATTAAAAGGATTTACCAGGGTATGGCTGGAACCCGGCGAATCAATGGCAATCAGTTTTACGCTGGGCCATGATGAATTGAAGATGCTTGATAAGGATCTTGATTGGGTGGTAGAACCGGGAGAATTTACCATTTTGCTTGGAAGTTCGTCTGAGGACATCAGACTGGAAGGAACCCTGCAGATAGAATAGCAAATACTTAGATCGAACAAAACAATATAAACCAAAAACAGCATACCATGATAAAAATCGTTGGAAGATTATTAATCATCCTTTCCCTCGCCCTTATGAACTCCCTGGTCAGTTTCTCTCCCCCTTCATCCCCGGAGGATATCGCCGTAAGTGACATTCTTGCCGGTGCAGCCAAGGTTAATATCACACCCATAACGCCCATCCCGATGAGCGGTTACGGAGGCAGGAAAGACCCGTTTACAGGAATTCATGATTCACTGTATCTAACCGCTGTCGTATTCAGCGATGGTAGCAGGAAAGCAGCCATCATTACTGCCGACCTTATCGGCTTTTCCCACAGGTTCTGTGGTGAGGTCTTCAGTAAAATTGAAGAAGCCGCAGGAATCCACCCTGATTACATACTGCTGGCTGCCAGTCATAATCACGGTGGACCGGCCAATATGACATATAGCGAAAAAGCCATACCAGAGGTTGAAGCCTATGCAAACAAACTACAGGAAAGCATTATCAAGGTGGTTAAAATCGCCGGGCAAAGATTACAGCCTGTCCTGATCGGTGCCGGAAAAGGTATCTGTAATATGAATATAAACCGGAGGGCCCGTTTTGCTGATGGAAGCATCTGGCTGGGGCGCAATCCCGATGGTCCCTGCGACCATGAGGTTTCAGTTTTGAAGATCGAGGATCTTGATAAAAATCCCATTGCCCTCCTGGTGAACTGGCCATGTCATGGTACCACCGGAGGAGGGGAAAACTACCAGATCACAGGGGACTGGCCGGGAGCGACTGCACGTTTTGTCGAAAAGGGACTTGACGGCAAGGTTATCGTTCATGTAACAGCCGGTGCATCGGCGGATATAAATCCGATCTATGGCCCCAACGACAAATTCCAGGACATAGATGCCATTGGTATGCTGCTGGGAGAAGAAGTGTTAAGCGTGGCGAAAGAAATTAAAGTATCACCTGGCGGCAGTATAGGGGCCATGAAGAAAACAGTGATTGCCAATGGGAAAAAACGGCTGGAAAGCAGGTTGCCGGACCAGGAACTGGAAGCCGGTGAAGATGTAGAAATAGTCCTCTCGGCCCTGAAGATCGGAAATGTTGTTTTTGCAGGGATCTCAGGCGAATTGATGACAGAGATCGGCCTGTATGTCAAAAAAAAATCCCCATTTGTGAACACTGTGGTAGTAACCCATTGTAACGGCAACAGTGGTTATCTCTGTACAGACGGGTCCTATCCTGAAGGTGGTTACGAAATTATGGTTACAAGGACCATGCACGGGACCGAAGCCCTTATTTCAGAAAATCTGCTGGAGCTGATCCACCAATTCAATTAGTACGGTACTTTCATTTATGATGGGCATCATTTTCCCCTGAAAATTATAACTTTATAAAAAAAACCCTCTATGCCTTCTGACCAGCTTTCTGCCAATGAAAAACGCCGTTATCAAAGGCAAATCATGTTACCTGAAATTGGTGAGGAGGGCCAGATTCAACTTAAAAATTCCCGTGTGCTTGTAATTGGGGTAGGGGGATTGGGAACCCCCATACTCCAGTATTTGAGTGCGGGAGGTGTTGGATATATCGGGATTGTGGATAACGATCAGGTAAATGAGAGCAACCTTCAGCGCCAGATACTTTTTGGTGTAAAGGACCTTGGTAAATTAAAATCAATCATTGCCAAGGAAAGATTATCAAAACTCAACCCGGATGTAAATTTTGAAATATTTAATTTCAGGTTGGCTAAAAATAATATCCTGGGAATGATCAGGGACCATGACCTGGTTTTTGATGCTACGGATAATTTTACAACCCGTTACCTGATCAATGATGCCTGCGTGGTTGAGGGGAAAACCTGGATCTATGGAGCAGTGTACAAGTATGAAGGTCAATTGAGCGTATTTAATTATAAAGATGGTCCGACATTGCGATGCCTGTATCCGGATCCCCCGGAACCGGGCTCATATGTAGAGGCCGAAGAAAGCGGTTTACTGGGTGTCTTGCCGGGAATGATTGGCTGTTACCAGGCCATAGAGGGCATTAAGATAATTACTGGTTTCGGTGATGTCTTGTCAGGCAAACTAATGACTGTCAATATCAAGACCAATAATATACAGACTTACAATATTCCTGTAATAAGCAGGAATAAAACCTTGTCCAGCCTGTAAAAATCCTGGATTCAGACATTCTTTGTCACTGCTGGATGCGAACTCATACTTTTATTATTTTTAGGTCGTTAAAAACAAAAGTATGAGACTATTATTGATCAGTAACAGTACCAATGCCGGTGAAGCTTACCTGGAACACCCCCTGGAACAGATAAAATCATTCCTGGGCGGTACCATGGTCAATGCGCTGTTTATTCCGTATGCGGGCGTTACTATTTCATTTGACGTATATACCAGCCGTGTCCGGAAACGCTTTCAGGAGATCGGGCATGATATAACCTCAATCCATGAGACTGAAGATCCGGTCCGGGCTGTTCAACATGCACAGGCCATCGTGGTCGGAGGCGGAAACACCTTCCATCTTGCCAAACTGATGCAGGACCAGGGTTTAATGGATCCCATCCGAAAGGAAGTGCTGGCAGGTACTCCCTATATAGGATGGAGTGCCGGCAGCAATATGGCCTGTCCAAGCATCCGGACCACCAATGATATGCCAATCGTTGAGCCCGGCAGTTTCCGGGCGCTGAATCTGGTTCCCTTCCAAATCAATCCTCATTACCTGGATGCAAATCCTGAGGGACATGCAGGGGAAACAAGGGAAATGCGGATAGAAGAATTTATTGAAGCCAATCCCGGTATGTTTGTTGTGGGATTAAGAGAGGGTACAATGTTCCTTGTGCAAGATGGGACCATACAGTTACTGGGACCAAAACCTGCGAGGATTTTCAGAAAAGATCATGTTCCCCAGGAGCTTGGGCCCGGATCAGATTTTTCTTTTTTATTATAAATTGTTTCAGTTGAAAGTATTCCGGAAGATTATTATATCCTTTCTAATCACTGGGGGGATAATGGCCATAGCAGCTGCCATTCTTGGCAGGATCTATGAAGACGAATTAACCCAGTATGTGGTATCCGGGCTCAACAAACAGATCCGGACAGAAGCACAGGTTGATGATGTTAGGCTGTCATTTCTGAGGAAGTTCCCGGATGCTTCGCTGGAATTAAAGAATGTTGTAATCCTTTCCGTACACAATACAGATACACTTTTACAGGCAAAGCGCCTCTACCTTAGGTTCAACGTTGCAAAACTGCTTAAACGGCAGTATATGATCAGGGAAATACATGTACATTCCGGCATGATGAACTTACTTGTAGATCAGCGTGGTAACACTAATTATGTCTTCTGGAACCGGGAGAAAGGCCATGATGCCGAAAATTTCCTGCTGGATATAGGTAACCTGAAACTGACCAATATCGACCTCAATTATGAAAACCGGGCCATGGATATGGCCATCAGGGGTAATATCAGAAAAAGTACATTCAAAGGGAATTTCTCCAGGGAAGAATACAGCTTAACCACTGCCATAGAAGGCATTATGTATCACTACAGCAAGAAAGGGAACCAGTATTTCCAGGACCAGAAAATATCTTCCTCAGCCTCCCTGTATGTGAACCCCCAGACGATTGAGATTCTGTCAGGTGACCTGAACCTGGCCGGTCAGCATCTAGCGGTCAAGGGAAATATCATACGACCCAGGCCCCTGGAGTATAATCTTTTGCTGGCCAGCACGCACCTGGACCTTGACAGGGTATTAAGATTTAACCTGCTAAAAAACATGAAGATCCCGGGTGATATGAAAGCTGGAGGAGACATTACCTTTCAGGCAAGTATATCAGGAATGGCCAGTAAAACACAGATGCCTAAGATCGATGCCAGTTTCTCTCTGGATGGTGGCTGGTTAAAAGCATCAGCTATTCCTTACGGGATACGGGAACTCAGGACTGAAGGACATTATACCAACGGGAATCGACAGGGACCCGAAAGTACCAGGATCCTGTTAAGCAATACGTCCTTGCTTTATGGGAATTCCAGGCTGGGGGGCAATTATGAAATAGTAAATCTGATAAATCCGCGAATAAATTATACCATCAAAGCAGAACTGGACCTTGCAGACATCCCATCATTGATTTCTGGCGATTCCACCTTCCGGGAAATGAACGGCATGTTGTATGCAGAGGTGAATATCAGCGGGACACAGAAGCCCCTGGCAAAGGTGGAAAAATCCGAATTATTGAAACACCAGTATGATGCAAGGATCCGGCTTGAAGGGGTAAATCTGGGATTGTCCTTTAAATCCATCCAGTTGCGTAACCTGACCGGTGAGTTAACATTTAAAGATCATTTAATGATCAAATCACTGAACGGCAGCATTGAGGGTATTGAGGTGAGTTTATCGGGCAGGGCTGACAATCTTCTGGAGTTCCTGTTCACAAACAACGGAAATTTATGGCTGGATTCTGATATCTATGTAAGCAAGGCTGACTTGAATAACCTGCCTTCATGGAAAAGGAATATTGAACATAATTCCGGCACTGATACGATCAGTTTGCCTGACAGGTTGTTTATCAAAACAACGTACTGGATTGATGAATTGTTGATCAGGAAATTTCATGCCAGCCAGATGACCGGTGAACTGGTTTACAAACCTAGAAGACTTTCAATTCCACGGTTAAGCCTGCACTCAATGCAAGGGCAGATCGAAACCGAAGGCATGCTGGAACAACAGCGTAACAACCAGTTCCTGGTGAAAAGCATCTCTAAGGTTAGAGATATAGATATTACCAGGGTGTTTACTTCTTTCGGAAATTTTGGACAGGATTTTATTATGGATAAGCATATCAGGGGGGAGCTTTCAGGAGAGGTAAATTTCTCAGCAGGGTTGGATGAAAAAATGAAAATCAAGAAGGAAACCATACTGGCAGACTGTGATATTGTTATCCAGGACGGGGAACTCTCCGGTTTCGAACCCATGAGGAAATTATCCAGGTTCATTGATGTTAAAGAACTTGAAGACATTAAATTCTCCACCCTGACAAACCAGGTATTTATCCGGAATGAGGAGGTGATAATCCCGAAAATGGACATCAATTCATCAGCCTTTGATATTACCGGGTCCGGGATACATGGATTTGATAAAAATTTCACCTATAAAGTGAAAGTTTCCCTTTCTGAGCTTCTTTCAAAAAAGGCAAAAAAGCCTGATCAAAGAGAAAGTGAATTCGGTGTGATAGAAGACGATGGCCTGGGACGGGTATTTATTTACCTGGTCATCGAGGGATCTGACCGGGGTACAGAGGTAAGGTATGACAGAAGGGGGGCCATGCAGAATATCAGGGACCAGTTCAGGGAAGAGAAAAAAGAACTTAGGGAAATCCTGAACGAAGAATTCGGGTTCTTTAAAAAAGATACTACCTTAAGTGGGGCTAAGGAGGATGATAAGGCAACCAGGTTCATTCTGGACTGGGAAGAGGATTCAGTAAGCAGTAATAAAACTGATTCGTTAAGGAGAAACAATAAATCTGATCAAGAACGGTTTACCATTGTGTGGGATGACGAGGAGGAATCAGATACCGTGAAAGTTGAAGAGAAAAAACGCTGGCGTAAGAAAAAAAAGTAAGCAGCCATGGATATTTATTACCGCAAACAAAGGTGGAAGTTATACCTGTTCCTGTTCGCAGCCATTATTGGGATAGGATCATTACTGTATACCAATCGGCTGGTAAAGCTCTTGGCACAAGAAGAAAAGAAAAAAGTTGAATTGTGGGCCGAAGCGACCCGACAACTGGCTGATCTGAGTGATATCACAGAGTCATATATTCCACAGAGGGATATCGGATTTCCTCTCCAGGTGGTGGAGTACAATACAACCATACCGGTAATTATCGCCGACCAGGAAGATAACATCCTGTACCATCGCAACATGGATTCATTGAAAATGATAAATCCTGATTACCGCAGGAGGCAACTGGAACAAATGAAATCAGAGATAGAACCCATTGAGATTGAACTGGGGGACGGTATTGTTCAATATGTTTATTACCGGAATTCCACACTGCTGGTAAAGCTGACTTATTACCCCTATATACAGTTGGGTGTCATCCTCTTGTTCATACTGGTGGCCTATCTGGCTTTCAGCGCATCAAGACGTGCCGAGCAGAACCAGGTATGGGTTGGCCTGTCGAAAGAAACAGCCCATCAGCTGGGCACACCCACGTCCTCACTGATAGGATGGGTGGAATTACTGAAGGAGAAACACCCGGATAAAAAACTGGTCAGTGAACTGGAAAAAGACGCAGGCAGGTTAGAGGAAATTACAGAACGTTTTTCAAAAATCGGATCAAAACCTGTGCTGAAAAATGCAAATATCCTGGAGGTACTGAAGGAATCCGTAGCATATCTTGAATCACGGACCTCGGACCAGGTAAGCTTTACATTTGACCCTGACAGCAAAGATCATGTGGTTCCGATAAACCGGTCTCTGTTCCAGTGGGTAGTCGAAAACCTATGTAAGAATTCTGTGGATGCCATGGAAGGGAACGGAACCATAAAGATTTCAGTAAGCGATCAGCTCAAACATGTACTTATTGATTTCGAGGATTCAGGGAAAGGCGTTCCAAAGAACAGGCACAAAACCATTTTCAAACCCGGTTATACAACAAAGATGCGGGGATGGGGACTGGGTCTCTCGCTGGCAAAAAGGATCATCGAAACCTATCATAAAGGAAAAATCTTCGTATTGCATTCAGAAGCCGGCAAGGGTACTGTTATCAGGATCATTCTTCAGAAATCGGACTAATTAAAACAAGCATTGTAAACCTTTATTTAATCGGATGCTATCCAGGGAAAATATAAAATTAATGGCGCCGGCTGGATCATACGAATCGCTGCAGGCAGCAGTACAGGGTGGCGCAGATGCTGTTTATTTCGGTGTGGAAAAACTAAACATGCGGTCAAGGTCATCGTTTAATTTCACCCTGGATGATTTGGACAAGGTAACTAAAATCGCCAGTGAAAATCAAATGAATACATGCCTGACCCTGAACACGATTATATATAATGATGAACTGGAACAGGTGAAAGAAATCATCAGCCGGGCGAAAGCCTCTGGAGTCACTGCCATCATTGCTTCAGATCCTTCAGTAATAGCTGCTGCACATGAGGCCGGGATCGAGGTTCATCTGTCCACCCTGCTCAACATAAGCAACATTGAATCATTGAAGTTTTATGCTGCTTATGCCGATGTAGTAGTCCTTGCACGGGAATTGAAACTTGAACAGATAGCGGCTATATCTGAAAAAATCAAAGAACAAAAAATCCTTGGACCATCCGGACAGCTCATGCGGATAGAGTTATTTGTTCACGGTGCCCTCTGCATGGCCATCTCCGGCAAATGTTATCTCAGCCTGCATCAATATGGATATTCCGCCAACCGGGGAGCATGCCTGCAGGCATGCAGAAGGTCTTATGTGGTAACCGAGAAAGAGACTGGCAAGGAGCTGGAAATCGACCAGGAATATATCATGTCTCCGAAGGATCTCTGCACCATTTCATTCCTTGACCGCATCCTGGATGCAGGCGTTTCCGTATTGAAGATCGAAGGCAGGGCACGTAGCCCGGAATATGTTAAAATGGTCACTGAATGCTATAATGAGGCCATCGCATCCTGTATTGACGGGACTTTTTCCCGGACCAAAACAGAAGCCTGGGAAAAGAGGCTCGGCCAGGTTTTCAACAGGGGATTCTGGGATGGGTATTACCTTGGACAGGAGATGGGGGAATGGAGCAAAGGATATGGATCCAATGCTGCCAAGCGAAAAATCTATATCGGGAAAGGGATAAATTATTTCAGCCGGCTTGGAGTAGCAGAATTCCTTGTAGAATCAAATGAAATCAGTGTGGGAGATGAAATCCTGGTAACCGGACCGACAACAGGGATTATGGAACTTACCGTGTCTGAGCTTCAGGTTGAACGGATACGGGTAGAAACAGCAGAAAAAGGGGAACACTTTTCAATACCGGTCCCTGGCATCATCAGGCGTTCGGATAAGCTATACAAACTGGTAGATGCAAGTGAAATAAGGCAACCCTGATCAGTATTTCCTCAGTTCATCCAGATACTGCTGACGGATCTTTGAAAGATCCCCAAGTTCCATGTCTTTGGCAAAGATCCTTACCACATCAATGATATCTTTCAGGTAAATGGAACCCAGCGCTGCATCAAAATTCAGGTTGTCCAGGTTGTGTCTGATGGAGGTGGTAATTTCGAAGAAAACCTGCCAGCTCAAATGTCTTGGGATGCGAAGATAATACATGAGGGGGTCTTCCAGGTCTTTGTAAATACCCTCACCCAACGCTTCAAGTTCAAAATGCTTTTTTAGTTCAATGACACCATCTCCCTTGACACTTTTTTTATTCAGGAATTTAATACCCTCATACATATAGCTCCTCTGAAGCTCAGGTAGTATTTTTAGGTCCCCGAAGTTTCTGAGCCGGATGGCATTATATACATCATTATTAATGCAAATACTGGCCGCAGTACCGTCGAATCCGTGTTTAAAATACTTTCTGATTTCCTGGGTGATGCGAATGATTTTAATGGAAGAATATTTCTTTTTAATGATCGGATACACAGCTGTAGGATTATAGCCGCTTGGCAAATTGGCACCATGGTATCCAGGGAAAGGTTCCACCTCCTCCAGCACCAGTGTATTTTCAAGAATATTGCTATCCAGGGTCTCAAGTTTTTCTACCTTTGCGATAGACCCCATTGTCTCAATTATTTTATTACCTGACATAAGCCTTGGGAATGAATTTGTACAAATTTATAGTTAATTGATAAAATTGCAAGAATGCAGGCATTTAACTATTTATAAATATTTTATATGTACTTGATTTTGCCTGGCAAAGGAAAGGATCTGGCTGGCGACTGATGCAGCATTAAATACGTCACCGACAGGAAGCTTAAATACCAGTTGCTGATCACGATTACCCAATCCGAACAGATAGGTTTTATCATAATAATGAAGCATCATTTCCGCCGTCAGTTTGTACTCGCCTTTTATGACTGCCTCTATAGCTTTGCGCGTGATATTTCCGCCAAGCCGCTGACTGATCTTATGTATGCTCTCACAAAGCTCATCTTTTGAAAATCCTGCATAATCTTCCACCAGCCTGTTCACCCTGTCCATTCGAGGGACATCAAGGAATATAACCGGGGCGGACCGGATCTGATTATAAATGCCTGCCGGAAGAATATTTCGCCCAATGCTGCGACTTTCATCCTCAATCCAAATGGTACGGTTCTTATCAAGAGGTAATAATTCCCAACAGATTTTATTTTCGAAGTGTTCCGTTGAATGCTGGGCTTTTTCTCCCAGATTTCCAAAAGCAGAACCTTTATGATGTGCCAGGAACTCCAGGTCGAGGATCTGCTCTTCCATTTCCGCCAATGATTTCAGGACTGCAGTTTTGCCCGAACCGGTTAAACCACCAATGACAATAAAAGGGAAAGCCTGATTAAAATAAGCAAGCACAAATTGACGGAAAGATTTATAACCTCCCTTTAAAAGGTAACAATCCATCCCGGCTGTCTCAAAAAGCCATGCCATGCTTGCACTGCGCATACCTCCCCGCCAGCAATGCACGAGGAGTTGTTTTTGACGGGCAATTCTATGGGCCTTCCTGACAAATGATGTCATTTTTGGACCTGCAAAATCAAGGCCTTTCATCAGGGCCTCCTGCTGCCCTTCCTGTTTGTAACTGATCCCGATTGATTTTCTTTCTTTATTGGAAAAAAGGGGGATGTTGTAGGCCGTGGGTATATGCCCCTGTTTGTATTCAGCCGGGGTTCTGACATCAATTACCGGGATACTATCCGCCTTTTGCAGGAAGCGCCTTATATCAATCTCCCGGGGCATTTTTAGGGAAGGTGCGTAAGAGGATCCCCTTTATTTGTTCTGAGGTGGCAGGCTTTAGCAGGTAATCCTTTATTCCCAGTGCTTCAGCGGCACTTCTGGTGTCGGAATTTTCCACCGCAGTCACCGCCACGACAGGTACTTCAATCCCCAGTTTTCTGATTTCCTCAACTGCCTGTAATCCATCCATTTCTGGCATAAGCAGATCCATAAAAATAATATCGTATGATTTCTCAGCGGCCATTTTCACGGCTTCCTTGCCATTTTCTGCCTGATCGATTTCAAAGCCCAGGCTCTTGAATAAATTTTGTGCAAGCTTTCTGTTGAATATATTGTCCTCTGCAAGTAAAATTGAAATAGCCGGATCTATGATCCTGGCCCCCGGGGCTTTTTCAGTATCCACTGACTGGAGGTCCTCCTCCTTGCTGGCGCCCACGAGTACCTCAATGGTGAATGAATATTTAGTACCCGGCTGATCTGGATCCGTAGAGATGGCAGATGGACTTTCAATCCATAATTGTCCCCTTGAAAGTTTGATATATTGATATGCGATGGCAATTCTAAGCTCGTTTTCCTCGAATCCTTTCCCTGACAGATCGAATGTATTTCCCTGACCATTTACAAATTTATCAATGATATTCTGGGGCAAACCGGAACCGGTATCATCAATCTGGAACTGTATTACAAGATATTCATCGTGATGTTCAATCGCTTCGGCACTGAGCAGCACCCTGCCTCCCCGGGTTTGTTCAATTGAACTTTCAACCAGGTTATAGAGGATCTGTCTGAGCCGGAAAGGATCGCCAACCAGCCTGTCCGGTATATCATCCCTGATTTTGGTGATAATGCTGGTATTGGTCTGGGCAGCCACTGATCTAAACGGCTGTAGAGCCAGGTTGATTTCATCTTTAAGGAAAAAAGGAATTTCTTCCATAATCACTTTTTCTGCATCCTGTGTCGCGAAATCAAGGATCGAGGTAATCTGGTTGGAAAGAAGATCTGTGGTTTTCTTTAGGATCAATGCAGTTTCTTTGACTTTGCCTTTGAGGCCTTCTTTTTCCAGTATGTCAACAGCATCCCTCAACTGGTTGACAGGTCCGGCAATCTCATGGCTCATGCTCTCCAATAATTCAGTTTTGGCAAGATGAGCAATTTTTTCAAGATTTCTTGACTTCTCAAATTCTGAGATATCGAGCAGTAAAATGATGTTGGTTTTAACCTGGTTGATTTCTGTTGACCATTCACGGCTGTATAGTTGCCGGATGATGCTATCGTTTTGGAATTTAATGACCTTGCCCGGTCCAAATGCCCGGGTGTACAGGGCATCATCTGTACCACCTGACTGTACCTCCAGATCCAGGTCATGCATGGATTTATTTTCCGGCGAATCTTTGGGATCCTTCATGATCCATTCCCTGGCGGTGGTATTCATCACATGAATCGCACCATTGGGTTCTGAAAGAATAATGCCCAACGGAAGGGAATCCAGTGTTTTAATCAGGGAAACTTCAAAGACCCGTTTACGCCGGACAGTTTCTGATTTGATCCGGAATACATTGAAATGAATATATAGCAAAAGAGCAATGAGGGCCAGGCTGAACACAGAAATGATAGCGATCTTTCTGAATATACTGCGAAGAAAAAGATCTGTTTTAATAGAAAATACAATGCCAAGGTCCCTTTTCACCAGGCGAATCGGGTAATACACTGAAACAACCCGGGTGGCGGTGCCATCCACATCGATGGAATGAACCATTGAACTTTCCTCCCCTTTTATGATATCAGATCCAATTCTTTTCAGGTCATTGGAAGGAATGTTCAGGTCGTTTTCAGCGGTAGCAATTAATACTCCTTCATTCGTCACCATCCATTGCCACAGCGTGTTTTCAAGACGGTATTGATCAAATATGGAATTTGCAAAACGGGTAAAATTAATCTCTACAACGATATTCGAACGAACCATCCCGTTTTCGTCAAAATCAGGAATGGACAGTGAATATTTTTCCTGATCGTAGATAAGCTCATCCCTTTCGTGCAATAGGGTTTGCTCCTGAGATTCATAATAGTCTGTTACAAAATCACCTTTCCTGTCCAGTATAAGGCTATACACATTATTCTCATTGTCCAGGACCGTAATCTTATTGATGAGCTCACTGTATTTCGCATACAGCTTTTGCAGGTTGTCCACTCCATGCTCTCTGATCTCCTCGTTATTGAACAGATCGATGAAGTTATCAGCAAATGGAATAGCGTTCAGCTCATTTTCAAAATTCATGCCTCCCTGTTCAATTGTTGATCCGCAGAGCCGGGTTTGCCTGGCGAGCAAATCTGTTTGGAAATCAAGCTGTTGATTAAATATGGTGAAATAAAAGACCGTATTGATTCCAATGAAGAGAAAAATGCTGATCAATATGATAAAGAAGGTCCGGTTCATTCATCTGAAAAATAACATATTCATCATTATTACGCAAAATAAGTTATAACCTGTATTTTGAACCGTCCTGCTGTTCCTCCAGCAGGTTAAGGTAGCTTTTATAGCGGGACAAACTGATGTTCCCGGACTCAACAGCCTGCATGACGGCACATTCGGGTTCGTTCACATGAATGCAGTTATGGTATCTACATCCAGCAGAGAACCTGAACAATTCGGGGAAATAATGATAAAGGGGTTCACCTTCCATATCTGTTATTCCGAATCCTCTGATTCCAGGGGTGTCAATGATGAAACCCCCGATCCCCAGTTCAAACATTTCGGCAAAAGTAGTGGTATGTTTTCCTGACTTATGGCTCTGGGAGATCTCCCGGGTTTTCAAATTCAGTGATGGTTCAATGATATTGATCAATGTGGATTTTCCCACACCAGAATTGCCCGCCAGCAAGGTTACTTTTTCTTTCAGGATTGATTTGATCCTGTCAAGATTTACCATCGTCTCCAGCGAACACTCAATGCAGCCATATCCAATTTCCTCATATATATTTTTCCACTCACCCAGCGTATTTTTTTCAGCCTCGCCATACAAATCGGTTTTATTAATCAACAGGATTGCTGGTATATTGTATGCCTCGGATGTGACCAGGTAGCGGTCAATGAATTCGGTGTGTGTAACTGGGTTGATCACCGTGATCATCAGGATTAACTGGTCGATATTGGAGGCAATGATCTGGTGAGATTTTGATAGTTTGGTAGATTTCCGGATGATATAGTTCTTCCTTGGTAGGACATCATTGATCCGGCCTATTTTTTCACCTTCCCGCATGGAAAAACTCACCCAGTCACCCACGACAACCGGGTTTGTACTTCTGAGTTCTTCCAGTCGGTATTTGCCGCTGATGATACATTCGGTCAATCCGGCTTCGGGCGAACTGACCAGGTATGAACTACCCGTAGATTTTATAACCCTTCCTTCTCCTTCCATTATACAAAGTATACAAAAGTAGTTATATTTACAACCATGCAAAAGATCATCTCCTACAACGTAAACGGTATCCGTGCTGCCTTGAACAAGGGCCTGCTGGATTGGATAAAGAAAATGAAACCAGCAATGCTGTGCATACAGGAAACCAAGGCCCAGCCCGATCAGGTAGACCTGACCCCCTTAAAAAAACTGGGGTACGATGATTACTGGCATTCAGCTGAAAAAAAGGGCTATTCCGGCGTTCTGATACTGACTGACCAGGAACCGGACAAGGTCGTAATTGGCATGAATACTTCAGGTTATGATTCGGAGGGGAGGTTGATCCGGCTCGATTTTGGTGATATTTCCGTTCTCAATGTCTACATCCCATCCGGTACTACCGGGGATGTCCGGCAGGATTTCAAGATGAAGTTCCTTGATGACTTTCTCAGTTTTCTAACCGGTCTGAGAAAAGAAAGACCTGACCTGCTGGTTTGCGGCGATTTCAATATAGCACACAGGGAGATTGATATTCACAACCCGGTCAGTAATAAAAACACTTCCGGATTCCTTCCTGAAGAAAGGGCGTGGATTGATAAATTCCTGGAGAGTGGTTTTGTGGATTCATTCAGGCACATGCACCCGGAAACCGTTAAATACAGCTGGTGGAGTTTCCGTTCGAATGCCAGGTCAAAGAACCTTGGATGGCGGCTGGATTATCATATGCTTACCGAATCACTGACAGCCCGTATCAAAGATGCGGGAATCATGAACGAAGCAACACATTCCGACCACTGTCCGGTTTGGGTGGATCTGGATATATGATCATTTAATCAAGGTTTTAACTAGCCATTGCTTTCCCTTATAAGGGGGGTATCTCAAAGGAAAATCAATCCAGTTTGCCTTGTCAATAAATGACCTTTTATAGGAAAAGGTTTCGAAACTGTATTTCCCATGGTATCTCCCGATACCGCTCAGGCCTACGCCGCCGAAAGGCAGGTTTGGGTTGATAAAATGCACCACTGTTTCATTGATGCCCCCGGAGCCTGACATGGTTCGCTCCACGATCATTCGCTGTATTTTCCTCGACTTCCCGAAAATATATAGACAAAGTGGCCGTGGTTTACTTTTTATATATTTGATGACATCATCAAGGGACCGGTATGGGATCAATGGCAGGATCGGGCCAAATATTTCTTCCTTCATCAAAATATTGTTCATATCCTCTACCTCCACGATGGTTGGTTCAATATACCTGTCTTCAAAATCCGTATTTCCACCCAGCAGTATTTTTTGTCCCTGCAGGTAACCTGTCAGCCTTTCCATATTGGCCTGGTTGATGATCCTTGCAAAATCAGGGCTTCCCTTGATGTCACCATGATAAACAGACTGAAGGTAATCCCTCATACCTGCAAGGAATGCTTCTTTGATATTTTCATGGATAAACACATAATCGGGGGCCACACATGATTGTCCGCTGTTCAAAAGTTTGCCCCAGAGGATTCTTTTGGCAGCGAGCCGGGGATTTGTTTCAGGTTCTACGATAACGGGTGATTTCCCCCCCAACTCAAAGGATACAGGTGTTAGGTGCATGGCGGCGGATTGCATGACCTTTTTAGCAACCTCTGTACTGCCGGTAAAAAAAATATAGTCAAACTGTTCCTCCAGCAGGAGCTGGTTAGTCTCCCGACCCCCTTCAATGATGGTGATATGATCAGAATCAAAATATTCAGAGATCAAACGGGACATCAATTCATAGGTATGCTTTGCATGCCGTGATGGCTTGCCAAGGACACAGTTACCGGCAGCCACGGCACCGACCAGCGGCATGAAAAGCAGCTGAAGCGGATAATTCCAGGGTGAGATGATCAACACTCTGCCGTAGGGTTCATGTAAAAAATAGCTTTTAGCGGGCCAGTGTAACATGGGAGTGTATACACGCTTTGGGCGAGCCCATTTTTTCAGGTTCCTGATCATGATCCCAAGATCCTGTAAGACCAGCCCGTTCTCACTCGCATAGGTTTCAAATACAGGTTTGTTAAAGTCAGCCTTAAGTGCCTCGTAGACATCTGCTTCATGTTTGATCATCACTGCTTTCAATCTCTTAAGAGTATCCAGCCGGAAATTGACATCAAGGGTAACGCCGGATTCGAAGAATTGTTTCTGTTTCTCTATAATAGTTTGAATTTCAATGCGATCCATATTTTGGTCTAATTCAGGGATTTAATAACATTCTCCTCGATTACATGCTTTAGCAGGGAATAACCCTTTTCATTCAGATGTAACCTGTCATCGGTGTAGATATCATTTTTCAGGATGCCTGGTTTGATAAACATCGGTGATGAAATATCAAGGAACACAACATTATCATATGTCCCGCATAGGTCTTCAAGCATCTGATTGGCCCTTTCCATCTGTTGCCAGTACCTCATTCTTGAAGGACTGGGTTTGATGGAAAGGAAAATGATTTCAGTATCTGGTAATCGTTGCTGGCATTGGCTTATGAATGCTTTGCAATCTTCCAGGAAGACCAGGGGTTCTGTTCCCCTGGCAATATCATTATCTCCTTCATAGACAAATATCCTGGAGGGTTTGTATGGAAATACAATCCTGTCAAGGTTCAGGTTTAATTCCTTCATTACCGATCCCCCAAATCCCCTGTTGATCACATCCATTGGATACATATCTTCATAAAGGCTGTACCAGCGACGGATCGTGGAGCTTCCTGTAAAGAGGGTGGCACTGTCCGGGGGTGGATCATACCTGTCCATTATTTCAAAAATCCTGATCTCGTTTTCATACCATTCAGGCGGATCAGTTTTTTCATAAATACATTGTGCCATCTCAAGATCCAATACCTGCAAGGGTTGCTCTTCGAGCAACAGTCCAACGAAAGGTTCCCCGCTTGCATGTACTTTGTCCCAGGACAGGGTCCATTCCTTTATGAACGCATTTTTTAATCGGTGTCTGAAGGATCCGGATATAATGTGGAATATCTTACCGTCATAAGTCCGGTCGCTGATCACCTTGAGCCGGACTGTTTTTCCATCGACAATGCAGGCCCTGAGCTCAGGTGACATTCCAGGATACCGGTCAGCAGTAAGTGTAACACTGTGAAATGCATAAGGATTACGGTAGGATTCCCTGACGGGATACCAGGGCAGGCTGAAATTATCGGGGTCATCCTTCCGGTCGGCATCATTCAGGTAGAGTTGAATGGCCATTCTCATCTCCTGATGAGGCTCAATACTGAGCATCTCAAAAGGAACCAATCCTTCCAGCAGGAATCCCTCACTGGTTTCCCTGCTGTCAAAGACAATGGAAGTTTCGGCTGGGTTTAATGATCGTGATCTTAGATGATCATAGGCATTGAATGCTGCCACAGAATCGGGCAGGTCAAATCCCGGCCTGGCAGAAACCTGCAGAATATCCAGAGAACCTCTGCCCTGACTCAGGAATAATTCGAGACCATCTCCATTCCAGAAATTATCCGGATCCTCGAACAAACTGTCATCCGTGATTTCTGCCAGGAGAAATATTCCTTTTTCGTTCCAGGCCATCCTGAATGAAGCCTTAAAATCATTTGTATCAGGGATGTTTCCGCAAATATCGGAAAGGATTCTCAGCGGCTCATAGGAAGGGTTCCAGTCCCCCGTCATCCCATCAACAGAAAGCTCCGGAAGATAAGGAATCGGCCGGGCAATGTCAGGCAGAGGATCCGGTTGGTTTTCCGGTCCGCTTACACATCCGATTAACGTCATTGCAGCCAGCTGCAGCAGCATCAACCTTAATATGTTCCTGCGATAATAATGAATCATCTGCTCATATGTAATTCTTGAACCATCTGCTTGTTGCGATTATCCATTTTTTCCGGGAATCCTCCTGCAAGGATATCTGTTCCATATTTTTCTGCAAAGCAGAGATAATTTCGGAGGTTCCAGTTAGTTTTCGGAACATCATCCGGGTTAAATCTCTTACCTTTTTCAGAAAAGCGGAGGGAGTCAACACTACCTCCGAAACCAGATCCTACAACGATGTAATCATACACCTTTTCCATCAGACGGGATGAGATATGAGACAGATCATAAATATAAAAAAAGAATAGCAAAGACAGGCATCAGAGATTTCTTAGAACCTCCACTACGGTGGACCTGTTTTTATAGTCAGGGTCATATTGGATATAACGGATCATCCTGTCTTCACCGATAATAAAAGTGGCTGGGACAGGCAAAATATAATCCTCATTTGCATTGGCCCGCTCGACATGTTTTCCAGATCTATGGTACTGCTTTAAGGTTTCCTCATCTATGGCAAATGAAACATGATAGGCATCCATGATCCGGTATCCTTTATCGTGTATGACAGAAAATGTAGCACCGGTTCTATTAATGGTTTTTTGATTATATTCTGGGATTTGCGGTGAGACTGCAATTACAGAGGCACCCTTGTCAAGGACATAATCAAGTGAATCCTGGAATTTTGAAAGATGCTTGTTACAATAGGGGCACCAGGAGCCGCGGAAAAATATCAGGACAACCGGGCCGTTTTTAAGTGATTCCCTGAGATTTACCAGATCGCCTGTTTGATCTAACCCGTGGAAATCTGGTGCAAAATCACCTACCTGCAGGGTGGATGTCGGATGCTGGCCGGCTATGACAACTGTCAGGAGGCTTAGTATAAGTATCCATAAAGCTTTCATTATCAATCAACACCAAACTGGTTTATTGTTAAAAATTAACCGTGAAACTACTAAAGAGTTCTATCGGTTGTTGTTAAAGAGACGTTAAGGGGAAAAAGGCCGCAGGGGGGAGATAGTCCCTGCGGCCGTAATCACAATATATGAAAGAGAGATCAGGAAATCTTAATACCAGCCGAATTTAAAGCTCAGGAATGCCCCGGGGCCCGAAAAGTCTGCGTTGGTAAGAGTACTGGTATTTACCCCGCTCACAAACCGGTAATGAGCACCTGCACCAATTCGGAAGAATCTCGTAAAATTCATCTCCAGTTCAATGGCAGGGTTGATAACGAAGACATTATCTGACGAAAGGTGATAATGATTATCATCTGTCTGGGTAATGCTACCCCACCCCATTTGAGTGGAAACTGCGGGATGCAAGGCCCTGGAGGCCATGAAGGAATAACCTGTCCAGAATCCGCCATGACCTAATTTGATCCTGTTTCCTCCTGCCGTGATTGAATTGGTTAATCCTTCACCGTAGCCACCAATGAAGAAATCCCCGAGCAGAACTCCGCCGCCGCCGCCCATCATATGGGCAAATTCTCCGTTGATGCTTGTGAAGCTCATAGTGGGGCCGCCAAATCCGCTGATCCGGGTGCCGCTGCCAAACAAAGTCTGGATCTCGCTCTCCTGGGCGTTCAAGCCGGTAAAGGAAAGGACAAGTGTGAGGATAACTATTATTTTTCTCATAAGGCTATGGTTTGGTTTTTAGCTTTTATATCGAAAGACAGTAGAAAATAGTAGGGGTTGCATATCCTGAGATTAAATCCGGTCAACCTGTCCCATCCAGCCACAATCATATACCTGGCATTGTGCTGCTTTTGGACCTAGCCCTCGAGGTAGGATTTTAGTGCACCGAAAAAGTATTCCTTCCAGCCGGTATTGATATTATCAAATGCTTCATCCGGCACGTTGCTGTGATCCAGTTCTATCCGGGTTTTATGGCCTTCCTCACTAAGCTTGATCCGGACTATGGAGGGGACGGTTTGTTCCCCGAAATCCCATTGCTGCTCTAGCATTGAAGGCGGTTCTATGGCCAGCAGGGTGCCGGTGATATCCCCGTCAAACATGGAAAACAGGGTGCCGGGCACAGGTTCCATTACTGCAGGGTAGCCGGACCATAATTCTATGGTCAGCGGATTGGTAATGGCATTGAAAACTTCTTCCATGGGGGACTTGATATGAATGGTTTTACGTATGTTCTTCATTATTCACTGGGATTATTGGCACGAAACGATGAGAAAAATAATATAATCGAAACCACCAGGCATGCCTGGGCTACCATTTCATATGTCCCCGTAAGGTCGAATGCAAGGCTGAATAGATAAGGTCCAAATGCACTTCCGATAACAAGCCAGCTCAATGAAAAACCTGAGATAGCCCCCAGGTTCCTCAAACCAAAAAACCGGGGCCAGGTCACTGCTGCAAGTACGATATAAAGTCCCCATGTAATCCCATTACCACTGATCAACATCCAGTATGACAGCATGCTGTTACCCAGGAACATCAGGGCGCTTGTTGTGCTGATCATGCCCAGCAGGAATATTATCAAAAGGTATTTCAGACGGATGTAATCACTGATCCAGCTGGCTATAAATTGTACAATAATAGCGATGATAGAAGCTGGCACGAAGATACTGATAGCAGACGCCTTATCCATTCCCACAGAATCAAAGACCGAAACCACGTGAAAGGTCAGGCCGGATATGTATAATGCACTGATCATCTGGGCCAGGGTAAATAACCAGAACGCCCTCGTTTTTCTGGCTTCTGCCAGGGAATAATCCCGCGGGGGAAGACTGGGGGGCCTTTTGCTTTTTTTATTGGCGATGCGCTGACCATCGGCAACCAATCCGGCATCCCAGGGATTATCCCGGTATACAACCAGCACAAAAGTCACAAATCCGATTCCGATCACAACTGCCAGTAGAAGCCAGGCCCCTCTCCATTCGAAATCCTCAATGAATTGATTCAGAATTTTGGGTGCCAGAGAAAACCCGAAAGCAGCAAAAATCCCCATTATTCCATTGGCCAGTCCACGTTTTTTATCAAACCATTTCATGACCATATTCCGTGACACCATGGTAAGTAATCCCTGCCCGAAGAAACGAATTCCCCAGAACCCGAATGACATTATTAAAAAAGTGGTAAGCGCCGTATTGACCATAGCAGCATGATCATGCAATAAATCGACCAGGGCATCAACCCTGGTAAGAAAAAGTAACATCAGTCCGAGCATACCTGCCGCAATGAAGGCCATTAATCTTGCTCCGAACCTGTCATATAATTTACCTGCACGTGTGATCAGCAATCCGGATCCAACAGTTCCGATCAAATAGGCCAGGCTTAAATTATTCCTGTTGATTTCAAGGTCATTCAGCAGGTTTTCTGTGAATACAGATACTCCCATGGTTTGTCCGGGAATGCTCATAAGCATGCCAATGGTGCCGGCGGCCAAGATGATCCAGCCATAAAATATGGGAATGCGGGAAGGGGCGAACGGTATGTTGACGTGCTTTTTCATGAAGATGCAAAGATAACAATTCGCAACTCCCTGAAGCTGGAAATATTTACAGAATTATACTTAATTATAAGAAGGATACAGCTTATTGAGGATATAACGGGCCACCGGACCAGGGAGCGTATCCACAACTACCGCTTTACCGGGATTGCTGGGATCATAGATAAGTATTTCAGTATGCTCATCGGAAATATTCCTGATCAGATGTGATCGGACTGAAAATTTTTGGACGTCGTACCGGCCGGTACAATATTCATAAGTAAGTTTGTATACCGGCTGTTCGTTGACCCTCAGATTGGTAGGTTCAGCATAAACCAGTTTCCCTTCCGCCGGACGCCCCATCATGATGATCTTACGCTCCCTCCTCGTCCGCCTGCAGGAGGGGTACAGGAAAAGAAAACCTATGATTATGCTTCCCAATCCGGCGAGAAACATAATCTGGTCATAATTCTGCCTGTCCTTTCCGGCGAACCTGGAAACCTCTGGGGAATCTTTTAAATATTCAACCGTTATTTCCTGTCCGCGCTCATAAGCATTTGCATATTCAAGGAAAAAACCGGAATAAGGGATTTGTGACATGTCATAGTAGCGGTAACGGTATTCGTAGAGAAGGCTCTCATTTGCCTTGTACTGCGTTTCATTCATACTGGTGATGAATCCGGAGGTAGTAACAAGGTCCTTTTTTCCTGCGAAGAGAATGTTCCAGTTCAGCTGCATGCTGAAATAGATAATGAAAGCCAGACCGATCAAGGTAAAAAGAAAACCGATGATAAAGGAGGTTCTTCCAAAGAGGAGCAATATACGTATCCTAAGAGGAACAAACATAGAGAATCCCAAAAGATCGGGCTACGAAGTTAAAAAGATTTTTTGAAATCTGTATCAATGCTTAGGTGGGGACAATCATTTTTATTGTTCCTGAGGGAGACAGATCTTAGGGTCTGGAGAGGCCGCTTCGTTTCAGCAAAGGATCAATGGAAGGTTCCCTGCCCCGAAAGCGTTTATAAAGAATCATGGGATCTTCTGTCCCTCCCCGCGCCAGGATATTATCCCTGAAGGACTCGGCAGTCTTTGTATCAAATAAGGAAGTTTCCTTAAATGCCTCAAATGCATCGGCATCCAGCACCTCCGACCATTTATAGCTATAATATCCTGCAGAATAATCGCCACTGAAAATATGGCTGAAATAAGTGCTGCGGTACCTGACCACGATCTCCGGGATCAGCCCTATCCTGTTAAGGGCAGCTGTTTCAAACTGATCCACATCAATGTCTGATGTGATCTTGTTCAGGGTATGCCAGTTCATATCCAGAAAGGCTGCGGACAGGTATTCTACATTGACAAAACCCTGGTTGAAATGTCCGGCTTTTTTGATTTTCTGGATCAGTTCATCCGGTATGGTCTCTCCAGTTTCATAATGCTTACCATATAGTTTCAGGACTTCGGGCTCAGAAGCCCAGTTTTCCATGATGGAAGAGGGCAGTTCAACAAAATCCCAGGGTACATCAGTACCGGAGATGGATTCATAGGTACAATCTGAGAAGAGCCCGTGCAGCGCATGGCCCATTTCATGGAACATGGTGCTTACCTCCTCAAAACTCAGCAAGGCTGGCTTGCCTCCTGCTGGTTTCGAAAAATTGAAGACAGTAGTGATCACTGGTGTAATATTTTCACCATCTTTCATATATTGCTTACGGTACTTGTCCATCCATGCACCACCACGTTTGCTTGCGCGGGGATGAAAATCCATATACAGAACGCCCAAGTGTGAACCATCTGCATCCTTTACCTCAAATACCTGGGCATCTTCATGGTATTTGGGAATATCATTGCGTACTTCAAAGCTGATTCCAAACAGATTGTTACATACCTGGAACAAACCATTCCGGACATTCTCCAGTTCGAAGTAAGGGCGAAGAGCCTCCTCATCGAGGTCATATTTTTCCTTCCTGAGCTTCTCAGCATAATACCACCAGTCCCACGCAGCCAGTTTGAAATCATTTCCCTCCAGGCTGATAAGAGACTGCATCTCCTGAACTTCCTTTTTTGAAACAGGAAGGGCGGCTTCCCAGATCGGGTTGAGCAGATTGTAAACATTTTCGGGTTTTTTGGCCATTCTTTTCTCAAGAATATAATGTGCATGCGTTTCATAACCCAGCAGCTGGGCCCTTTCCAGCCTGAGATTGGCCATCTCTACAAGGATCTTTTTGTTGTCATGGTCATTGTCATTATCTCCCCTCGCACAGTAAGCTTTGTGAAGTTTTTCACGTAATTCGCGCTTGTCGGCATACTGAAGAAAAGGGATCATGCTTGGTTTATGGGTGGTAAAAAGCCACTTGCCTTCCTGACCGGCTGCCCTGGAAACTTCGGCAGCTCCCGCAATGACACCTTCAGGAAGCCCGGCTAGATCCGCTTCGTTTTCAATGAAGAGTTTGTATGCGTTATTTTCGGCCAGGACATTATCACCGAACTGGAGCGATAACACAGAGATCCTCTTATTGATCTCACGCAACCTGGCCTGTTTGGTATCATCGAGCTCTGCTCCGCCTCTTACAAAATCCTTATACATTTTTTCCAGCAATGTTTTCTCCTCAGTGGTAAGGTCAAGATTGTCCCGCTTTTCATAAACCGTTTTCACACGTTTGAACAGATCAGGATTCAGATTGATATCATCATAATGACTTGACTCCAAAGGTGCCACTTTCTGGGCAATCTCCTGAAGCAACTCATTGGTGTTACTCTCGGTATTGCAATTGAAAACATACCGGACCTTCCTCAATTGTTCACCACTTCGGTCAAGCGCAGCAATGGTATTTTCAAAGTCCGGCTCTTCCGGGTTGTTGATGATCTTGTCAATTTCCTCCTTGTGGATGGCAATGCCTCTTTCAAAGGCAGGCAGGTAATGCTCATCCTTTATATCATTGAAAGGCGGTACCTGGAAGGGGGTGGTATATTCACTGAGGAATGGATTAGCTGCATCATTCATTTTTTTCCCTGTTTGATTACAACCGGTTGCCATTATACAGAGGACAGTAATTATAAGCAATATTCTTTTCATTTTGGCAATTATTGATAAAACCTACTTTAATAGAAATCCCAAAATTATAATTAAATGGCTAATAACCTTGCCTGGCGAATCTGTTCTGCAATATAAATCCTGCCATTCCATTGGCACTCATATGCGCTCTTTCGAGTGATCGCTCAAGAAAGATTCCATATCCCCCGAAACCCGCATTTTTTATCCGGTATTCCACCAGATGCTCCGGTGATTAATGCCACTTTTCCATAATATAAATTTCTAGATTGACTAATTACTCCATTTTTGTTTCAAAAAATTATTTTTTCATAATACTTTCCCAATAGAACTCAAATGCCATGCTTAAATATGTTGCATTATTCTGAAATTCCGGATGCTGAAACAGGTAATTGATTACTCCATATATCTGAAAGGTAATAAGCTGGTACATCAGTTCTGTCGGGATATCCTTCAGTGTTCCCTCTTCTTTTCCCTGGTCGATCAGGCCATAATAAAATCCAATATGCTCAGAAATCTCTTCCTGTGTTAATTGAGATAAAAAGGGTGAATTACTGAATTGCTGAATGAATAAAAAATCCTGGGGTCGGTTCAGGGCCCATTTAACTGTGTTATACCACAATAGCCTGACCTTACGCTTGATGGTTTTCTCGTTTTTAACCCCCGCGGTGGCAATGGTAAAGAAACTTTTTTTGGTTTCCTTATAGAGGGTGTTGATCAGTTCTTCCTTGGTTTTGAAGTAGTGAAAGAGCGTACCATTGGCTACGCTGGCTTCCTTGGCGATAGCTGATGTCGGTGTACTGTGAAATCCCTGCTTGACAAACAGCCTTCTTGCAGCCCGGAGTATTCTTTCACGTTTATCTTCTATTTTAGATTGACTAATCACTCTACAAAATAAAAATGTTTTTGTTTATTCTGCAAATTGGTATAGTAAATACTATCACAGCGCTGAATAAAGCTTTTGGATGTACGGTTTATTCGGAAAGGAACACCTGGTTGATCCCCCTGCATACCCATGCAAGTCCCCTGATCACATGCAGGCTGATCATGCCCCAGATAATTCCAAGGAAGGGAAGTACATATACATCGCCAAAAAACCTGACCAGGAAATCTGCAAAATCATCGTTGTACACGAAACTATCATAAAAAACAGGTGCCAGTAACAGCTCAAGTGTAACAGCAATGAATGCAATGGTGACAGACCAGATGATGGTGTCCATGGGGAACTTTATCAGCAGGTAAAAGATAAAGCTTTTCCAGGTAGCCCCGGCACCGAACAACCGGTTCAGAAAATTAGTAAATCCGGGTTCCTGTGGTTCTTCCTTTTTAATGACAATTGTCAATCCCAGAAAAACCCTTGTAAGCTGTACATCCAGCCAGCGAAATCCCTGTATCATGATCATGGTGCCGATGAAGATGAAAAATCCGACAACAATGATCAACAATCCGAGTGACAGGGAAAAACCGGTGATGGAGAGTGAGAAATAAAATACACTCAGGGGAAAGGCAAACAGGATATAAACAAGATTCAGGTAGGTTTGCTTTTCTCCGAGAATACTGAAGAATGGGATTCTCTTTTTAGCCATCGGTGTTTTGGTTTCAGGGTGAATCACCTAAATTACAAAACACAGCGGACTTTATCCCATGGCCCGGGATTTTATTCTACCGGGCCACGGGGAATCCCGGTATCAGATCGATTCTGTCTCTACTACTTTCGCCAGGACATCCGCATAGGGAAGGATCAGGTATTTCTTTCCTTCAAACTCGGTTTCTGTACCGGCATATTCCTTAAACAGCACAGTATCCCCGACCGTGATCTCGGCATTATCAATATTACTCAAACCAACCACCTCAGCCATTTTTGGCTTTTCCTTAGCAGTATCAGGTATGATTATGCCGGCAGCAGTAGTCACTTCTTCCGATTTCTCTGTAATATCCAGTAATACATTCTGGTTTATTGGCTGTAACTCTTTCATTTGTAAATGTTTAAATATAAATTATTGCTTTTATTATCCATCTATCTCTAAAAGGCGATTGATTTTGGCTTTGTCGAATCCTACCACCATTTCTCCACTGATCAATGTTTGGGGAACTCCCTGCTGGCCACTTCTTCTTACCATTTCCTGGGCGGCTGAATCATCTTTGGATACATCGATTTCGCTGTAACGGATCTTATTTTTATTTAAATAAGATTTTAAGGTTCCGCACCAGGAACAGGTTGGCGTGGTATAGACGGTAACCTGTTTTACAGTCTTGCCGGCTTTTTCAGCCCTGGCCACATAAACGGCATTCTCAAATAAACCTTTGTAATAACTCTGATCATGTGCCCCTTTATATGCATTCTTCAGATCTTTCCCTTTAAATTCCACGAGGGAAGGGGCGGATGTTATGGAATAAGCCTGGTGAATGTCCCGAACCCTGTTTACATCTGCCGTGAAGATGCCAATGTCAGATACATCTTCAGCTGCCGCTGCCAGATTTTTATAAGCTTTGTCACTCTGTTCTGATCCCTGTTTGAAAATCAGTAAAAATGATCTTTTTTCTTTTCCAATCATTTGCTGTAATTCCTGTAAGGAATTCACTTCCATTATTTTCATCTGGATACAATTATAGTATATAAAAATATACAGATACGTATACATTTCTTGTGCCACAGGGCGAAGGTGGAATTATTGTCAGTTTATTGGTAAAGTTGTCAGGCAGGAATATCAGGGATAACCCCGTTTTTTAAACAGCCTGGTGGAAAAGATGGTGAGTAAAAGCAGGTAGGAAAGACCGATTGCATAAATTATGGCAAATGGAAAAGCCTGGAATCAAGGATCAAATATTTTTAAAATCCAGTAGTATGGCAGTATTCAGAGGATGTATTCCCGGCCGCCCCCCAAAATATAAGTCAGTACAGGTATCATAAACAAAAAGTCCACTCCCTTCATCCAGGCTGTCCCAACAATCTTGTTGGAAACAAACACCGTGATAATCAAACAACTTACAGGGGATACCATGGCTGCCGGGATGGAAACCACGAGCATCTTTCCCATCGACCATTCTGTCAGATGCCCGGAAGGCGATAAAATATGCCAGTCCCAGCCAGATTGGCAGGTATATCACGGCAAATGTGATCGGTCCGGCAGGAACTGTATAATAAAAAGAAGCCCAGAGCAGGTCAAGAAGCGCCTGCGTCGGGATGGCAGAGAATCCAGCTGCTGGCAAGTCTGAAAAAATTCAAGAGTGAAGGCACAAAGGATATCAGGAAAAATGGGATGATAATGACAAACTGGTTCATGGATTTGATCCTGGACACCCCTATGAATCAGATCATTACCGGATCGGGAAAAATGATAACAACCAGAACCTTGTCGAATCCGTCCTTGGCCAGTAATTTAAAAAACCAGCATACAGGCAACCATAATAAAGGTGGCCACTGTGATGATCACCCTGCCGAATATCCTTTCAGCAATCCGGTGAGAATTTTCTGGGTGGTACTACTCACGGCTCCCGATGGCCCCCAAAATCCGAATATTTCGCCCGGAAGGATCTCAAATGTCAGGTTTTTAGCAGCAAAGTATTGGCTGCAGGGATAGCGAAATGTGAGATTATCTGCCTTGATCATTGCCCTTAAGATTTTCAAGTAAAAGCATGATGGATTTTCTGTAAGTCCGGCCCACAGGGATCTCCTTATCCTTCACAATCACCGAATGGCTGGTCCACGAATCCAACCTGTGTATGGGTACGATATAAGAACGGTGTACCCTGATAAATTCCTCCCCGGACAGTATATCCTCCAGGTTCTTCATGGTTTGACGGGTTACCAGCCGGCCATTGTCGGTATGTATCCTGACATAATCTTTCAGTCCTTCTATAAATAAAATGCTTGAAGTGTTAACCCGGTAATTCTTTTTATCCGAATAGATGGTAATGGATTTGGCCGGGGATTTTGATATCGGGGGTTCTGTCACGGATTTTTGGAGGGTCCTGTCATGATATCTGTTGATTGACCTGATCAGTCTTTCAAGGGAGATGGGTTTGACCAGGTAGTCGATCACATCCAGTTCAAAGGCTTCCACTGCATATTCCCGGTAGGCAGTAGTGAAAATGACTTTGGGAGGATGGCTGAGGGATTTAAGCATTTCAATACCTGTAAGCTCCGGCATCTGTATATCCAGCAGCAGCAGGTCAATTTTCCTGGCATGGATCACCTGCAGGGCTTCCACTGCATTCTGGCATTTGCCGATGATCTCCAGTTCCGGGATCTTCTGCATCAGGGATTCCAGGGCATCCAGTGCCAGGGGTTCATCATCCACAAGCAGGCATTTGATCTTCATCGTTTATCTCAAGATTGTCAGTTTCAGTTGTACAGAATAAATGTCTTTTTTGTCAAGCATTTCCAGTGAATACCTGTCCTTGTATAGTATTTCAAGCCTTCTTTTCAGGTTCTCGAGCCCGATCCCGCCCTGGACACCTTCCTTTGGGCGGGCTGCCGGTTTGGAGTTTTCAACAAGAAAAATAATACTTCTGTTCGATATTTCCAGATGGATTTTAAGCCAGACCTTGTTCCTTGACTGGCTGATCCCGTGTTTGAATGCATTTTCGACAAAGGGAAGCAGGAGAATGGGTGCGATCTTAATATGCCCGGTATCTCCCTTTCTGACAAATGATGCCTGCAACCTGTCACCGTACCGAAGTTTTTCCAGCTCCATGTAGTGGTCGATAAGCTGAATTTCCTTTGCCAGGGGGACCAGCTCATTCTTGCCATGATAGATAAGGTAATCGAGCAATTCAGAGAGTTTGATTATGGCATCCGGAGCCTGCTCGGATTTCTGCAGGGCCAGGGCGTAAATATTGTTCAGCGTATTGAACAGGAAATGGGGATGGATCTGTGATTTTAACAGCTTTAACTCGGCTTCGACCTTATCCTTAAGGGCAGCCTGTTTTCGCTGCTGTTCATAGAACCAGTATTCGGTCAGTTTAATTCCTGCGGAAAGGAAAACGATAAAATAAGTGCCTGCAAGCAGAGAGTAAATATCACGCGTGTTATAATCGAGCATAAGCAACTGGAATTTTTCTACATGAACAAGGAACAACATCACCGTTATCAGCTCCAGGTCAAGCGAGGCGATGATGGTAAAGATCAGGTAGATGATGAATAATCCATACCTTCCCTTGAAAAGGTATTGGGGAATCAGGTAAAGGATGATCCAGTAGGCAACACCGGCGGTAATCAAAAGGATAATAAAACTGTAATACATACTGTACCGGTTCAGGAGTTCTCCATAACCGAAAAAAAGGTTCAGGAAAAACCAGGCCAGTATCCAGTACCCAAGGTGTATTGATACCTTGAACCATCTTTTTTCTGCATATTTTGTAGCCAGCTTACTCATACCGGGTAATCAGCGGAACTTTAAAATTACAATTAATTGTACAGTGGATGTATGATACAGAAATAATTTCGATGCATGGTTAAATTCTGTCGATCATTGGCCGTATCATACGACCGGTGCTGCCTGGTATCTCCAGCAGGCTGTTTGTATACAGGATCAGCCTGCCGGTCTAAATTTGTGGTTTTTTAACTTGAGCCGGCATAGATTTATTTTATTTAAATTTAAACTCATTATCATGAAAACACTAAGTGAATCTATGCAGATGTACGGGGGGGTCTTCCTCTGGGTCCAGATCCTTGTCATTTTGCTCATGCTGGTTATGGCAGTTATCAAATTCCGTCAGTATTACGGCCATGTAAACCTGGCCTCCCTGCCTTTTCACAAATCTCACCATGCCATCCTTTTCTTAGGAATCTTCAACCTGATCTGGGGTATGTTTACACAAGTACTCGGTTTTGTGCAGGCGCTGAATGCCATCATCGCTGCTGCAGATGTTTCACCTGCCCTGATCATGGAAGGGTTGAAGAATTCCTTTGTCAGTCCATTGATCGGCCTGATGTCCCTCCTGGTCGGGGCCCTTCTATGGGCCATCCTCCAGGGCCGGTATACAAGCATGACAAGGTAAAAGCGACAGCCCCTGTTACCGATTGGTAAAGCCGGAAGTGAAAGGCCTTGATTTGTTGGTAAAAAGCGTGTATATTTCTGTAAAATAACAAGCCATGAAAACAATCCAGATCTTCTTCCTTGCCTTGCTGATAAGCTCCTGCATGCAACAGGGGTCTCAGGGACCTGAAAAGGGCTCCGTTCTCTCGGCTGACCAGACGGAAATAAGCTATACCCTTTATGGGGATGGTAAAACGGCGCTGGTATTCGTTCATTGCTGGTGTTGTGACCAGGGGTACTGGAGAGAGCAGGTCGATACTTTCTCACAGGATTATAAGGTAGTAACCATAGACCTGGCGGGACATGGAAAGTCAGGAACGGGCAGAGATGATTATACTCTGCAGGCCTTTGGCATGGATGTGGCAAGCGTGGTAAAACACCTTGAACTGAACAGGATCATACTGATCGGCCATTCCCTGGGCGGCGGTGTGATCCTGGCTGCAGCACATCAATTGAAGGAACAGACCCTGGCCCTGATCGGGGTGGATACCTATCAGGGGTTTTTATATGAGCTGTCAGATTCCGTGATAAGGCAGTTTATTGAGCCCTTCAGACAGGATTTCTATAATACTACCATTGGATTTGTGCATGGAATGTTCCCTCCCGGTGCGGATAGTTTACTGGTAATGGAAATTGCAGAAGACCTGGCTCAGGGACCGGCAGAGGTGGCTTTATCAGCCATGATCAACAATATCTCCACGGATCCGGTTGACCTGCTTGAGGGACTGGATATCCCCATTTATTCCATCAATTCAAGGATGTTCCCCGTTGATGTTGAAGCCAACCGTGAACTGTATCCTGATTTCGAAGTAAGGTTTATGGAAGGGGTTGGGCATTTTATTCAACTGGAAGATCCTTTAAATTTTAACCGGGAATTAGACAAGATTCTAAAAGAGATTATTTGATAGATTTTTTATAGCACTGATATGCATACCAGGGAATGAAAAGTAGGGCAAAGAGGAACAAACCCCCTGTGATGATCAGTTCCGCGCCCGAAAGGTTGAGTTGCCTGAACATTAGGCCTGCCATGGGGAGAAAGCAAAAAACAGCGCCTACAATATACATGATCTGTTTATTGAGTGTATAAAAAATAATCAGGGAGGCAGCCAGTAAAAACAAGCTGAGTGCAAGAATATAATTGCTGTAGGATATCTGATGCAACATGAACAGGAGTCCCAGGATCAGTGTCATGATGGAAAGAGCGGAAGAAGCAAAAGCGGTTTTTCTCATAGCGGAACGCTGGCAGTGGTTAAAAATTGATGTACCTAAAAATAACATGAATTTTTAAAAAGAAAAACCGGCGCGGGCTGTCCCATTATAATTCCTTTAGTGATTAAGCTGATTATCTAATATTACAGGGCATTTGAAGCATTTTATTTATGCTTCTTGACTTTAACCCCGGAATTTACTATTTTTACATACCGACCGTCGGTATGTAAGTTGTTATGACCCGAAAAAAAGCAAAAGAAATTCGAACTGAGGAAATCGTTCAGGCAGCTGTCCAGGAATTCCTTGAAAGAGGCTACGAAGGGGCCTCCATGGACAACATTGCCAGGCGTGCTTCCCTCAGCAAGGGTGGTTTGTACCATCATTTCAGGAGCAAGGATGAGATCTTGATCTATGCCAACCAGAAATTATCGGTATCTGAAGAAGAAATTTTCCGGAGGGTATTGCTGAACCGGAGTATGGAAAAAGGGCTGAAGGAATTTATCTCAGAATACATAACCTACTGGGTGGACAACAGAGAAAACCTGAAATTTTATTTTTTGTCCATGGTTAAAGCGTTTGAAGATGAAAAATTGAGCGATCTCTACCGAAGATATGCTGAAGATGTTTTTGAAATGTTGGAATCAATGTTTGAAATGGGGATGCAGAACAGGGAGTTTCGTGAACATAATCCGTCAGGCCGAAGCATGGCACTGATTTCTGCCATCAATGGAATGCTGGGTTATATGATGCTTGGTGTTGGACCTTCGGGGACAGAGATCATCAGTTTTTTCCAAAAGATATTCATTGATGAGATATTGATCTGAATTGAACAATGATCTGAACAAACGGGAGACAGTCCTGGAAATCAGGAACCTTGTCAGGTATTACGGGGACTTACTGGCCGTAGACAACCTTACCCTTCAGGTAAGAAAAGGTGAGGTATTTGGATTCCTTGGGCCTAATGGGGCTGGCAAAACCACTTCCATACGGATGATGTGCGGACTGTTAAGGCCCACTTCAGGGGAGGTATTGATAAACGGAGAGAGGATCAGTAATGCAGTTAGCCGGTCCCACCGCCCGAGAGTGGGCATCTGTCCGCAGGAAATCATACTCTGGAACAAACTGACATGCTATGAGCAACTGGTTTTCATGGGAAGGATGTATGATATTCCGGGAAAAACAGCGAGGGACAGGGCAGATTTGTTACTTGACCAGATCGGACTCAGGGAAAAGAGGAACAAACTGGCCTCGACCCTGTCCGGAGGCATGAAGCGGCGATTGAATGTCATCATGGCCATCATTCATGAACCGGAAATAGTTGTTTTCGACGAGCCTGAAGCCGGGCTCGATCCCCAGAGCCGGGTGATGGTCAGGGATTTTATCCAGCAAACATCAGCCGAAAGGACCGTCATATTCACCACCCATAATATGGATGAGGCCGAGAGGATCTCAGACAGGGTCGCCATTATTGACAGGGGGAAGCTTTTGCAGCTTGATACGCCCGGGCACTTAAAAAAATCGATCGGGGAAGGGGATATACTTGAACTTGAAATTCAGGTAACTAAAGGTAAATCTGCTGATTTAGTGGCTAATAAATTATATAAAGATGGATTCTCTTTGATGATGGCCGGAGACAAATGGATCATCAAAGGCATGGATCTGGTCCCCAAGATCCCCATGATCTACAAAATATTAAATAAGGAAGGAATTCAGGTAAGCAGCATGAATATGCGGGAGAATACACTGGAAGATGTTTTTATCCACCTGACAGGAAGGAGGCTCAGACAATGAGATGGTATTTTGTCTTCATAAAAAGCATCCGGGAACAGATCAGGGATTACTGGATCCTGCTGTTAACCATTTCCCTGGCCCCGTTCTTTGTATTCATGTATTACCTGATGGTGGAAACCGAAACGCCTGAATTCAATATCATACTGGTAAACCAGGATGAAGGGGCTTTTTTCTTCAACCACCCTTTAAACCTGGGTGATTCACTGATTTATTACATGCAACTGGTTTCAATGGACCAGGAGAAAGCCATGTTGCATTTTACTGAACAGGACAAGCGACTGGCCGGGATTGAATTGCTCCAGAAGGGAGAAGCAGATGTGATGGTTGTCTTTCCCCGGAAGTTGACAATGAAACTGTTGAACCCGGCCTATGATGACTCCACTAGAACGGTACTTGAGCTCGTGGGAGATGTAACGGACATACAGTATATCATCGGGGCCGTATGGTCGGAAGAACTGATCAACCAGTTTATCCGGGAGGCCTCGGGGATCTCACTGCCCATCGGATGGAAAGAAACCACCCTTGGGTATTCCGGACAAAGGACAGAATTTGAATTATATTTACCTGGCATCATGATCCTTGCGGTGATCATGATGATTTTTTCTGCTTCTGCTGCCATTGTGAGGGAGCCTGAAGCAAGAACCCTTGAAAGGCTGAAAATATCAAATCTCTCCGCCCTGGAATTCCTGGGCGGGGTATCCCTGATCCAGGTCATCATTGCCATTGTATCCCTGTTGCTGACCATAGGGGTTGGGGTCTTTCTGGGTTATACCCTGCTTCCGGGTACCTTCTGGTTTATCCTTCTGGTGGCTTTTCTTACCAGCTTGTCGATGATTACATTCAGCCTTATTGTTGCCGCTATCTGCCGTTCCATAAAGGATGTGGCCATCATTGGCACATTCCCCTTATTTATTCTCATGTTCTTTACGGGTGCTGCCTTTCCGATAAGTGGCGGCAAACTTTTTACACTCGCCGGAAAACCGTTCCATATCAATGATATTCTTTCACCCACCTGGGCCGTTGATGCCCTGAACAAAGTGCTAGTAAAAGGACAGGAGATCAGGGAAACCATCTCAGACCTGGCAATGATCCTGGTATTGACCCTGGCCTATTTTATCATCGGGGTATGGGCATTCAGGCGCAGGCATATGCGTGCAGCATGACTTTATTGAAGCAAAACGAAACAAAATCAACCAAGTTTACATAAAAACAGTTATGATGAAAAAAAATCCCCTGAAAAGTTTATTTGCTTTACTATTGATCGCCTCAGCGATGACAGCCTGCGGAAAGGTTGACGAATGCAAATCATGCAGCAAGGTTACCTACCAGGATGGCAATGAGATCAGCAGGACCCCGGGCGTTGTGTATTGTGGTGATGAGCTGGCCGAAAAAGAAAACACGCCCCCGGTTACCATACTGGGAGTAACCACCGTGTGGGAATGTAATTGATCACATCAGACACGCACACCGATCACGGTAACATCATCGATCTGCTCAATATCCTTTCTCCATTCTTCAAAGATCCTGTCCAGTTCTGCTCCCTGCTGATACATGGTTTTTGCCTGCAGGTTCCCAAGTGTTTTTTTAAAATTCTTGCTCAGGTATTTTTTCTGGTTCGGTCCGCCGAACTGATCTGCAAACCCGTCAGAGAATATATAAAAGGTATCTCCCTGTTTCAGATCTATCCAGTGATTGGTAAAAGGTTTCATGGTTTCATGGATGGCCACAGGCATTTTATCCCCCTTGATCTCGCTTAGTTCACCATTGCTGATAATCCACAGGGGACAGAGAGCACCGGCGAACTGCAGGGTTCTTTTTTCCGGGTCCAGCAGGCATACGCAGATATCCATACCATCCTTTATTTCACTGTCGGATTCTTTTTGCTTCAGGGAACGGATGACCTCATCCCGAAGGGAATTGATCACCTGGTCAGGCTGGATGATACCCCTGTTCAGGATAATCTCATTCAGGTAACTCACGCCGAGCATGCTCATGAAAGCCCCCGGAACCCCATGGCCCGTGCAATCAGCCGAAATAATCATGATACGATGACCAATCTCCGACACCCAGTAAAAATCTCCGCTGACAATATCCCTGGGCTTATAGAGTACAAAGTGATCGAGTTTTTCTGAAAAAAGTTCCAGCGAGGGAAGCAACGCAGTCTGGATCCGAAGAGCGTAATGAATGCTGTCCGTGATATGCTTTTTCTGATAGGCAATCTGGTCACGCTGTGATTCTGCGATCTCCTTCTGCTGCTGGATCTCATCCTTTTGTTGCAAGATCAGGCGGTTCTTTGCTTCAAGCTGGATATTGGATTCCTTTTTGATACGGTATCCCCGGTAAATGAAATAACCCAGTCCCGATACCAGGATCAGAGCGATGACAAAGAACCAGATCAGCATCTTTTGCTTTTCAATGGCTTTGAGCCGTTCAACGAGGATGGTCTGTTGTTCCGATATTTGGATGGATTGTTGTTCGATCCGGCTTTCCTGCTGATCTATCTTTGCCCGCTGCTCAATTAAGGTTGCATTCTGGGATACTACCTCCTGCCTTTGTCTGATGATCTCTTCATTTTGCTGACCGATCTCACGGACCTGCTGGTCCAGGATGAGGGTTTTCTGCTCAATGGTTTTTTCCTTACCCATGATTTCCCTGTTTAAACTGTCCAGGCGTGCCTGTTGCGTCCTGATCATTGCTGATTGCATGGCAATTTCAGCTCGCTGGGAATCGATCACGACCTTTTGTTCCTCCACGACCTCTTTTTCTTGCTCCAGGGCGATCTCAGTTTCGATGAAAAGTGCTTCCCAGTCCTCCCTTGTCTTGATGGCCTGTTCACGGAATAATTCATTGACCTGCAAACCTTCCATGTTCAGCTTCTCCTCGTGCAGTTCAAACCGGGGTGTTCCATCCGCCACTACGAAGTTGATCATGGATTGGTTAAAGGGATATCCTTCGCTGATGACCAGGGTATTGTTCCCCCGGGTTCTCTCCAGCACTTCTTTCATTTTAAATCCTTCAGCACTGTTGACATACAGGATATGGCATTTTTCGACATTATCCAGTTCGGGGTACATGAGTACCTTGATGGGTTTTTGCTGGATGAATTTTCGTGTTTTGGCCATTTCATAAAGCTCCCAGTAGAAATCAGTATTCCTGCCCAGCACACCGATCTTGAAATCAGCGTGTAACTGTATCTCATCATCATATTCTATATATTTTGCTATGTCCAGTATAAACAGTGAACGCGTGGCATTGTCCATCTCTTCCTGGGCATTGAGAACATAAAATGGGAATACCATGCAGGAAAAGAGCAAGAATGAAATGAATCTTTTCATATCTGGAAGGTGATAATTAAGTCCTAAAGATCTTTGGCGCACCGGAAACCTACGTTTATATCCACCCAGTATGGCCTCAGGCTCTGCCGGAAAACGACCGTAGCACACATCTTTCCGGATCGCCAGCCACCACCCCGTATCACCCTGCGTTTGCCATATTCGGGACCGGTGGGATTTTCTATGGGGCTTTCAAGAAAATAATCCTTATCATAATAGTCACTGACCCATTCCACTACATTGCCTGACATGTCATGGAGTCCGTACCCGTTGGCGGGCAGGGATCCAACCCGGATAGGATGTCCATAGGTCCCGTAATAATTGCAAAGAGAGGAATCAACATCATTCCCTATCGGATATCTTTTGTTTGCCAGTCCACCCCTGGCTGCGTATTCCCATTCGGCTTCTGTTGGCAGGCGCATCCCTTTCCATTCGGCATACTTCATGGCAGAAACCCAGGTAACCCCTACCACAGGATGATCCGGGAAACCGGGTCCGCTGCAGAATACATCCATACCCCAGAACTCGGGCAGGGGATGGCCGGTGGACCGACAGAATTCAAGGTACTGGCCATTGGTTACCTCATATTTGTCGATATAGAAGGAATCGACCCATACCATGTGAGCGGCATTGTCAACATAATTATTTTTTCGGTTTACCTTTTCCCCCATGGTAAACTCTCCGCCTGGTATCAGCACAAGCTCTGGCTGGATATTACCGGGAAGTGATCCGGATTCTTCACCTGCACCCGTGCCTGCTGTACAGACGACCGCAGAAAAGGCTGAAATTAAAATGAATAAATGAATGGTTTTCATATCGGTTAATTTAGGGTAATTTAAAGCATATGTCAAAACTGGTTTTCAACCAGCTTGGCTGTTCTCGCCGAAACAGGTGAAACGGGTTGAACCTAAAAGGCCCCGAACAGGACCCTGGCCCTGAAGGCCACATATTTATCACTCGCCCTGATCCCCTCCAGGTATTCAAACGGATCCCTTCTGGATGCATTCATGATCCTGATCTGTACCTTTTCACCGTATCTTGTCTCAGCCTGATAGTTGATCTGGAACTCTTTCACATTCTGCGTTTCATACAGTTCCTGCGGATAGCAGTCCTGTACCCATTCGATATACTTTACTGCATTTACATGTTTGTTAATATCCAGATCAGAATACCGGGCTGTTACATGCGTCTGCCGGTCAGGTTCCTTAATCCGCGGAAGCTTGTCAGGGACCGGTTCAATGGCATGGAAGTCATCGACATGAAAATGATGAAGGTTGTAGTTTTCCTCCATTTTCCTGGGCCTTCCGGTATTTCCGTCAAGGACCAGCCATGCCGTGGTGGCTGTCGTGAGCAACCTGCCATCTTCTGAAAGGATACGGTAATCACGCATAAAGAAGAGTTTGTTAACGCCTTTTGGCCAGGTCTCCACTTTCACCTGATCATCCATCCTGGGATACTCATGCATGATGATATGAAAACGGGACAGCACCCAGTATACATTTTCTTTTTGCATGTCACGATAGCCGAACTGGTATTTATTTGCATGGACGGCAGCACTGTCAAGCAGGATATTGCAAAGGGTGTAAAATTTGGTCTGCCCGTTCAGGCTTACATCATAAGAGGGTATTTTATTGTCCAGTCTTAGGATCAGGTCAGATTCCGGGTAATTCATGATTCAGGAATTTTGTCATCGCGATTTACCGTTTCGGGTGAAAAGGCCGGGATGCAAATGGCGATGTACTCAGCACCCTCTTCTTCCGGGGAACTATACCTTACCCATTCGCCTTTACCGACCATGATGGCCTGGTTCTGATGCACATAGAAATCATCTTTTTTTGTTTCAACCCGGAGAGTGCCTTTTAGGACAACAGTGTATTCATCGAATTCTGGTGTTTGTCCCGGTTCCTCCCAGCCTGCCGGACTCTGCATGCGGGCAATACTGATCTCCCTGGTCTGGCTGTTTACCCTCCCAAAAAATTCATTGATTACCTTTGGCATGTTGCCCGCAGCTTTTATCGGTTTTGGGGATTGAATCAGTTTAATCATTTCCAGTGGATTTACAGTTGTAAAGATAAACATCTTGCTTATATTTAAGGAAGCATGGATTTGTATTTCATTCTTGTAAAGCCTGCTGTACCGGGCAATGTCGGTGCCGCGGCAAGGGCCATCAAAACCATGGGTTATACCCGCTTGAGGCTGGTTGCTCCCTGTGATTACCTGGGACAGGAAGCCAGGATGATGGCGCATGCCTCGGAAGAGATCCTGGAAGGTGCTGAAGTTTTTGTGGGACTGAAAGAGGCCATTGCCGATCTGGACATGACCGTGGCCACGACAGCCAAGACCAGGGATGCCAGGGTGGAATATTCCGGCGCATCAAAGATTCCGGGCATGATAATGGCCAAGGGGAATTCGGTGAACAAAACCGGACTTGTATTCGGACGTGAAGAATCCGGACTGACCAACGATGAGATCAGGATGTGTGACTTGGTTTCGAGCATTCCGATGAAACAGTCTTACCCTTCTTTGAACCTGGGACAATCGGTAATGATCTATGCATATATCATGGCATCCTATGACCGGAGGGAGTATGAAATTAGTGCTCCTCCATTGGACCAGGAAGGATTCAGGGCCATGATGGATAAATCAAAGAAAGTGCTCAAAGACCTGGACATAGACAGCAATCCTGCATTGTATAACCGGGTACTGGAACGGCTTGCCTCACTCGGAGAAGATGATATCCACCTGGTCCATTCTATATTGAACCGCTACCTGAAATAAGTCCGGCGGAACCCTTGAATATATCCTTGAACAATCCATTCCTGGTGATCCTGAAATAGGAATCAGGATTGATACTGCTGTGCAGGATCACCTCATCACCCGCCTGGGAATAAGCCCTGATCAACAGGGGGCCCATATTGATTCCTTCAAAGGTGACCTGGTAGTCAGGACCGGATGCCGGTGAAAACCAATCGGCAAAATCGCCATGGCTTTTGCGGGACAAGCCGTTCAGATACCGGGCCATGCTGGTGGAGTCGGCCAGGATCCCGTTGATGGTCCAGTTCATATCCAGCTTCTGGGCTACAAATCCGCTGTCAGCAGGATATTCAAATACAACCTTGGTGATCTGGTCCGTCCTTAGCCGGCAAATGGTCTGGTCCCTCCAGTTATTGAATTCCTGGTTAAAACTCATGGCCAGGAACCCTTCTACTGCATAAACTTCATTTTCATCATTGTTCCTGACATAGGTGATCCCCGTGCCGTATTGCTGGCCATATCCTGAGTATCCTCCCGGAGGTGGTTGATAATTGAACCTTCCGATGATCATATCAAGCGTGGTCTTTTTACCTTCTTTCACTAGCACCCTTGTCCCCAGTGAATCATTTACATGGAATTCAGGCCATTTATCCTCTGAGCGAGCAACCAGGCGGTCGGCTTTCAGGTTCAGCAGTTCATTCAGGGCATGGCCGATACTGTATTTGTCCGCAGGAGCGGACAGATCGTCTTTGGAGACATTCCAGGCAAAACCACTTCGGCTGAACACAAGTTCCGCACCCTGTTCTGCCTGAGGGTAAATGTAAATGGTTGAAATCCTGCCCGTATCAATTACAACGAGATCGGTATCCAATGTCCGTTCAGCCTTTTTGGCAGTGAAGATCCTGGTTAACACCAGTATCCCTGCAAGGCCGAGAAAAACGATCAATAAAGTCCGGTTATTGAATTTTCCACTCATATCTATATGCCATTAATGTTAAGAATAATTAGCCTCCATGCGTGCGACCCGCTGATTCCTCCGGTACTGGTAGCGGATAAATCCATAGATCAATACAAGGATGATGGGCAACAGAAAATTGAACCATTTAAGCAGTGCCCTGGTGCTGTCTTCCATCTGCTTAATGGGCCTTGAACTAACCCCTTTTGTGCGGAGACTTATCAAACCCGTATCATCACTCAGCCAGTCAATACTGTTAACCATGAGGCTGATATTATCCGGCTGGACCTGCTGTTGTCCACCGGCATTAATGGGGAAATCACCATCCGCAATCACGATCATTTTACTGTAGGTATTCCCACCAAGGTTTCCTTCCAGGGCGGCTCCAAGCACCTGGTTCTGCAGGGGGAAGTCCATCTGCGACCATTGCCGCTGGTAATTGAAATACTGGGGTGCGGGTTGTGTTCCGGATCTTTCTGAACTGAAGATCAGCGGCGTATAGGAAATAGAGGAATCTCCCATGAAATCAATCGTGCTGGCAAATTGCAGCACCACTGCTTCCAGTCCCGATGTAACCTCATGATCCGCAAATTTATTAACGATAGGAATATAAGGGATGGCCACACTGGAGATCTGGATAGCATTTCCGATCTGCTGTTGCATGGTGGCACTGACGCAGTTGGCATCCACCAGAAAATTCTCGTTAATGATCAGACCCTTTTCCCGCAACCAGGATTCCAGTCCGGTATACAGGGGACTGCCATAACCTCCCTGGAGATCACCGCTGACCCGGTTCAATGCAATGAACAGGCGTCCGCCCCGGGAGAGGAATTGATCAAGTTGTGCAAACAAAACGGGAGCAATAGAATCGGCGGGCCTGATGATGGCAAGGGTGTTTATATAGGCCGGAATGAATGTGGAATCTGTGATGTTCACATTTTCCATCCTGTATAGGATGCTTAATTCCTGGTTTGCCTGGACCAGTTCATTCATGCCTGCTTCTCCATTGCCCTGAAGCAGGCCGATTACGGGTTTGTCAACGATAGCCAGTTTTTTAATGGCCGTCGAAAGGGAATACTCCATGGCCAGTCCGGGTTCAACCACCGGGATGACTTCCTTCCTTTCCCCCAGGCTAAGAACAGCACCCAGGTATGCCCGTTGCTGTTTCATCTGGTCCTTTTCCCTGACGTTTATCATTACCGGCTGGATCCCGTTCTGCATGGCTTCCCTTTCCAGTTCCTCATCTTCATTGGGACTGGTAAACTCGTAAACCAGCATCTGGCCGGAGAGTTTCCCGTATTCCACGAGCATTTCCCTGAAATCATTTTTGGTTTTGATCAGCTGTGCCGGAACATCCTTGCTGAAATAGGCCTTTACGGTGATGGGTTCGGTAAGGTCCTGCAGTATATCTTTGGTGGCCCTGCTCAGGGTGTATTGTTTGTCTTCGGTAAAATCCAGCCGGAGATAAAATTGCTCCGAAAGGAGGTTGATCACCACCAGGATGGCAACAAACAGCACAATGCTTATCGTAAATTTATTCGCTTTCATCTTGATCGTGGTATTATTAGTTAGACAGACTTCTTTTTGAAAGGGATACCTCGGAGAGGAAAATACCCAGCACAATCAGTGAGAGAAAAAAGACCAGATCGCCGGTATCAAGCACGCCCCTTGAAATGCTGTCAAAATGAACACGCATGCTCAGGTTATTGAAGAGCTGTCCGAAAAACCCGGTAAAACTGGAAGCCAGCATGTCGAAAAGCAGGTGGAAGAAAATACCAATAAACAGTGCCGTGAGGTAGGCGACTATCTGGTTGCGGGTAATACTGCTCGCCCATAAGCCGATACTGATATAAGCAGCAGACATAAGGACAAGTCCCAGGTAACCGCAAATAACCGCACCCACGTCCAGGTTCCCGATGCTCCCGATGGTGATTACATAAGGCAGGGTAAAGACCAGGGCAACCAGGATAAGCAGCAGGGTTGACAGGAACTTCCCGACCACAACCTCCCTGTCCGTAATGGCCCTTGTCAATAACAGTTCAATCGTTCCTGAGCGGACCTCTTCGGCCAGCAGGCGCATGGTCAATGCAGGGATAAAGAAAAACAGGGTCCAGTATGCAATCATAAAAAATGCCCTGAGGCTTGCCTGTCCCACGAAGAAAACATCAGAACCAAAAAGCCAGGTAAAAAATCCGCTTATCCCCAGGAACAATACCAGCAGAATGTAGGCGATCAGGGAATCGAAAAAAGACCGGAATTCCCTCTTTGTAAGTATCCAGATGGTGTTCATAAATATCTTGTGTTTAAACGGTGATTAATTGGTGGTTAATTCCCTGAAAATATCTTCGAGCTTGGTCTCCGATGGGATCAATTCTGTAAGGATCCATTTGTTCTTGACACATAATTGAAAAACTTCTTTGGCCGAATTGCTCCCCGGATGGCTCTGAATATCAAACCGGTTATGCTGCCTGTCGGCGAAATCAACCATGGAGACGGAAGATAAATCCTGCAGGGCCTCAAAGATGGCATTTGGATCACCGTCTTCTATCCTGGCCTTCAGGATTTCCTGTCCGCTGGCCTGTTTTCTCAGGTTTTCAGCAGATCCGTCCGCCACGATCCTGCCCCTGTTAATGATCAGGATACGGTCGCATGTTGCTTCCACTTCCGGCAGGATATGGGTGCTGAGGATGACAGTTTTCTCCCGCCCCAGTTCCCGGATAAGTTTCCGGATCTCAACGATCTGGTTGGGATCGAGTCCTGATGTCGGCTCATCGAGGATCAGGATCTGGGGATTATGGATCATGGCTTGTGCCAGTCCCACGCGTTGTTTAAATCCCCTGGATAGCTCCCCGATCTTCTTGTGTTTTTCTGCATTGAGTCCCGTGATCCTGATCATCTCCACCACCCTGGCAGGGATGTCCTGTTTGGGAATACCCTGCAGGCCTGCTACAAATTCCAGGTAATCTATGACGGGCATGTCATGGTACAGGGGATTGTTCTCAGGCAGGTAACCGATATGTTTCTTGATATCCTCTGATGAATCCTCCATTCGTTTGCCACCTACTTCGATATTGCCTTCTGAAGGCCTGATGAAATTGGTGATCATCCGCATGGTGGTTGTCTTACCGGCTCCATTGGGTCCAAGGAATCCCAGGATTTCACCGGTTCTAACCTCAAAGGAAATACTGTCAACAGCCCGCTGGCCGCCGAACTTTTTTGTAAGGTTTTCAATTCTGATATCCATACAGATTAGGAATTAGTAAATCGTTTATGAATGTCAGCAATTAGCATTGAATTTGCTGAAGCAACGCGAATATGATAAAACTATTTTAAATTTCAATCTCTCTGGCAGATTTTTTTTGATGCCGGGGCAGTTGCTGCCAATCTGGATGGAAATAATGGAGAGAATCATAAGGGAAAGCGAACTCCTTCCGGAACTTTTCCATCCGCTCTCGATGTCTTTTAAAAAATTCATGCGGATCACCAAATGGTTGCGGGTGGAAGGGGAAATGATCAGGCGGGAAGAATTCCTCAAATGGCATAGATGCATCAGGAAACAGGGAATCAGGGAAAAATGATTCCTTCCAGGAGGAATCAGAAAAATCTTTAAAGAAATTAAATCCATATGGTTTGTGGAAAAAGGAAGAATCGAAGTAAAAATACAGATCCAGGCTGTCCATGAACTCACCGTATGGACCAAAAGGATGGTGTTCAAACTGGCCGAAGAGTGAATCCACGTTTCCAAACGGATACCCATCTTCGAATCCCGGAAAATCAAAATGCTTCCAGGTACGTGAATAGGAAGAATCGTAGTAGATAAGATTGCCATGCTCATCGTATTCCTTTTTGACATCCCATTTCTCGTCCGGTTCCCTTTTAAGTCCTGGTTCTGTATCCTGGGCCTGGACACCGCTACCGGTCAATGTCATACCGGTTATCATACTTATTATCAGCAGATATCGCATTGATTTCATGTCGGGTTATATTTCTGGATTTAAAGACAAAATTAATACTTGATTTGCTCGAATGCCAGTAGTATAAGTCCTTTTAACTTCTTTTAACTTTTTTTAAAAATCCCCGGTGCAATCAGGCAGAATGCCGCATTTTCTCACCAATTTGGGTAAATTTAAAATTGGTCACAACGCTTATCATCATGAAAAAGAAAAATCCCCCAGCCGGCGATTTGAAACAGAACTTTACTGTGGGCCTTATAGACAAACTCGGGACCTTCCTTTCAAACCTGTATCGGGAGTTGTCCGGTTTGCTGAAACCTGATCCGATTATCTGGAAAGGGGCGGGATGGGGACTGGCGGGAATGGTTACTTTCCTGCTGGTTCTTATGGCTGTACTTATTGTCAAAAGCCTTGGGATCCCGGTCGCAGTTTTATTTGTCCTGTTTTTTATCGGTAGTTCCATACTGGCTGCAACAGGCATACATTTCGGATTGAAACTGATAAACCTGATCCCGGGCTTTTACCGTTTTATGCTATTTGCAGCACTGGTGGCCCTGGTAAATTTCTGGATGGGGAATACCAAGGCCAGGATTGTACTGATCATTTATACAGTAATTGTGGGTTCTCTGCTGGGCGGTGTATCGGCAGTACTGTTGACAAGGCAATGGAATGCCTTGGCCATCGGCAAAAAGGTTTTAAACCTGGTCATGATCATCTTTGGTACAGGGTTACTGGTGTTCGGATTTACCTGGTTATTCATGGAAGGATTCAAAACCGATCCGCCGGATAACGCGGCGCTCATATCTGACTACAGGCCGGCGCATATTGCCCTTGAGGATCCTTCCCAGGATGGGGATTATTCAGTGCTGGAACTTACATACGGAAGCGGAACAGACAAACAACGTGAAGAATTTGGCGAAATGGTGACCCTCCGGACCGATGCCGTGGATGGCAGCCGTTTTGTCTCAAACTGGAAGAAACTGCATGGATGGTTGCGCACCAGGTACTGGGGTTTTGGTGAAGAGGCCCTGCCCCTGAATGCGAGGGTATGGTATCCGGGTGGCAAGGGCCCATTCCCCCTTGTCCTGATTGTCCATGGTAATCATGCGGACCGTGATTTTTCTGACCCGGGTTATGAATACCTGGGAAAGCTGATGGCCAGCAGGGGATTTATTATTGCATCCGTGGATGAAAATTTCCTGAATGTATCCTGGTATGATCTGTTTGATCACTTGCAGGAAGAAAATGACTGCCGGGCATGGCTACTTCTAAAGCACCTGGAATTGTGGAGAGCATGGAACAAGGATCCCAAAAATCCCTTCTGCGGGAAAGTGGATATGGAGAATATAGGACTTATCGGACATTCAAGGGGAGGGGAAGCAGTAGCCATTGCAGCCTGTTTAAACCGGCTTCCCCACAACCCCGATGATGCTACCATGGCTTTTGATTTCAATTTCAACCTGCGGTCAGTCATCGCCATTGCCCCGGTTGATGGACAGTACAGGCCGGCCCATACCGGTACTTCGCTTGAAAATATAAACTATTTTGTGATCCACGGATCCAATGATATGGACCTCCGGACCTATGACGGATCAAGGCAGTTCCAACGCATAAAGTTCCATGACGAAGGCCACTATATCAAAGCAGGATTATATGTCTTCGGCGCCAATCATGGGCAGTTTAACACAGTGTGGGGAAGGAATGACAACTCTTTTCCCTTGATGGCATTGTTCAACAAGCGGCAGATCATGTCCCGGGAAGACCAGGAAAAAATAGCAAAGGTCTTTTTCTCCGCTTTCCTGGAGGTTACACTTAAAGGCAGCACTGGCTATATAGACCTGTTCAGGGATTATCGTTCGGGTTTTGACTGGTTACCTGAAACGGTTTACCTGAACCAGTTCGAAGATCCGGAATGTGAGTTTATTTGCACCTTCGAAGAGGATATTAATGTATTAACCACAACTCTTGAGGGAGGGGAAATCCAATCAGAAAACCTCACTGTCTGGAAAGAACGGGTGGTTCCCCTGAAATGGAATAACCAGGCCACACGGGCGGTTTATGCCGGCTGGAACCTGAAAGAAACCGATTCCATACCCGGGATCCTGAGTATCCGGCAGCAGGGAGCAAATCAAATCAGAACGGACAGTCATTCATATCTCTATTTTGTCATGGCAGACGCCAAGGAGAACTCCAATCCCTACCCCAACGGGAAAGAGGAAGAAGAAACCGGGACAGAAAATAAGATGGAATATCCTGCCGGTGAGGGAAACAGTGAGAGGCAACCCGGTGAATCCGGGAGTAAGAAAAAATCGGCTGAGCATGAGAAAAAAGCAAAGGATAGGGAAAAGAAGGAACCCTTTGATCTGACCATTGTCCTGGTTGATTCTGCAAGCCAGGCTGCATCAATGCCTTTGAGCGGGTATTCCTATTTATCCAGGCAGCTGGAGCCAAAGATAATGAAAGCTGATTTCATGACAGATGTAGCCAAATCAGACCTGGTTTTCCAGGTTTTCTTCTTTCCGCTTTCAACATTCAGGGAGCAAAATACCAGACTGGATATCGGGCATATTCAGGAGATCCGGTTCGTATTTGACCGGACGGAGGAAGGGGTAGTCGTAATAGATAATATTGGTTTCTGGAATGATGCAGTGAATGCAGCAATCTTGCCCGATGATCGTCTTTAGTTCTCAGGCTGTAACTATTGTACACGACAAACGTCATACTAGAATATTATTCCCTAATTAAAACCCAAACATCATGAAACAGAAAATCCTTATCAAAACCATTTCAACCCTATGCTTGCTCTTACTTGCCCTACCCGTGATGTTTTCCCAGGTCAGGGGGAACGGGAATATTGAAAAACAGGAAAGAAGCGTAGGTGATTTTACCGGGATCGTGGTCAGAAGCGGTATAGATCTGCTTATCGGGCAGGGAAATCAAAGCAAAGTGGTCATTGAAACCGATGAGAATCTCCAGGAATATATTATTACAGAAGTGGAATCAGGGATCCTGAATATCTATGTTCAGAAAGATGCCAGGATAAACAGGAGTTCGGCCATGGACGCCCATGTTACGGTGAACCAACTGAATAAGTTAAAGGTTTCAGGAGGCGGAGATGTTCAGAGCCAGGGTTTGATCAGTACAGAAGATATTGGCATGGCGATATCAGGTGGAGGAGATCTACAGTTCGACCTGAAGGCCAACCGGGCCAAATGTGAAGTCAGTGGTGGAGGAGATGTGAGCCTGAATGCAGATATCAGGGAATTTAAAGCCGAAATTAGCGGCGGGGGTGACCTGTATTTTGAGGGTGATCTTGGATTGCTTGACCTGAGCATGTCAGGCGGAGGAGATGCCAAAATTCATGGTGGCAGTGGAGCCGAAGGTGTAATCATAAGCATGTCGGGCGGCGGCGATCTGATACTGGAGATCACCTGTGAAAAGATCAAGGTCTCTTCTGCCGGAGGCGGAGATGTATCGGCCAGTGCCGGATCTGATGTATCACAGGCAGGATTCTCCTTAACCGGAGGTGGTGACCTGAACCTGGAGATAGGCGCCGGAGATCTGGCTGTCAGCATGGGAGGAGGCGGAGATGCCACCCTGAGAGGATCAGCCAACAAATTTGCTTGTGAAATTAAGAGCGGTGGCGATCTGGATGCTCCGGATTTCAGGATAAAAGCTGCCAAGATCGACTTGACAGGTGGAAGTGATGCCAGTATCCATGTGGATGAGGAGCTCCTGTTGAATGCCACCGGCGGAGCACAGATATATATCACCGGTGATCCGCATATTGATGCGAACCTGACCGGAGGAGCTAAAATACACAGGAAATAACCTATATTACAAAAGGAATAACTGCCTTTCTTTCTGGAGGGTAATCTGAGAAATTCCCCCTGTACCATCTGTGATGGTCCAGGGCCCTTGGCACCAGGTTGACAATGGTCCAGACGGCGAAAGCAAGGGCTGCGGGACTCCAGGTCATAATGGCAAAACCGGTCCATTCCAGGATCTCACCAAAGAAATTCGGACAGGAGATATATTTAAACAGACCGCCAGTCGGTATGGAATATCCGTTCCTGCTGGAGTGCCTTAGGGCCAGGAGCACATTGTCAGATTTCAGATTAATGGCCATGCCCATAAAGAAGAGCAATCCGCCGACAATAAACCTGATATCATAAAGCCACTCAATGTCATATCCCCCTGAAACAGTCCCGAAATAATATCCATTGATAAAGCCATTGACCAGGTTGAAAAATATGGCAAAAACGGCAATGATCAACGGCATAAGTTTTTGCGAAGTACGGGTCCGCAGGGGAAATATGATAGCCCGGTTGGAATAATGGATGGTATACAACAGAAAAAAGATAAGGGTCACAAAATAAACAGGGTTCGGACCCGCCAGGAAAAACACAATGAACATGACCAGGGAGGGAAGTTCCATGATCATCCAGCCCAGGCGGTTCGGAATCATGGGTCCCCAGTCCTTCCTTGAATGCCGCCCGTATGGTGCAGTAATGCTGAGAAGAACAGGAAAGAGGATAATCGCAAATGCTATCCAGATTTTTAGGAGCAGGTAATATTGTTCATTGTTCATTACGGCTTGTTGAGCTACAACGGCTAAAGATAATTATTCTCTTCAAACCAATTTATGGTATCCCTGAGTGTGTCCTCAAAAGGACGCGATTTGTAACCAAGCTCATTCCGGGCTTTCTTGCATGATATATTTGTATGAGCAGTTTTCAGTATCTCAACGGATTCCTTTGTATACAGTGGTTTATTCCCGCTGACCCTGGCCCAGGCCTTTAAAAAAGGAACCCCGACCTCGGCAAGCCAGAATGGAATGACAGGTAATCTCCTCTCCTTCCCCTGGATCATGATGATCTGCTTATACAGTTCCGGGAGTGTTTTAAAATGACCGGATAAAAGATAGGATTGACCGGTCCTGCCATTTTCCAAAGCACTGATGGTCCCAGCCACCACATCCCGGACATCCACCCAGTCATATCCGCCCGGGATCAGGGCCAGGATCTTCCCTTTACAAAGCTGGATGATGGCCTGGCCAATGAGGGAAGGCTTGAAATCATTGGGCCCCATCACAGAAGTAGGATTAATGATTACTGCATCCATTCCGGATTCAACAGCATGCAAAACCAGCTGTTCTGCCAGGGCTTTGGATTGGTTATAGATGATCTGATCTGATACGGCAAGGGGACGTTCTTCATCTAGGGGCTGGTCCAGGGGTTGGTGTACCAGTGCATGAATGGAACTGAAATGCAGGAGACGTTTAACCTTGCTGCTCCGGACGGCATCAAGTACGTTTTTAGTCCC
>LJUP01000291.1 GCA_001303955.1 Bacteroides sp. SM23_62 | reverse complement strand
TCATGGGTCTGTCCATCATTCTGACTGATATTATACCTCACAATATTGTTCTCCCAGGTTTTTGCCCCACCATATTCGTAAAGTCCAATACCGGTACCCTGGTTGTTAAATGAGAAACAATACTGCAGCACTGAATTTGAGACACCACCATCAAAATCAAATCCGCCACCATCTCTTGCACCCGGATGTGTTTTATTATCGTGTGAGATACAATACTGGATGATAAAGTTGGTACAATCCCATATCCATATACCAACCGGGCCGTTCCCGTCCCACGGCATGTCCCAGCCATTGTTGAATGATTCACAGTATTCTATTATCCCTCCATCGACGGATGAAGCAAGGATCCCGTTACCGCTGTGTCCCCTCAAAACAGTGGGATCTCCAGGATTGTTTTCTGCTACACAATAACCGATATAGATATTTTTATTATCATAATTCACCGAATCCCCCGCTGTTGTACCTGTAACATGAATACCAGCAAAACCGTTATCATGGGCATAGACATGTTCAATCCTGGTATTTGCAGATTTATGCAAATGAAGGCCTGAGTGCTGAAACCCAAATACCTCAATGTTTTTGATTAAAATTGAATCGCTTTCAAAAATAAATACACCATCTGTTGTATTGCCAGATTTTCTGCCTGATCCCTTGAATCTTAGATTCTCTATAATAATGTGATCACATCCTTTAGCTGCCATTCCTTCTTTATCCCCACCATTAATAGATGCTACTCCCTCTGCATAAGATGAAATGGTAATTTGCTTATCTGAATTACCTGCATCCTCAGCTGTTAGTTCTATTGTTCCAATAAATTCTTCATCCCCTTCAAACAGGATAGATGAACCGGGTGAAAAATCTGTTTCATTGACCTTCCGGATTGTTTTCCAGGCTTTTGCCTGTGATTTACCAGAATTATTATCATCACCATCCGGGCTGATGTAATAAACGTTTGAACATGAAACCATAAAAATTAATACAACAAGACATAAAATATAATTTTTCATATTATATATTATTAAATGAAATTCTCTGTGGCCCTCTGTGTAAATTTCTGTGTTCTCATTGGTTAAAATTTAACTTAACCACTGGGAAAACAAAATAATTAATCGTTGATCAATTTAACTTTCAGCCATCCCATACTGTCAAAACCTGTATCCAGTACCCACTCTTCTTCTCCCATATGGTCCCAGTATTCAGTATTTTCTTTCATTGCAGTAAAAAAGACTGAAAAAAGACCATCCTCTTCTTCAATCAGGCACAAAGGTGTGCGGAATTCCGACCACCATGGTTTCATCTTCTCTGATACATTTACGTGATACATTCTTGACCAGTTAAATCCATTGTAAGAAAGGGAATACCCGAATCCATCACCATGAGCATCCATAACGGCAATGTATACTGTATCTCCTATTTTTGTAACAATGGGATTTTCCGAGAAATTTTCTTTAAAATCAACCGGATTCATGTTACTGAGCCTTTTCCATGGGCCCTGCAGTCTGTCTGATTCAGCCAACCCTACACCCCAGAATTGAATGGGCAGCTTTTCTGTTTTAGCTGATCCATAAAATGCTACCCACCCACTTTTAACCTTGAATGGATAAAATGAGTCTGTGCCCTGCAATCCTTCCCATTCATCCGATTCAGAGCCCGGTTCCATAATGATACCGATATCCTTATAAGGTCCGCCAATACTTTCAATACCAGGAATTTCAGATTTTGCCTGCCAGATCTGACCGTTGTGATTGTTAAGAAACTGTTCCTTTGTATCAGGCAGGCAGCTGTATCCGACATAGGTCATGTACCAGTGATTCGTGGATTCATCAAAAACAGGCATTGGCGACCACAGAGCAGCTCTCCGGTCAGTGCCAGTATAGTCTCCTGAAGATTCGTACAGTGTGGATACCCTTATCCAACTGACTCCATCCTCACTTGTCCAGTAACCCATTCTCATCTTCACCCATTTGGGATCATCGATTTGTTCTGAAGTAAACAAATGATAAATACCATTTTGTTTAATAACTGATCCTCCTTCAATCCCATGTTTAATGTCTTCGGTACCCGGAATGCCTTTTGAAATAACAGGTTCCGGGTACCAGCTATCTAATTCCAGTCTGACAGATGGATAACTATATTCATCTGGTTGCCTGATACCAGAATCCTGCCCGGGTTTACCGGAACAACCATATAATAAAAGAATAACTAAGTATAAAACAGCTAATTTCATAATTTAAATATTTAGCAGTATCGAGATATCCAAACTCACACCTTCACTCTTTATTCGAAAAGAACCGGGAACCGGGCATCCCGCCAAACAGCCGGGTTTACTGCTTCATCCAAAACTATTTAAACTTTAGCTCCAAAACAGTAATTGAAGTCCCTTTCAGCTCAAGATCTGGTTGATTTCCAATTTCACCGATTTCCTTCCAGACCGGATCGACATCATCGGGTCCATTCCCTGTAAACTCCCAAGCCTGCTCAACGGTTTCGATTTGATATCCAAAAAGATCCAATGATACAACCTGAGGTTCTTCAACCATATTCATCAGGCATACAAATAATTGTTTCTTACCAGGTGTATAACTCGCGAATGATCTAAGATGTAATGTCGAGGTTGTTTTAACCATCTGTTCTCCGAGGAAATTTCCCCAGATCATCAAGGTATACCCGACGGGATTGAAGTTACCACTCTTATCCAGGGCATCATAGACACTGTTTTCAAGTGTATCGTTCTCAATCCATCGCGTATTCCAGTAACAGGAAAATTCTATCTCAGGTGCCAGCAATTGTTGCCCTGTCATTTCAAAGTTGTACAGTGCATGACCCATATCATTGATCATCGGCCATTTGTATGCCCAGTCAAAGGGTCCGTACTCGGCGATTATTAGTTTCAGCTTATTTGTATAACCTGTATTGGCCATTGCAGTCAATGCCCGGTTTACCGGATGCATGAGGTCCTGGAGGGTATCCCTGTATGTGACATATCCTGCACCATATCCATATATTGGATAATTACTGATACAGAAATAATCTATATAATCCCCAGCAATTTTCAGGACCGTTTCACAAAACTCAATTGAATTTCCATTTGGGATGATATAAATTGAAGGATCGATCTCTTTCATAGCCCTGGAGAAATCAACCACATCCCTGGCATATACTTCAGCTGTTGAATTCTCATTATTCTTATGCCAGCATTCATTACCGACCATCCAGTATTTAACATTATACTTCTTTTTTATGTTTGCATACCGGACCCATTCGACAGCATTCCTGATTAATCCTGCCCTGTCGGTCCAGGTGCATTCTTCGGGGTAATCGACCAGGTACTCATCTGCAGCCACAGTAACAATGGGTTCTGCACCAATTTCCCGGCACATTGCAATAAACTCATCAAAATCCAGGACATCATATTTATATTCCTTATGATCTTTAATAACCCTGTCATAATTAACCGCTCCTTTACCTGTTCTCGCGAGGGTTGGCCGTGCTTCATCATATGGCGGGACAGAGAAAAGGTAAAGATCGGATTTATTCCCGCCGGGATACCTCAGATATTTTACCTCCATTGCTTTCAGGGCATCAGCAGTTCGGCGGGCAGGTTGCAGATAATTGTCATCATCCATGAAATAATCCACATTGATTCCTATTGGATGATGAGATACATCTGCCAGAACAGAATCCGGGTAAACATGAATAACTATTCCGTTTTTTTGCTGCCGGCAACTCATTATAAAAATGCTTCCAGCGATAAGAGTCAGCAATACTGTCACATTTGTTTTCATTGTTAAAACCTTAACTCTGTGGTACTCTTAAATTCTCTGTTGCCTAAATTAACGTGAATTCAATATAAATTATTTAACAACTAATTGATTTATAGATTTTTAAATGTTGATGAAACAATGGAGTATTGGAATAATGGAATATTGGATTCTAATGACATACTTGTACTATTTTTAAATACATTTCATTATTCCATCATTCCATTTTTCCAGTATTCCATTTGCTCTTGAAAAATAAATTATTCATATTCAGTACTTTATAATTAAATTTTTTATTGAACTGACGTTAAATTACAAATATATGGTCACAGATGGCCACAGAGAATTATTGAAAGCCACAGAGATTATTTAATTTATTTTCCTATTTGATTAACCTGAACTTTACAGCATCCGCCACAACGGTTCCTGGTGAATTTTCTGCATTTATTATTACAACATCATTGTATCCTTTTTCCAATTCATAGTTGCCCATGATGTTCCACTGTCCTCCATTCTTTTGCTGGTTTATTGTTTTTTCTTCAGTCCCCCCATTGTGGTTAATTGTTAATGACACCTTTTTGGAATAAGAATCTTTTGATGGGTACCAGATACTGATCTCATATTCCCCGGTTTCCGGAATCCATGGACGAAACATGAAGGTTCCTTCCTGACTGTCATTCTGGGCATAATTCATCTGGTATCTGCCATTATGCTCAATTTCGTTACCCCACCATGATCCTGTTTTCGCTGTAAACCTCTTCATGTTATTATCTACAATGATCTCATCAGTATAATTGAATGCGCCATAAGTATTTTCCTGCAGTGATATGATCTGACCATCTTCCATTAACTTCTGCTGCAGTTCATAAATATCTAATTTGTGTACCTGTTTATCCTGCTGAGCTGCCATGGCAGCAGCTATACCGGCTGCATGCCCCATGACCATATATTGTGGTTCCATACGTATGGAAGCATTGGCAATAAAGCTTGCCGACATACATACAGGAACAATCAGGTTTGTACACTCATTGTATTTCGGGAGAAGGGAACGGTATGGTATTTCATAGGGAGCTACCGGAATAGAAATATAGCCTTCATTGTACACCTCGTAATGTAATTCAGGGAACCGGCTTACGGGTATAAAGGTCCGCTGTACATGCCTGACATCAATATTGTAAGATCCCATACCGATGGCATCGTATTTTATCGTATCGGTTTCCAGGTCATGCTGGGTCATAAAATATTCTCCTCTCATCCTGCGTGCCACCCGGATATAAAGCTGGTGAGGCCAGTGGCCGTTTTCCACAAATTCATCCTTGCATAATCCCATTTTTGAAGTCTCATTTCGAATCCTTTCAGGCACAGAAGGATCATTCGAAAGAAAATACAATAGACCGAGTGTATAATCTTTCATGGCCTGCCATATTTCATCCCTTCTGTTATAGTCAGCATCCGGATACTCCCAGTTCAAACCGTTCACTACATTGGTTGAAATGGGTCCTGAAGAGTTCATGTCTGTTTTACCACCCGGTATCGTTGGCCACAGATGAACCATATTACCGGCATCAGGATGGACCTTGTAATATCTTTTAACCAGTGAAAATTGTCCGGGATCATAATTATCCGGTTTCGGAAAAGGCACCCTGTTATCCTCATCTGAGGTCACACTGAGCCGGAATCCATATCCCTGCACAGCTTTATCCGCCTCACCCTCTCCCACCATTGGAACAGGATTTATCAGGGGCAGCAGGTTCCCCTCCTCATCAAACGGAGAAACGCCGGGCAGCATCTGGTGCCCGTCCTGGAGAATGGCCCTTCTGCCGGCCCACGATTCATCATATTCATCCACACTTTCTCTACCAACAGTATAACTAATTCCTGCACGGGCCATGAGGTCACCTTCGTAACCTGCGTCGATAAAGACCTTCCCGGTTACTTTAGTTCCATCAGACAGAATAATCTCCTTCATTACCTGTTTCTCCCTAACCACCGTCATGACCCTTTTCTGAAACATCAGATTCACCCCTGATTCGTTCAGCCAATCCCTGAAAATCATCTCCCCCACATGTGGTTCGGGTCCACGCCAGTAATAAAGAGGCACCTCATAATACTCCGCTACTTTTTTATAAAACTCCAGGGCCAGGCCGCCGATGACAGTCCGGTCGCCGTAATCATTATGGGATAATCCGCCGGTAACCATACCCCCTATATTATTCCCGGGTTCTATCAACAGGACAGATGCCCCCTCCCCGGCTGCTGCGATGGAGGCAATGGTGCCGCTTGCTGTAGCGCCGTATATAACAACATCATAGGACTGGGTAAACACATTGGCTATTAACAGCCATGCTGCTATGAGAGTTGTTACAATTTTCATAACGATGGTTTTTAACCCTTGGAGCTCTTAAAGAGCTCCAAGGGTTATTAAAAAAATAGGCATACTATTTTTTGTATGCCTATTTTCTACAAGCATCACAAAAGATGTTTACCTATTTCTTAATGAATTTCGACTGGTAGAGGTTGCCTCTCTGGTCGGTAACATTCAGCATATAGATACCTGATGACAGGTCAGAAACATTAAATTTCCTGTCGGGATTATTAATGCTCTTAACCAGCTGACCTACAGCATTATAGACATCAATCCTCAACAGGGGATCTTCGATGCTCAGGTACAGCATGTCAACAGCCGGGTTAGGATAAATATGGAGCTGTTTATCTGACCTGATTGACGGTACTGATGTGACATCTATACCATAATAGAAATCATCGAAGTATGTCCACCCTGCATGATCATCATCAAAAGTCTTATTATCCTGGGTGATCCATTGCGGTGATGCAACCGTATCATTATCCAGTATCAGAGTAAGTGTTCCGCCAATATCCGTTGAAGGATTGGTCCAGCTCAATTCCCATTTCGTCCATTCGGTTACAGCGGGCAGCACCCATCTGGCACCCTTCTGGTTATAGCTTACCCCAAGGGTATCCACATCAGGCGTATACGTTGTATCTCCATTAACCAGTACCACAACATAATTGGTGTCAATGATATTTGGTACGGTATCTCTTCCTAAGGCAATCAGCAAATTGTCAACATATCCATTGTCTGCGGCATCATAAGTTCCAATCAAATCATAACTGAGGGATGCCGGAGAAGTAACACCCGAATCAGCAAGCCAGGAGCCTTGTTCATATTCAAAACGGAAGCGGGTCCAGTATTTGGAATCCAGATTCCATGTAATAGCATTCTTACCGGCTGTTGCATTCTCCGGGACAATCCCGTCGGGATCACCAAGAAGGTCATACTTTAAGTTCTTTCCCAGGTTCAGAATAAACTGAATCTGTCCCTTATACATAAACTCCCATATATAACTGGTGTCATCAACAACACTAACATAACCTTCTGCACCACCCCAATCAGGATCACCTGGTAACCATAGCGCTTCAGGTGAAGACCAGGAATCATCGTCTACAGTACCGGCCGCCCAGTCATTATATCCATAATTACTTCCACCTGACCACAGCCATGATCCGCCACCCAGCGTCTGGTCTTTTTCATCATCAAAATTCTGCCATAACAATGTGTCAGTCGGAAAATACATCATTGTATCTATCTGCAGGGCTGTCACAATATCGT
>LJUP01000042.1 GCA_001303955.1 Bacteroides sp. SM23_62 | reverse complement strand
CGGAACGGGGCATGGCAAAAAAGGCGCTGACTCCCACGATCATCAGTAAGAGGAATGCCGTCAGGGTAAACTGGTAGTTGTCAATGGCCAGTCTCGGTATTTTCATGATTCAAGGGTTTTATTGATCTGAAGCATTCACTTTGATCCGGCTGCCCGTCTTTATATACTGGGCACCCTCGATGATGAGTTCATCACCCGGTGACAATCCCTCCTGCACCACAAGGCCATGATCAGTTACAGCACGGATCCGGATTTTCCTCCTTTCCGGTTGCCGGTCCACCAGCACCATCACATAGCCTGTTAAGCCAACTCCATCAATAAGTGATTCCACAGGTATGACCACATGTTTTTCCTTCGCAGCAGGATATATGTCCACCTTTGCAAAAAATCCCGAAACGAGTCTTTCAGGCCTTCTTGTCAACTGGATTTCAACTTCATAGGTGCCGGTATAGGGATCTGCAGATGTCCCGATTTCCGAGATCACACCTGTAAAAATTTCACCGGGATATGCATCGAAACTGACATGGGCAGAATCACTCATGCTTACCCTCACAATATCACGGTCGGTCAGATTTGCCCTGACCACCCAATCACTTCCGGTAGAAGCGAACAAAAATACCGGATGCCCGGGAGCTATGATCTCATTTGCTTCGGCGATCCTTTTCAGTATTTTTCCATTGGCAGGTGCACGTATGGTCGAATACTGGAGGTTGAAGTGGGCAATACTTGCATTGGTACGGGCAACTTCAAGGGCCGTCCCAGCATTCTGAAATTGTTCAAGGGTCGCCACGCTGTCCCGGTAAAGGTTCCCCGCCCGTTCGTAATCCCTCTCCGCTTTTTGCAATGCCAGCTCTGCCTGGCTCACCCGTGAATTTATTTCCTCCAGGTTCAATTGAGCCAGCAACTGGTTCTTCCTGACCGATTGTCCTTCGTCGACCATGATCTTTTGGATGATGCCGCCTGTTTTGAAGCTCAGTTTAGATTCTGATTTTGATGCCAGCTTCCCGGCGGTTCGCATTGCAAAAACAATGACCGTATCGGTGATCCTGGTTGTCTTTATGGCCACCGTTGGTTCGGCAGTCTCTTTGGGGCCGCTATCCGCACAGGCGGCAAGTATCACCAATACGGCCGTGAAATACAATGGGTATAATGCTTTTTTCGTATTCATATCCGGTAGCATTGTGGTTATTGTTCATTTTCAAATGGGTACAGGCAGGCCACCCTTTCCAGCTCCGCGTATTTAATATGAAAATCATACTTGCTGATAATCAGGAGCATTTCAGCCTGTGTCATAGTACTGCGGGCATCTATAAATTCGATCAGGGTTGCCTGTCCCTCACCATATTTGTGGTTTATCACCCTAAAAGCATTCTTTGCACTTAGCAATTCCTCCGTTGATGCTTTCACAGATTCTGCCGAGGCGATCAGGTCATAATGTGCTCCTATGGCCTCCAGCCTGATCTGTTTTTCGGCTTCCTCCAGTTGCGTATTCCTTAATTGCTGCTCGATGCGGGCTTCGCCGATCTTTGCCTTGTTCTGGAAACCATGGAACAGATCCCACCGGAAGATCAGGGATGCGAACAGGTAATCCTGCCTCATATTGAACTCATAATGCCTGCCCTGGAATCCATAATCGACGACAGCATACAGGTTGGGCCATTTATTCATCTGGTTCATGCTCAGATTATTCTCGGCGACCCTTCTATAACTTCTCAACATCTCCAATTCCTCCCGGTTGACAACGGCATATTCAGCCAGATCATCCAGCAATAGTGTCTCTGAAATGGAATCATACCGGATATCAGCCAGGATCGCGGTTTCGAATGGCCTGTTCAGCAGGAAATTGAAATAAGAGCGGGCAACCTCGTGATTTTTCCGTGCCTCGGCCGCTTGTCGTTCAAGCTTAGAGAGTTCTGCCCTGGAACGGTAAACATTGTCTATGGTCACGACATTGTTTGCAAAGAGGCTTTCATTTACCCGGACATTTTCCTCCAGGAGATCCCTGGTATCATCGACCAGCTGCAGCAGTTTGACCGTCTTCAGGTAATTGAAATAGGCCGTTTTGATCTCTGCCACAAGCTGCCTTTTATAGGCACCGGCATCCGCCTTGATGGCCCTGGTCAATTCCTTATTGATTTTCTGGTTATAAATGATTTTTGTATCAACGATAGGTTGTGCCAGTCGGATCTTTGTCTCATGCTCGGTAGGACGATAAAAGGCAAATTCCATGTTTTCAATATCCGGGAAGAGATCCTGGCCCAACAGGTAGTTCAGGCTCTGGTAAACCGGGTTCAGCATGGTCCCCACAGGAAAATCAATGATCCTTCCCCCTTCGGCAGCGGTGTATCTGGCGTTCAGGCTGATGTCAGGAAAAAACAATGCCTTTGCCTGTTTGAGGACCTCCATACTCTTCTGGTAGTTGACCTCTTTCTGTTTCAGGGCGAGGTTATTTTCAAGTCCCATATGAATATAATGATCCAGGGTCTCTTCCTGTCCGGCCGAACTCAGGGCCAGGCCAGACAATAACACCATTATAAAATGCCTGTTTTTACACATGTCTATTTTCTTTTTGGAATGCTTCCGTTGGAAACCAGTTCAAGATGGGTCTGGAGGATCTCATCGGCCTTCAGGTTGAAGATCTCGTAAAGATCTGCCTTGTTATTCAACACGATCAGCACTCCCAGCATCTGTGACCAGAGGGTGGCTGAAAACACCTCCGCAGACAGGTCATCCCTCAATGAACCATCCTGTATCCCCCGGATCACCTGGTGCGTGACAAGGGCAAGGGGGGAGTGCTCTTTCAGATAGACCTGGAGCTGATCCTGGTCAATGTTCAATGCCGCCATCCGGTTGCTCTCATAATACATGAACAGGTTGAAATAATTCCGGTTTTCCCTGGAAAACCGAATAAAGGAATCCGCCAGTTCCAGCAAACGCCGGTACCCGTTACTCCCGTCTGTCAGATTATCTTTCATCATTTTCATCAGGATATCAGATCCCCTCATGAATATGGCGAACTGAAGATCCTCCTTGCTCTTGAAATACAGGTAGAGGGTTCCTTTGCTCAGTTCCGCCATGGCCGCGATTTCATCCATGGTGGCGGATTCAAATCCCCTGGAAAAAAATACCTTCTCCGCAGCATCAATGATATCATTTCGCCGTTGCAGCTTTTCCCGTTCTTTTCTTTCCGGTATTCCCATAAATATGACTTCAGGTTATTATATTATTTTCATTTTATATTATGACTATTAGTCATTCATTGAACAAAAGTATAACATTTTGCTTGAATAATCCAAATTTTCAGGGAAATCTTTACGGTAAATGACCAGGGGAAAATGCCCTGGCGGGCATAAAAAAATCCGGGTACCTTCCTGATAGTGGTTCCTACAGGAGATACCCGGACAAGAAAAATTTTACAAGGATATTATTTTGCCGTTTTGTTAAATCTCTCGTTGACATAGTCCCAGTTGACCACATTCCAGAAAGCAGCGATATAATCGGTCCTCCGGTTCTGGTATTTCAGGTAATAGGCATGTTCCCAGACGTCGATGGCCAGCAGGGGGTATCCCTGCTGATCTGCTACATCCATCAGAGGATTGTCCTGGTTGGGGGTCGAAGTGACGGCCAGTCCATCCTTGGTCTTTACCAACCAGGCCCATCCCGAGCCAAAACGTGCCGCGGCTGCAGTGGAAAACTGCTCCATGAACTTATCAAAGTTGCCAAAGCTCTTATCGATGGCCTTTCCAACATCTCCTCCCGCTTTACCGCCTCCTTTGGGGGACAAGCATTTCCAGAATACTTTATGGTTATAAAAACCGCCCCCGTTGTTTCGTATAGCCACAGGCTGCTGGCTTATCTTTTGGAACAGATCATTGATGGAGGCATCTGTCAATCCGGCGGATTCAAGCGCTGCATTGAATTTGCTGGTATAACCTGCATGATGCTTGGTGTGATGGATCTCCATGGTCATGGCATCAATATATGGTTCCAGGGCATCATAGGCATAGTCCAGATCAGGCAGGGTGTATTTTTCCCCGGCCGCTGAGCCTTTGGCCACCGCTGATGCCAGGCCTCCGGGCAGGGATGCTGCCACTGTTCCGCCAAAAGCCAGGATTGCGCTGTTTTTCAGGAAAGTACGTTTATCCATTTTCATTTTTTTTAATGTTACGATCACAAATATAGTACTTTATCCCCTTATTTAAAATCATTTTAAATAAGAAACCCCCATCCGGATCATTTTTAACATATTATTAAAGAATTGCGGCAGTATCGGAAACAAAATCTGCCCTAACTCCGTAATTATGACCAGAATTGAAAAGGGGACTCATCCCCGCGGTTGAAGCATTGATCAAATAATTTACACCCTTCGCCATCTGTTATGCAACCATTCCAGTTTGGCGCAGGTCTTACCGATAGTTAAAAATGCTGGATGAGAAAGAAATAATTGAAGGATGTTGCCGGCATGACAGAAAAGCCCAGAAAGCTTTGTACGAAAAGTATGCTTCTATTCTTTTAGGGGTATGTATCCGATACTCAGGGAGAAGGGATGAAGCAGAAGACATTCTGCAGGATGGGTTGATCAAGGTATATTTTAATATAAAGGATTTTGCAGGAAAGGGATCATTTATTAACTGGATGAAAAAAATCATGGTAAACACAGCCATCACACATTATCACAGGAACCTCAAACACCATTATCACCAGGATATTGATGATATCCGTGAAATGGATATTGAGGGATCCGTTTTTGATACGGCTGATTTTACACGTGAAGAGTTATTCGCCATAATCAAGGAATTGCCTCATGGATACCGGATGGTCTTTAACCTTTATGCCGTGGAAGGTTACAAACACAAGGAAATAGCAGATCTCCTGAAAATCGACGTTAACACATCCAAATCACAATATTCAAGGGCCAGGAGCCTGATCCGGAAAAAGCTCAATTCCCTGAAAAAAATCGCAGAAAAAGTAGATGAACAGGCAGGATAGAAATATTGAGGACCTTTTCCGTACACTGTTCGAGCATTTTACGGTGAATCCCACACCCGGACTATGGAAAAAGATCCAGGCAAAAATTACGTGGAAGCAATTCCTGTCTTTCAGCCTCAACTCTTTCAACCTGTATTACCTGGGACTGGTCATTGCACTGGCAGCTACCGGGGTATATTTCATGCTTCCCCGCATGAATACCCATGAGATCACTGAAAGAAGTGAAATCATTCCCTCCGGTCAGGTCATCCGTACTGAGCCGACGTATGATCAGGTAATATCCCGGGAAGACCCCATCGAAGCGGTCATGAAGGAACCCCGATCTGTCGGATCCGCACCCGTGAAAAAGACAGTTGCAGAACCAGCAACACGGACAACCACCCTGCAGAAGAAGTCCACCGATAAATCAATACCAAAAGAAAATACAGTCGGTCAAAAACAACGATCCGAAACCACGGAGACTTCACAAGCAGAGGCGCTATCAATAGAAAACGGAAGCGGGACTGAACCTGAGACCATCCCGGTCAGGATTGATTTTAAAGCAATTCCCATGAGTGGTTGTTCACCGCTGGCGGTGAATTTTCAGAATCTATCTGAGAATGTCACCGGAGTCAACTGGAATTTCGGGGATGGAGGCAATTCTGATGAATTACATCCCTCCTATGTCTTTGATGAACCCGGGGAATTCCCGGTGACCCTGAAGGTAAAGGGGGAAGACGGATTGGAATACAGCCGTCAGCAGACTGTCCAGGTCTTCGAGACCCCGAAGGCACTGTTCGAGTTTGACGAGGATGTGAAACCCGCCAAGAACCAGCCCATCTATTTTTACAATTACTCGCGGGGGGGTGATTATTATGAATGGGATTTCGGGGATGACCAGCAATCTAACCTGCAGGAACCCATCCATTTCTACGAGGGAACTGGCAACTATCATGTCAAACTAAAAGTATGGACCGACCATCAATGCTATGACTCCATGGCAGTCTTCAATGCCTTTACCACCCAGGAGCAGCATATCAAAGTCCCCAATGCCTTCACACCCAACATGAATGGTCCCACAGGAGGCTATTATGATGAGAAGGACTACAATAATACCGTATTTCATCCCGTCACCAATGGCGAGCTGGTCGAATTCCAGCTGAAGGTATTCAACCGCAAGGGTTTGCTTCTGTTCGAAAGCAAGGACATCAGCATCGGCTGGGACGGGTATTACAATGAGCAATTAATGAAGCAGGATGTATATATCTGGAAGATCAGGGGAAAGTTCAATAATGGCAAAACCTTCGTTGAAAGTGGCGATGTAACCCTGATAAAACAGAACTGATCCGCCCTCGTCATATGCTTCGTTTGCCACTTGCCCATCAGTTTTCAGGGATTCATGGAAATATAAAGGGATATTGAAACTTATGTACTATTGTTTCGTTTAATTGAATACTATTTTAAGCAGATTCTCAACTGATAATCGTGAAAAAACTCCCGGTCATATCATTTTTATTGCTTTTTTGTATCTCTTCGCATGGCCAGGATCCACAATTTACACAGTTCTATTCCCAGCCGTTGTATCTTGCGCCATCCTTTGCCGGGGCTACCCAGCAGCACCGGATCGCCACCACCTACCGCAACCAGTGGCCTTCCATGCCCGGGACCTTTGTGACTTATGCATTCTCATACGATCACTATTTTGTCAACTTCAACAGCGGTGTCGGTGTGCTAATACTCCGGGACGTGGCCGGGTCAGGAAATCTGAGCACAACCAATATCGGCGTACAGTACTCCTATGACATCAAGCTCACTGATCTCTGGCACATGAGACCGGGGATACATGTGCTGTATACCCAGCGGGGGATAGATTTTAATAAACTGCTGTGGGGGGACCAGCTCTCTCCGAGCGGGATCACACCTACCATCGAGGTCCCTTCCCTCGATAAAAAAGGGGATATTGACGCTTCCGTTTCCCTGCTGGCGTATTCCGACAGGGCATGGTTCGGTTTCTCACTGGACCATCTCTTCCGCCCCAATTACTCCCTTTACGGGGATGTTTCGCGCCTGTCCATGAAGTATTCAGTGTTCGGCGGGTACCAGATAAAACGGACGGGGAGATTGCTCAAGCCCATAGATGAAACCCTCTCTGTGGCCGGGCTGCTGAGGCACCAGGCCCTGATCACCCAGCTTGATATCGGGGTTTACTGGTATAAGAACCCCCTCGTTTTCGGCCTGTGGTACAGGGGTATCCCCCTCATAAACAGGGAAAGAAGGGGAGATGCCATTTGCTTCCTGGTCGGTTACAAAATTGAGCAATTCAGCGTAGGTTACAGCTATGACTTTACCATCAATAAATTATTGACCTCCACCGGTGGTGCCCATGAGATCGCCCTGATCTATGAATTCACAAACAAGCGCAAAAAGAGGAAGCGTCACATGATTCCTTGTCCCGAGTTTTAGAAAGAATTTACCTATATTTGCAGGGATTTTTGCGAACCCCATTAATTCTGACAAATGAAAAATCTTTCGTTGATCCTTAACGCCGTGCTGATCGTTGCGGTTGCAATCTTGTTCTACCTGCATTTCAGCGCCAAGGGAAGTGCCAAACAAGGTCCGGCCAAAGCAGAAAGCGTGAATATCTACCAGCCCGATGTACCCATCGTATATGTCAATATTGATACCCTGCTGAATAATTACGAATATTTCAAAGATATACAGGATGACTTCGCTGACAAGCAATCAGAGCTTGAAGCTGAACTGAACAATCGTTCAAGACAATATGAAGCCAGCGCCATGGACTACCAGAACAAGATCCAGAAAGGCCTGGTAACCCGCAGGGAAGCAGCAGAGCTTGAACAGCAGCTGCTGGGAGAACAGCAAAGCTTGCTTCAGTTGCGTGATCAACTCACCATGGAACTGACAGAAGAGGAGCAGGTCAGTAACCGGAAACTGATCAATGCCATCATGGAATACCTGAAGGAGTACAATGCCGATCAGAATTACCAGTTCATATTCAGCAACAGTTTCGGTGATAATCTACTTTATGCCAATGATAAGCTTGATATAACCTACAGTGTTTTGCCGGGACTGAATGATAAATACAGGGCTGAAAAGGCAAAATAATGTCCTTTGCCGATGCTTATCTGGAAAAGGTCAGCCTCGATCCATTCATAGACAAACAATTTCCCGGCAAGGATCTGGCCATTGTGGTGGCCATACCGGCATGCAATGAACCAGATATACTGAAGACCATTTCATCCCTTTTCCATTGCAGGCGGCCGGGAGGTGCGGTGGAAATTATCATCATCATCAATGATGCCGAATCGGCCGCGCCTGATGTCCTGTCGCAAAACAGCCTGACTGAAAAAGAGTTGCTTGACTATGCCCGTACCCACCAGAGAGAAGGATTGCGGATGCTCATTTCACGCCGGTCCGGGATCCCGGACCGGGATGCCGGTGCGGGACTGGCACGAAAAATGGCAATGGATCATGCCCTCAGCCGGTTCAACCATTTAAACAGGCCCGATGGCATCATCCTTTCCCTGGATGCAGACACCACCTGCGGGGAAGGTTACCTGGCCGAGGTGGCACATCAGTTCAGGGACCATCCGGATACAAAGGGCTGTTCCATCCGTTTCGAACATCCGATTGAAGGATCAACCTTCCCGGAATCTGTCTACAATGGGATTACCCAGTATGAACTCCACTTGAGATATTATATCCAGGCATTGCGCTATGCCGGACATCCCCATGCCTACCATACCGTAGGATCCGCATTTGGTGTCAGGGCTGATGTCTATGCAGCCCAGGGAGGGATGAACAAAAGAAAAGCAGGAGAAGACTTTTATTTCCTCCAGAAAATCATTCCCCTCGGTGGTTTCTATGAGATAAATACTACCCGTGTAATGCCTTCACCCAGGCCATCGGACCGTGTTGGATTTGGGACCGGACCGGTGATCGGCAAATTTCAACGGGGGGAAACCGCCGAACTTAAAACTTACCATCCGGATGTGTTTTCTGACCTGAAGGAATTCCTGTCCAGTGTCCCTTCGCTTTATACTGCAAACCAGCAATCATGGCAACTTGTACTGGAAAACTATCCTGCTGCTGTGCGAGCATATATTCAACATGAATTCATTTCAAGGATGGAGGAGATCCGCAGGAACAGTGCCCGGGAATCCACATTCATTAAGCGGTTTTACCGCTGGTTCAATATGTTCCGTACCCTGAAATACATGAATTATGCCCACCAGCATCATTATTCACGGATAACCGTACTGGCCGCGGCCAGGGAATTTATATCCAGGACGGATCCGGGATTTCAGCCTGCAGGTAATGCAAAGGATCTACTGCTGTATTTAAGAGAGATCCAGAAAGGGTAGTGAAGGGTGTTCACTCTTCTTCCACGATTACAAAAACATCCTCATTTTCCTTCTTCATGAAGTATTGCTCGCGGGCGAATTTCTCGAGGTTTTCCCGGTCCGTTTTCAATTCGTTCAGCCGCCTGGAATCTTCTTCAACTCTCTGCAGGTAATATTGCCTTTCTTCTTCCAGCTCATGCAGTGTATGTAGGTACTTGACCCTGTCGATCAGGCTGTTGTTGTCAAAAATCAGGAGCCAGACCAGAAACACCAGGACGGCGATCAGGTATTTATTCCTGAGGCCTTTCATGATGATGGAATCCCGCCTTAAAAATGACCACTTCATGCGACTAAATTAGGCAATAAATCAAGAAGCGGCACGGCTTTTTTTCAACACGCCCTACTCCTGCATGTAAGGATACCTGTAGTCAACCGGGGGCAGGAAGTTCTCCTTGATCGTCCTCGGGGATACCCAGCGAAGCAGGTTCAGATAAGATCCAGCCTTGTCGTTGGTCCCCGATGCCCTGGCCCCGCCGAATGGCTGTTGTCCAACTACAGCCCCGGTAGGTTTGTCATTGATATAGAAATTTCCCGCAGCATTGACCAGTCTTTTTGTGGTCGACTGAATGACCTGCCTGTCCCCTGCAAAAACAGCACCCGTCAAACCGTAAGGTGAAGTTTCGTCCAGCAGGTCAAGGGTTTTCTCATAGTTGCCATCCTTGTAAACATAAATGGTGAGAATCGGGCCAAACAGCTCTTCCACCATGGTGATGTATTTGGGATCCCTGGCCTGTATTATGGTTGGCTCGATGTAGTATCCCTCGGATTTATCACAATTACCTCCGATGATCACATCCGCATCCTTATCTTCCTTTGCCCTTTCGATGAAACCTGCCAGCGAATCGAAAGAAGCTTCATCAATGACCGCACACATGAAATTTGTGAAATCCTCAGGAGCGCCCATTTTAATGGATTTGAGATCGGCTTCTAGTCCCGCCTTCACATCCTCCCACATACTTTCCGGAATATAGGCACGGGAAGCTGCAGAACATTTTTGTCCCTGGTATTCAAATGCACCCCGCGTCAATGCAGTTACTACCTGCTGTACATTGGCAGATGGATGGACCATGACAAAATCCTTGCCTCCCGTTTCCCCTACAAGCCTCGGGTAGGTTTTGTATTTTTCGATATTATTACCGACAGCCTTCCATATCCCGTTGAATACCCCTGTGGATCCGGTAAAATGTATCCCTGCAAAATCCGGATGGTTCAAAACAATATCCCCGATCACTGGTCCGGATGCAAATACCAGGTTGATTACGCCATCAGGCACCCCCGCTTCGCGGAATACCTCCATCAACACCGAAGCGGAATAAACCTGGGTCTTCGATGCTTTCCATACTACGACATTACCCATCATGGCTGGTGCTGAAGGCAAATTACCGGCAATGGAAGTGAAATTGAACGGAGTAAGGGCAAAAATAAACCCTTCCAGTGGGCGTTGTTCGATCCTGTTCCACTCATGTTCAGTTGACTCAGGCTGGTTGTTATAAATCTCCTCCATATACTGGACATTGAAACGCAGGAAGTCAATGATCTCACAGGCTGAGTCAATTTCCGCCTGTTGAACGGTCTTGGACTGGCCTATCATGGTCGCTGCATTGATCTTTGCACGGTAGGGGCCCGCCAGCAGACTGGCAGCCTTGAGGAAAATGGATGCACGATGCTTCCAGCAGAGGCTGGCCCATGACTCCCGGGCCGCAAGGGCTGCTTCAATGGCCATGTTCACGTGCCCGGCGGATCCCTGGTGGTATTCGCCAATTTTGTGACTGATCTTATGAGGCGGATAAATGGGCAGTATCTTATTCGATTTTACCTCCTTGCCCCCGATGAACATAGGGATTTCTCTAACATTCGAATAGACCTCATCCAGTGCCCTTTTCAAGGCATCCCTTTCGGGTGAACCAGACAGGTACTCTTTAACAGGTTCATTGACCGCCCTGGGTACGAATAGCGTATTTTTTAACATGTTATTTAAGCTGTTGAATACCATCGCTAAAATAATGGATAATTACATGATCAGAAATGATAAAAAGCAGGTTTGGATCATGTCAGATAACAGTTATCCGTTAAAAAAACCTTAAATCTTAAGTATCTATTTTTATTTAGTCTAAATAATTATATATTTGCATCAGGAATATAAAACAAACGAGCAATGGCATTCAAATTACCCGATTTAAATTACGATTATAACGCGCTGGAACCCTATATCGACGCCCGTACCATGGAGATACACCACAGCAAGCACCATGGCGGCTACACCAGTAAATTAAACGCCGCTGTGGAAGGTAGTCCGCTGGCGGATCTGCCCATAGAGGAGATCCTGGCAGGGGCTGGATCACACGGAGCAGCCATCAGAAATAATGGCGGTGGTTTTTACAACCACAATCTGTTCTGGGAAGTGATGTCCCCGAATGGTGAAGGCAGGCCTGAAGGCGCAGTGCTGAAGGCTATTAACGAAGCCTTTGGAAGCTTCGATGAATTCAAGAGCCAGTTTTCAAATGCGGCTGCCAACCGTTTTGGCTCCGGCTGGGCATGGCTGGTGAAGACGGACAGCGGACTGGTGGTTACTTCAACGCCAAACCAGGACAATCCGCTGATGGATTTTGCTGAAGTGAAGGGCTTGCCTGTCCTGGGACTCGATGTATGGGAGCATGCCTATTACCTGAAATACCAGAACAGGAGGCCCGAGTACATTGAGGCTTTCTGGAATGTGATAAACTGGACTGAGGTTAACAATAGATTTGGTTCATGAATTAGTTATTAGTTATTGGTTGGTTTAAAGGGGACGCCGGAGACGGGGTCCCTTTTTTAATTTATCCAGCCACTTTCTCAACCTCTTTCATGACCCGCAGCAGATTCCCGCTCCAGAACTTTTTAAGATCCCTTAAGGAATAGCCCCTTCTCAGCAGTTCATGGGTCACATTGGGCAGTCCGGTGACATCATAGCAGTCCTCTAACGCGGCCCCACCGTCAAAATCAGATCCGAACCCGACATGATCGATCCCGATCAGATCGACGATATGATCCACATGATCACAGAACTGGGAGACAGTAGCCAGCTCAGGCGGGTATTTACTGTTGATGGAATAATATTCCTGTTCCAGTGCCAGCTTTGCACTGTCATCCATCTCGTTCCAGCGATCATATTTTGCCCATAGTGCCTCCATGGCAGAATCCCTTTCCGGAAAAGCTGGTATTTCAGTTACATACTCGCTCACCAGGCAGAGCTGGATGACACCGCCGTTTTCGGCAAGTTTCAGCAGCATTTCATCTGACATGTTGCGCGGATGGTCACGAACCGCCCTGGCATTGGAATGGGAAGCTATGACAGGCGACCTACTGATCTCTATTACTTCAAAAAATGCCTCATCAGATATATGAGATACATCTATCATGATCCCCAGGCGGTTCATCTCCCGCACAACCTCCCTGCCAAAATCACTGAGTCCTCCATGTTCTGGCCCATCCTTGTCTGTGGATGAATCGCAGATATCATTGTTCCGGGAGTGGCAGAGTGTAATATACCTGGCACCCAGATCATAAAACCTGCTTAGCAGCGATAGGTCATTTCCGACAGGATAGCCATTCTCAATGCCAATATATACCGCCTTTTTGCCCTGTCGATTGATCGACACCAGGTCACCGGCGGATAAGGCTATGGCAGCAAGTTCTGCACTGTGATTCACCACAGCATGTATGGAATCAAACAGCATCAATGCTTCCCCTTTCACTTTTTCATGCGCTTCAGGGGTCCGTGGTCCCTGTCCCACGAAAACGGCAAAAAACACCCCATCAAGCCCACCTTCCTGCATTCGGGGAAAGTCGAGCTTTCCCCCTCTTCTGCGGGGATCGGATCTTTTGCTGAGATCAGTGCTTCGCCTGGAGAACCTTAAAGGTGTATCAGTATGGGAATCAATGGTTAATAAAGACTGGTGCAACCTGTCAGCTTCATTGGTGGAAATCTCCTTCCCGGAATTATTTTTACAACCGGAGATTGTGAATGATACAAAAAGGATGATGACCTGTAAAACGACTTTCTGAGACATGCTATCCTGGTATATGTAAAACGATCCCCAAAAAACGACTGTTACAGGGTAGTCAGAGGAGATATTGGGCCATGAAGCACATCATCTCCGGATCCTACTTCTGCCTGTCCAAGGTCCGCAGATGCGAAACGTTCGAGTATACCCTCGTCGTTCACCTCTTTTGATAAGGCTGCAATGGTGTTGGGAGGCACATCAAACAGGTCAAGGATCAACAATCCGTCCAGTGCATTATTGAATTTGGGATCGATATTGAAACCAACGATCTGCCCGTTCTGTTTCAGGTACTTTTTAAGCAGTACCGGCATATTGTACTGTGCCGTCTCGATGTCTTTGATGATGCGGTCAAACTTGTTCAGGTCACTGGCGCTTTCGATCAGTATATCTGTATCAAGGTGATGAAGGGATACGGTGAATTTTCTGCGGGGACGAATATACCTGGCGATCTTGTCATTGTAATAATACTCGGTAATAAATTTAATTATCAGCTCCTTGGAGAAATCTGAAAAGCGGTTGCTGATACTAACCGGTCCCACCAGGTAACGGTACTCAGGGTTTTTAATAAGAAAGTAAAGGATCCCCTTCCAGAGCAGGAACAGGGGCAAGGGTCGTCGCTGGTATTCCGGGACAATAAAGGACCGGCCGAGTTCCAGGGCCTGGGTAAGTATGGGATACATGCGCCGGTGCATCCGGAAAAGGCTCTGGATATAAAACCCCCTGATCCCGTAGATATCCATGATCTCTTTTCCCTTTCCAACCCGGTAGGCCCCTACGATCTTCCGCTGCTCATCATCCCAGATAAAGAGCTGGTGGTAATACAGATCATATTCATCGATGTCCATCGCCCGGTTGGTCCCTTCCCCGACGTCACGGAAGGTAATCTCACGAAGCCTGCCCAGCTCATTCATGATATTCGGGATCTCGACGGAAGGCACACAGATCACATTGTAGTTCTGTATTTTGAATAATGAATAGCGGCCCATAACCCGGGCAATTTCTGCCTCAATCTTCTGCACCGGAACCGGATCAGCAATGGGTTCTTCCCGTTTGAGCCTTCCTCGGCTGACCGAAAAGAATTTATTCACTTCCAGTGAGGTTCCAAGGGCATAAGTTTTGGTCCTCAGGTACCGTCCATACCTTGCTATATCACTGAATTCATACTGCTCCCTGGATGTGATGGGTGCACCAATCCTGATATTGATGACCCTTTTCCGCTGCTTGAAGAACTCCGAGGGCAGTTTGAGGGTTTGCAGCTTGGGATGTATTCTTCCCAGAAGGTGAAAGAACCTGCTGTTCTTTCCCCGGAAATAGATGGGCAGTACCGGCACCCCTGCCTTCTTGATCATTTTTAACACCGGATATTGCCACTGTGGATCGGTTATGGCCTGTATATCCTGGTTGAAACAGGAGACTTCCCCGGCTGGAAAAACACCAATGGGTTTCCCTTCTTCAAGGTGGTCAAATACATCCTTTAAGCGGCCCTGTCCGGTAAAGGGATTGAATGGAAAGATGTTTTTACTGACAGGCTCCATCCGTTGCAGCAGAAAGTTGGGCAGGACCTTGTAATCGGGGCGGATCGAGGCGATCAGCTTGATCAGCAGAAGTCCGTCGATCCCGCCAAAGGGATGGTTGGATACCGTAATGAATGCACCCTTCAGGGGGATTTTGTCAAGTTCTTCTTTACTGATCTCATAACGGATCCCTAATTCCTCATTCATTGAATCGATAAAGTCCATGCCGGACCTCATGCTGTTCTCAGCGTAAATTTTGTTGATTCTCCGGAAACGGAGCAGTAACATCAGGAACTTGGCTGCACTCTCACCTGCTATTCCCTTTACCCTTGCAGCCTGCAGGAGCTCATCTGTATCAATTAACTTCATGCCCTTTTAAGACAATGTTATATATGCGTTAAATATAAGCCAAAAATGAATAGTCCCGCTAAAAAAAATCACAAAACAGGTACTGGATCGCATATAATTCACTTTACTATCCACACGCTCGCCAGGACAACGATCCCGAAAAGTACCACCACCGAACCGGTTATTTTATTCAGCCACCATATGCTTTTCAGCCTGATCCTCTTTCGGAAACGGTTGGCTATGGATGCAAGGATGAACCACCACAGGATGGCCCCGCCTGCAATCCCCGCAGTCAGGATCAGTATTTCAAAAATGGTAAGGGCATCATTGGCCACTTTTATGGCCGCCATGATGGCGATGAACAGAAAGATGGCCATGGGATTTGAAAGGGTCAGCAGGAAAACCGAGGCAAAATCCTGTGAAAGGCGGGTTTTGTTCAGGCGCTGGAGCCGAAGTTGTTTTACCGGATTTGTATAGAATATCCGCACTCCGATATACAATACAAATAATCCGCCAAGTATCTGAAAATAAATATGTTTTTCCTCGATGAAATTAATGATAATGGTCAGCCCGAAACCGGCGATGACGGCAAAAATAATATCGGCCGCGGCGGCTCCCAGTCCCGATACAAATCCCGACATATATCCCCTGTTCAATGTCCGCTGGATACACAGAACCCCGATTGGTCCCAGTGGAGCAGAAACCAGCAATCCGATCAGGATACCTTTTATAAAAATCTCAGGGATCATGGATTCGAGGAATAAATGAAAACGTAATGAATGCAAAATAATGAAATATCCCATAATAATCCGATTTTCTTCATGTTAAGATTTTCACCTTGGCTATATTTGCAACTTATTTCATTACAGGATGAGGCAACAGAAGATCCAGCTTGAGAATAAAGCCTGGCAATGGGCTATTTTGTTATTCCTCTCTTTGATCTGGGGGACTTCCTTCATCCTTATGAAAAAGGGACTGGAATCATACAGCCATACGCAGGTCGCTGCTTTCAGGATCTTCTTCAGTTTTGTATTCATGCTTCCCGTTACCATTAAAAACATCAAGGCGATCCGGAAGGATAATGTTCAATCCCTGATCATCGTAGGCATCATCGGCTTCGCCATCCCGGCTTTCCTGTTCACAAAGGCCCAAACCAGGATAGACAGCTCTCTGGCCGGTATGCTGAACTCCCTGACCCCGCTGTTTACGCTTATCGTGGGACTCCTGGCATACAGGAGCAGTGCCAGGTGGATGAATGTGGCCGGGCTTTTCCTGGGATTGATGGGGGCTGTCGGACTCATGTGGAACGGGGATCTGAATATGCTGAAAGGCATTAATGTATTTGCCCTTCTTATTGTTGCCGCCACTATCTGTTATGGGATAAACGTGAACGAAATCAAGTTCAAGTTAATGCAGCTTACAAGCCTCGAAATTACCAGCCTGGCTTTTCTGTTTACGGGACCGGTCGCAGGTATTTACCTGCTTTTCACAGATTTTACACCTGTCTCACAGACACCTGACTACGTGCTTAATCTCTTTTATATTGCTATCCTGGCCCTGTTCAGTTCCGTGATTGCCGTGCTGATCTTTAACCACCTGATCAAATATACAACCACCCTGTTTGCCACCTCGGTCACTTATATCATCCCGCTTTTTGCCATTATGTGGGGCATTATTGACGGTGAGAGCATCCGCCTCATGCAGCTATGCTGGATTGCTGTTATCCTCCTGGGAGTATACCTGGTAAATAAATAATATCTTTACCGTCTGTATGAAAAAATCACGGCTCTTATACCTTTCCGTCCTCAGCGGCCTCCTGCTGGTACCGGCCTGGTATGAATTCGGTTCGGGACTCATCCTTTTATTTGCATTTATCCCGCTGTTATTTGTCGAGGATTACCTCTATGAGAACAGGTTGGAACACAGGCCGCATAAAGCATTCCTGTACGCATTCATAAGCTTTTTCCTGTGGAATCTCTCCACCACCTGGTGGATCTGGAATGCAACCATACCGGGGATGTTTGTGGCCATTATCGTAAATTCCCTGCTGATGTCCCTGGTATTCTGGCTGGTCCATATTACCCGGAGAAATACCAGTACCGGGACCGGCCACTTTGCCTTGATTGCATACTGGCTGGTATTCGAACATTTCTATATGTACGGGGAGATTAACTGGCCCTGGCTTAACCTTGGGAACGGTTTCGCCAATGATATCCATATCATCCAGTGGTATGAATATACAGGTACTTTCGGTGGCACTTTCTGGGTATTGCTGGTAAATGTGCTGGGATTCTCCCTCCTCAAGCATTTTATTCAACACCGGACACTTAAGCATATGGCCATCCAGACCTCCATACTGATAGGCGTTATCCTGATCCCCGTCATTTTGTCCCTCATCCGGTTCGGCACCTACAAGGAAAAACAAGATCCCAGGGAGATCGTGGTGCTGCAACCAAACATCGACCCGTACGGAGCCAAGTTCGGTGGAATGGAAATGGAACGGCAGATGGAAATCCTGCTGCGACTGGCAGACTCTCTGGGCACCCCGGAAACAGATTACTTCGTCGCCCCGGAAACCTTTATCAATGACAACATCTGGGAAGAGAGCCTGTATACAAACAAGAGCATGCAATCGATATACGATTTTGTCCGGGTAAAATACCCGAAATCACATTTTATCGTCGGACTCACCTACTATAAACTGTATCCTGCCGGGGAGGAAAAGAGCACAACTGCCCGGCCTCTCTCCGGTTCAGATGCCTGGTACGATATGTACAATGCCGCCGCACAGGTGGATACCTCACTGGTTGAGCAGGTTTATATTAAATCCAAGCTTGTGATCGGGGTGGAAACCATGCCCTATCCCGAATACCTGGGTTTCCTGCGAAAGCTGACCATCCGGCTGGGCGGGACCTTCCGGAGCAATGGTATGCAGGATTTCAGGGAAAATCTCTATTCCCGTGACGATTCCACCGGTATTGCACCGGTCATATGCTATGAATCCATTTTCGGTGAATTTGTCACGGACTATTTCAAAGAAGATGGCGGTTTCATATTTGTCATTACCAACGACGGATGGTGGGGAGATACCCCGGGCCACAGGCAGCATCATAGTTATTCCCGGCTCAGGGCCATTGAAACCCGCCGAAGTGTTGCACGTTCTGCCAATACAGGCATTACATCTCTGATCGATCAGAAAGGACAGGTCCTCCAGCGTACCAACTACTGGGAACCTGATGCCCTCAGGGGTGAGCTGAATGTCAATGACAAACTCACGTTTTATACCAGGCATGGTGATTATATCGCCCGGATAGCCTATTTCTTCTCCCTCCTGATCTTCCTGTATACGCTGAACAGGATCATCATGAAAGGCAAGAAATAGCCCCATTTTGCAATTCCGTACCAAATCATGTAATTTCCATAACAGATTTTTGCACCTATGTGCAACTGCAATCTTTTTTCTCTGTCCTTTTTAACAGAAACACATAAGTAAAATTGACTGCGGCTTACCAGGACATACACCGGGAAATCATTGAACTAAGTAAAGAGGGAAATCCCAGGGCTCAGTTTCAGTTATATAAGCTGTATTCCAAAGCCATGTTCAATATATGTGTCCGCATGTCAAACAGCAGGGAAGAAGCAGAAGATTTATTACAGGAATCGTTTACAGATGCATTTATGAAACTCACCTCATTCAGATATGAATCATCATTTGGAGCCTGGTTGAAACGGATCGTCATCAATAAGTGCATCAATGTGATCAATAAAAAGAAAGTTGACCTGGTGTTCCCGGAACATCCTGTGGAACCTGATGCTGGGGATGAAGAGGAAGAATACAGCGGGATTGAACTCGATGTTCAGCGCATTCACCATGCGGTGGAAAAACTGCCGGACGGTTACCGTGTGATCTTTAGCTTGTACGCCCTGGAGGGTTATGACCATGGAGAGATATCACAGATCATGAATATCTCTGAATCTACGTCAAAAAGCCAGTACCTGAGGGCCAAACAGAAAATCAAGGAATTATTAAAAAACGACCATGATGAAAGACAGGTTAGAACAATTCATCAGTGATAACAGGGATCAGTTTGATCTTTATGAACCGGATGAAAAGCTCTGGGCAGGCATTGAGGCCAATATCCAGGGCAAAAAGACCTTCCGGATCGGGTGGAAAGGCATAATGTGGAGAGCCGCTGCGGTAATCCTGATATTCGGCGCCTCCTTCGGCATACAGGAATACCTGCACCAGCGCAGGGACATGATGGCCGGGCAGGAAGAAAATGAAATCATCCGTAACATTCCTGAACTAAAGGAGGCAGAAATATATTATACAAACCTGTTGAACGAAAAGATAAGCCAGATCGAGCCATTCCTTGAAACGAACCCTGAACTGGGAGAATCACTTCAGCAGGATCTCTCTGAACTCGACAGTATCTATGGCGAGCTTCAGAAAGACCTGCGTGACAATATAGCAAACGATGAGGTGGTAGAAGCAATGATCCAGAATTATATACTGAAAATCCAGATCCTTGAAGATCTGCTGGAGTACATGGATGAATCCTCTAAAAACAATGAAGATGAAAATGCTGGAGTTGAAATTTAGCAGGTATATGGTACTTGCTGCGATCCTGTCTGTCGTCGTGCCTGGTGTCGGGGCGCAGACCTACACGGACAGGCAGAAAATTGTACGGTCTTTCCCGGCCAACGCGGAAACGAGACTGGATGTGACAAATAAGTACGGGACTGTCCATGTAGTGCCCTGGAAAAAGGATTCTGTGCATATAGAAATTGATCTGTTCATCAAATCGAGCAGCACCTCAAAACTTGAAAAGCTCAAAAAGAGTGTAGATTTTGAATTTACCGACACCAAGTATTATATCATAGCACGCACGGACTTTGGAGGCAGGGGCGGCAGTTTCTTCTCCGACCTGAAGGAGATCATACCTTCCAAAAACCAGGTGAAGATCGATTATACGGTTCATGTTCCTCCCAGTTTGAATATTACCATATCCAACAAATACGGGGATATCTATATCGATGATATGAAGGGCAGCGTCAGTGTGAATCTGTCGAACGGAGATATAAAAGCAAACAGCCTGAAAGGGGAATCAAACATCAGCCTGAATTTCGGGAATGGGATCATCAACGAGTTGAACAATGCCAAGCTGAATATTGCCTATGCGGATATCGAGATTCAAAAAGCAAAGCAGTTGAATATTGAAAGCAAGTCCTCAAAGATCAGGATCTATGAGGCCGAGATCCTGAAAACCATTTCCCGCAGGGATAAGTTTACGGTCAGCCGTGTCGACAACCTTTTCGGGGAAAGCTGGTTCTCTGATATCTGGCTCTACCGGTTGGGGGAAGAGATCAATTACAATCCGAAATACGGTGCATTGAAAGTGGATTCCATAGCCAATCAGTTTTCTTTCATCAACATTAATACCGAAAATGCTGACCTCAGAATGATCTTCAACAGGAAAACCAGTTACCAGCTGGAAGTGCTAAAACATGAAGACGTGGTCCTTCAATTGCCCGACGAATATGGCAAGCTTGAGGTCATTGACCAGGAAGTCGAGGCGGTCCACCTGAAAGGCATGGTCGGCCCCAATCCAAACGCCGGCTCACAGGTGAAGATCAAGGCTCCAAAGAAATGTATCATTAACATACAGATAAGATAACAACAATCCATAATTTTAAACCAGTATATAATGAAAACAAGAAGTATAGTTAGAGTTGCGTTCCTGGCTGTCCTGACAGTCCTGGCATATGCCTGTGAAAGCACCTGGTCCTGCCTGAGGGGAAACGGTGTACCCGGAGAAGAGACCCGGACGATCCAAGGCTTTACCGGCGTGGTCTCAGAGGGTGAGTTCGATGTATTCATCGTGCCGGATGCCGATTTCGGAATTACATTAGAGGCGGACGAAAATCTCATCCAGTATATCCGGACCAGGGTAAGCGGGAATACGCTTATCGTGGACCAGGGTACCAGGAAGTGCCTGCGCTCGGACAATCCCATCAGGATAACGGTCCATATGCCCCAGGTGGAGTACCTTAACCTGACAGGTTCGGGGATGATCACCGGGGATAATATAGAAGCCGATGAACTCACGGTCCATTTGACAGGGTCCGGTCTGATTGATCTCAGGGGACTGAATACAGGGCTGCTCGACGCATTGATCACCGGTTCCGGTGAGATGATATTCTGGGGTGAAACGGTTGATGCTGACCTGGATATCACTGGTTCAGGCATGATCAAAGCCTTCCATCTTGAGTCGGTTAACTGCATCGCCAATATTTCGGGTTCCGGCAGTATGCAGGTGAAAGTTGAAAAGCTCCTTACCGCCTACATTTCAGGCAGCGGAAATATCTATTACCAGGGTAATCCAAGTGTATCTGCAAACATTACCGGGACCGGCGCTGTCCTTAACAGCAATTAACGGTGTGCTGAAACAATACGAAAATGAAACACCTAATCACTACCATATTGATTTTTTTATCCATCCAGGTCGCGGGTCAGGATTTCTCACGGTCGGTCGGGATCCGCGGGGGACTCACCTCCGGGGTGACCTACCGGCAGTTCCTGAATCCGGAGCTGGCTTACGAAGGATTATTAAGCTTCCGCCAGGGCGGTTTGCAGTTCACCATCCTGCGTGAGCATTTCAGGCCCGCCATGTGGCAGTTATCCGATGGATTTTCTGTCAAATACGGATATGGGGGGCACCTTGGATATACCTTTACCCATACATATACATTCCTAAACAGGCACTTCCATTACCCGGATAAGAAATTTTCACCCCTGATAGGAATGGATGGCTACCTGGGGATCGAATACCAGTTTCCTGGTATCCCGGTACAGGTCGGCCTTGACTATAAACCCTTTGTTGAGTTATCATGGTTTGAATTTTTCCGGATGAGTGTCTGGGATGTTGCATTTACACTGAAATATACATTTTAAACAAGATAATCATGAAAAAGATCATTACCCTGCTTTGTATGGCTTTAACCGTGCCATTGCTGCATGCACAGGAAGAAAACGGAGAACTTAAGACCCTTTTTGGAGACAGGCATATCTCGCATGGCGGATATGGGGCGCTGGATATCAGGTACTCCAGTATCGATGGCAAGGATGCCTTCATCATGGGAGGGCGCGGAGCCTGGGTCATCGGACATGGATTTGCCCTGGGTTTCGGGGGACTAGGATTCCTGAATGACTATCATTATAACCCGGATATTGCAGGTGGCAGGAATGTCAACCTGGCGGGGGGATATGGCGGATTGCTCCTGGAACCTATCCTTTTTCCCAAATTCCCGGTCCATGTTTCTATCCCGGTACTTGTCGGTGCTGGTGGGATTGCCTATACGACGACCTACAATCCCTATGACTGGGATGAATCACATTACTTTGTTGAAGAGGCCACCGGGTACTTCGTGCTTGAACCCGGTATTGAACTCGAATTCAATATCGTACGGTTCTTCCGCCTGGCCATCGGGGGCTATTACCGTTATACCTCCGATATCAGGCTGTACGATACGCCTGAAAATGTCCTGCATGGATTCTCGGGAGGCATCACCCTGAAATTCGGAAAATTTTAAAACAGTCCCCAGCCACGGAATCACCTGGTGATCGGTCCCGGTTACCGGGTAACCCTGCCGGAAGCATCACCTTCCATCAGCTTCAGTACCTCGTCTACGGTGACCTGATTGAAATCACCGTAGACGGTGTGTTTCAGGCAGGAGGCTGCCACTGCAAAATTCAGGGCCTGCTGGTCGTCACCGGGCCAGGTAAGCAAACCATAGATCAATCCACCCATGAATGAATCACCGCCCCCTACCCGGTCGACGATATGTGTGATCTGGTAGGTGGGTGCCTCATACAGTTTTTCCCCATCCCAAAGTACGCCGGACCAGGTATTGTGATTGGCACTGACGGAGCCCCGCAGGGTGGTGATCACCTTCCTGCACCCGGGAAACCTTTCCATGATCTGTTTTGAAACAGACTCGTAGGCCGCGCCTTCCACGTGTCCGGCTGTTACATCAACACCTGTGGGACTGATGCCAAGGACTTTCTCGGCATCCTCTTCATTACCCAGGATGATATCTGTGCCTGCCACCAGTGCAGGCATTACCTGTCCCGCTGTCTTCCCGTATTTCCAGAGGTTTTTCCGGTAATTGAGGTCACATGAGACGGTGAGGCCCTTTTCATTGGCCGTATGAATGGCTTCCAGGCATACGTCGGCAGCTCCCTGTGATATGGCAGGTGTGATGCCTGTCCAGTGAAACCAGGTGGCACCTTCAAAGACCCTATCCCAGTCGATCATCCCTTTTTGAATGGTAGCAATGGCTGAATTGGCCCTGTCATAAATAACCTTGCTGCCACGGCTCACGGCACCGGTTTCCAGGAAATAGATGCCCAGTCTTTCCCCACCGTACAAGAGATACCGCCACATTTGCTTCTCCTCCGCCAAAGGTGGCTGTAAGTTCCGTAGTCTGGGTCAACCGGAGGTATCCGGGGGGCGCCAGGCGCAGCATGATCTCCCCGAAGGTGATTACTTTTTTTATCATTTAATTTTGATTAACGGTTGTTTTTCCTGATTTCATTCTATCAGGCGTTTGTAGTTCTCCACATACATGCCTGCATAGGGCTTGGCAATCTCCACGAGGCGGGCCATTTCCCCTTCCGAAAGCCTTTTAAGATTTTGCAGCACACCCACATTATGCTCCAGGTGTTCCATGGTGAGGCACCCGCTGACCAGGGAGGAAACCGGCAGGGCATAGACATATTGATGAAGCTCTGCAAGCGTTAAATCTGTTTTGGCGACAACATCGGGGATATCCTCGGTGGCAATATAATCCGG